>JALDXQ010000032.1:0-48058 GCA_032156805.1 Acidobacteriota bacterium
CCTCTTTTCAACATTGAGACCTCCACTAACGTGCCGATGGGGCCAACGGATTGCCCCCGAGGGAGTTTGAGATGGCGGCGACTTCCACCCCACGGCGCAGGCGTGCGCCGCGGGGGCCCCGGATTGCCCGCTGCGCGCGCACGCTGTTCCCCGCGTCATCGAGCGGCGGTGACACGGCGGCTATGCCGAACTTGCCGGGTGACACCGCGATGAGGCCGCCGCCTACGCCGCTCTTGGCCGGCAGTCCCGTGTGGTAGAGCCACTTGCCTGAGTCGTCATACAGACCGGCCGTCGCCATCACGGCCAGCACACCGGGAACCTTGCTCGCGTCCATCACCTGCTCGCCGGTGACCGGGTTCTTTCCACCCGCCGCCAGCATCGCAGCCCTGGTGGCCAGGTCTCTGGCGTTGACGCCGATCGAGCACTGCCGCGTGTAGAGGTCAACCGCCTGTTGCCAGTTGCCCTTGATGTAGCCGTAGGCCAGCATCAGGGCACCGATCGCCTGGTTACGCTGGTTGGTGTCGGACTCCGACTTGTAGACGTCCTGCAGCACGCTGAGCGATCGGCCGGCCGCATCGTTGTGGAAGCCGATGATCAACGGTCTTCTGTTGTGCATCGAGCGACAGCACCGATATCGACGTGAACAGGGCGCTGCCGGCCAGCGACACTCCCGCGACCCGCACGAGGCCGCGAGCGAGCGTGGCCAGTCGGTGCCGTCGATCCCTGGGGTTCGCGCAGACGAAGACATGTATCGACTGCTTCAGCACGGGGCGTGCCACGTTAACGCCACCAGACGGAAGACACGCAGAAACGCGCGCGGTCGGAGGAGGGCGCTCCGCCACACGCCGGTTGCACTCCATCGGGCGCGCCCGGCCTGCTCCGAGATAATGGAGCCCCTCCAACGCCCCGGAGCCACACCAGAGCCGCTAGTTCGTGAACGGCAGCGCCCACGCTCGGCCGTCCCTTTCCACTCGTGGCACGCGGCCTGCAACTCATCACGCCCGATCCTTCGATTTCGCCGCGATGCCAGGGAAGCGAGGATGGAACCGGTACCGGTCTGCATGAAAGTCAGGTGGCGTGTGCCTCCGGGTGAGGCGCAGTCGATTACCGCCACCCTGCAGTCGTTGATGTTGAAGACGCGCGTGGCGCCCGGCTGCGCGGGCTGCTCGGTCTCGACCGAGATGGGCGCGCTCGTCGTGATCCAGTACCTCGAGAACTGGACAAGCGAGACTGACCTGCGGCGTCAGGTGCGGTCGGATCGGTTCTCTGCGCTTGCGGAATTGATCGAGCGCGCCACTGAGCATCCGATGATCGAGTTCACACTGCCAGGCGGCCCGCGGGGAATCGACTACGCGGAGGAGGTCAGACGGTTCTGACCGCGGACCGCGAAGAGAATTTCTGCAATGGCCAAGTGGGCCGCCGCCCGACCAACCACGAGTGCGGTCAGCTCGACGAGAAGATTTGCGCCTGCTCTCGTCCGACCCGCGTGAGGCGCGTCGGCCGCAACGTCGAAGTGGACGATGACAAACTGGGACTGGTCGCGTCGCTGGATCTGAATCCACAGAAGGCGCGGGTCTTGTTGCGGCCGGTCTTACTGAAGACTCGGACGAACATGGAGCTGCCGGACACTACGTACCAACCTGGTTTCCTGTTCCGTCGATTCGGGCGGGGGCGGCGTACCAGTCCTTCTTTGCGACCGTTTTCGGCGCGGCCGGATCGGCAAGGTAGTTGGGGGACATGATCTGGACCCCGAACTCGTTGAACAGATCCTGGATGTTCGCGTGGAGCGCATCGAGCGTGATGATGCGCGATTCCTGGCGCTCCAGCGACACCCAGAGACTGTACTTCACGTAGAAGTCTTCGAGCGACGCCTGGAACACGCGTGGCGCGGGCTCGCGGCGCAGGCCGGGTGTTCGCCCAGCGGCGAGCAGCAGCAGCGACTGCACCTGGCGCCATGGGGCGTCGTAGCCGATCGTCACAGACGTCGAGGTGAACACTCCCTCCGCATCGGCAAACCGGGAATAGTCGGTCGTCATCTGAGCGGCAACAACAGCGTTGGGAATCGTCACTTCCTCGAGCTGGAGCGTCTTGATCTTGGTGGACAGGACGCCGAGATGGATGACGGCACCTTCCACGTCACCAATGCGGACGAAGTCCCCGACCCGCAAGGCACGTGAATAGGTCACCGTGAAGCCGCTGACGATCTGGTTCACCAGCCCGCTCGATCCCAGAGTCAGCATCAAGCCAAGGAACACGCTCACGCCCTTGAACGCGTCGGTCTCGCTGCCCGGCATGTAGGGATACGCGACGATGACGGCAAACACCCACACCAGCGTGGTGAGAATCCGCCGGGTGGGCTGGGCAGTCTCCGGATAGATCCAGCGGGGGGTGACGCGCCCGAGCTCGACCGCCCGAAACCACATGCGGAGGAGGCGCACCATCAGCCGCGCGACGAGCAGGATCACCACGACCGTGAACAAACCCGGCACCGCCTCCGCCGCGCCGAGCGCCAGGTTTCTCAGCGTTCGCAGCAGGAATCCGTTGAGCGATTCCCCCCAGGGCCGCGTGTAGGGGAACAGTTCCAGGATGAAGCTGACGAACCCGTACACCACGATGGCCTGCAGCCCCACCGTGATCGTGGTCACGAGACCGCGCTGGAGGTCGAGGAGCCGCGACGCCCGCAGGGAATCGATGTCGGCGAGCCCCGATTTCGCTACCGTCGACTCAGAGACCGCCACGAGCTTGTTCGACACGACGGTTCGCGCCCGTCCAATTACCCACAGCAGCAGGACGCCGATGACAATCGCGATGAGGGCGATCACGCTGGCGCGGACGAGCTCGGCGGGCGTATGCGCTTCCTGCGCCTCGCCAAAAGCCTGGCGCAGCCGTGTCAGAGCAAGCGCCGTCGTCCCCTCGAGCGTCTCGCCGGCGAGTTCATCGATGTCGGCCGGGGCCAACCCGAACACCACCCGCGATCCGACGAAGATCAGCGAGCCCTGCTCGATCGAGCGCGACTCGACGGGTTCGGTCGACCTCTCGGCCACCAGACCGTCGAGTACGCGAACGGCAATCGCCGCGCGCTCGGCCGGCGGACGGCCGAGAACGCGGGCGCGCAGGACGACGATCGGACGATTGAAGTAGGTGAGCGTGAATGACTCGCCAGACGGCTCAGCGTCGAGCACGGCCACGCTCGGCAGCGCCGGGAGCGTCGCCGGCTGTGGCTGGGCGGCGACGGTGCCGGCGGCGAGCACCAGCGCCAGCAGCAAGCCTGCTGTCTCACGAGCAGCCGGACATGTTCTGCTCATCGACGCTGCCCCTGCGGGCCTCGCTCTGATCAATAGATCTCCGGCACGAAGTTCCGCTTGGCGATCGATGCCTCATCGTCGTACGCGTGTTTCTTCGATCGGTTCGGCAGCTTGACCTTCGGCCTGTCAACCTTCTTGTACGGGATCAGGTTCAGGAGATGCGAAATGCAATTGAGACGTGCGCGCTTCTTGTCGTCCGATCGGACGATGTACCAGGGTGCCCATTTGGTGTCGGTGGCCTTCATCATGGCATCACGCGCCATCGAGTATTCGTACCATTTGGCTCGCGAGGGCAGGTCCATGTTGCTCAATTTCCACTGCCGCAGCGGGTCGGTCATGCGCGCCTTGAAGCGGCGCTCCTGTTCCTTGTTCCCGACCTCGAGCCAGAACTTGACGAGGATGATGCCGCCATCGACGATGTACTTCTCGATCTCCGGGGCGCGCTCGAGGAACCGCTCGTACTGTTCCTGGCTGCAGAAGCCCATCACGTGCTCGACACCCGCGCGGTTGTACCAGCTGCGGTCGAAAATCACGATCTCGCCGGCGGCCGGAAAGTGCTGCATGTAGCGCTGCAGGTACATCTGGCTCTTCTCGCGATCGGAGGGCGCAGGCAGCGCGACCAGGCGGAACACACGGGGACTGACACGTTCGGTGATGGCCTTGATCGTTCCGCCCTTTCCCGCCGCATCCCGTCCTTCGAAGACGACGATGACCCTGAGGCCCTTCGCCTTCACCCATTCCTGCAGCAGGCAGAGCTCGCCCTGCAGCTTGACCAGTTCCTTCTCGTAGTCTTTCGTCTTCAGCTTTCCGTTACTCTCTTCCTTGTCTTTGTCTTTCTTCTTGTCCTTAGCCATCGCTCGCCCTTCTCAAATGCACTATCCGTCAAATCCCAACTCCCAATTCCCAACCTCCACATC
Source organism: Acidobacteriota bacterium (assembly GCA_032156805.1). Taxonomy (GTDB): domain Bacteria; phylum Acidobacteriota; class Vicinamibacteria; order Vicinamibacterales; family UBA2999; genus Gp6-AA40. Next base: position 4,223 of record JALDXQ010000032.1, read on the forward strand.
GAATCCTTTTGGGAGTTGGGCGTTGCGAGTCCCTATGGCTGCCAGCCTCCACCGAGCGTGCGATAGAGCTCGGCGCGCGCGCGGAACTCTTCTCCACGCGTCTGCGCTACGAGCAGCTGCTGCTCGAACAGGTCCTGATCCGCGGTCAGGATCTCGATGTAGCTGGCCAGCCCTGAATCGTAGCGGGCGCGCGCCAGATCGGCTGCATCGGTCAGATTCGCGACGCCATCTTCGTGCTGCGCCCGTCTCTCGGCGAGCTTCTGAATCGAGACCAGCGCATCGGCGACCTCGCGGTAGGCATTGAGTGCCGACTTCTGGTACAGCGCCAGCGCCTGATCGAATCGCGCCTGCGCGGCCTCGCTGTTCCGGCGCAGCCGTCCCCCGTTGTAGATCGGCTGCAGGAGCCCGGCACCCGCGGACCAGATCCCGCCGCTGCCACCGAGAAACGTCGTCAGATCGCCGCTGATGCCGCCGAGGAAGCCGGTCAGGGAGATCGTCGGGTAGAACAGCGCCTTGGCAGCGCCGATGTCGGCATTGGCAGCGACGAGGAACTGCTCGGCCTCGGCGACGTCAGGTCGCCGCTCGAGCAGTGCCACCGGGAGACCGGGCGGAACCGGTGGCGGCAGAGCCACGTTCTGGTCCGCGGGATCCCGCACGATCGGCCCCGGCGGCCGGCCGAGGAGCAGCGAGATCTCGTTCTCGACCACAGCAATCTGATTCTCGATATTGGGAATCGTCGCAGCCGTCTGCGCGCGAAGCGCGCGGATGCGATCGAGCTCGAGCCGGTTCGACACGCCGCCATCGAGGCGGTCCTGAAAGTACTGCACCGTCTGGTTGTTGATATCGAGCGTTCGCCGTGCGATGAAAAGCTGGATGTCGAGCTCACGCAGGAGGAAATAACTCGAGGCCACGTCGCCGACCAGCGTGACCATCACGCCGCGCCGGGCCTGTTCGCTGGCCAGGGCCAGGGCCAGTGCCGCTTCGTTCTGCCGCCGGAGCTTACCGAACAGATCGAGCTCCCACGCCAACTGGAATCCATAACTGGTGTTCTGGTGGAAGGTGTCCTCGTCGTCCACACCGTCAGGCTCCGGCTCTGCACTGGTGGCGCCGCGCGCGCGGTAACTGGCGGCACCATCGACCTGCGGATAGAGGTACGACTTGGCGATGCCGGCGCGCGCGCGCATCTCCTCGACGCGCGCGACTGCGGCGCGCAGATCGAGGTTGCTGGTGATCGCATCCTTGATGAGTGCCTGCAACGCAGGGTCGTCGAACACCTTGAACCAGGGCGCGTCGGCGAGCGACTCGGCCTGCGCGCCCTCGACGAACCGGAACTGCTGCGGTGACGGCATCTCCGGCCGCATGTAGTTGGGGCCGACGAGACATCCGGCCGACAGGACTCCGAGGCTGGCCAGCGCCAGCAGACGCACTGGCATGACGGGGTTCACCATCTCAGTGGCTCCCGTGCCCATGCCCGGCAGCCAACGCCGGCGGCGTGGTGGGCGACGGTTCCGCAGCGGGCTTCTTGGCGCCGATGAATTTCTCGATGACGACATACAGCATCGGGATGAGCAGCACGCCAAGGATCGTCGCGATGAGCATTCCTGAAAACACCGTCATGCCCATCACCTTCCGTGCCTCGGCACCGGCGCCGCTCGCCGTGAGGAGTGGAACCACACCAAGGATGAACGCGAATGCCGTCATGAGAATCGGGCGGAAACGAAGCTTGGCAGCGTTCAGCGCTGCCTCGACGAGCGGCTTGCCCGCGTCGTGCTCCATCTTCGCGAACTCGACGATGAGAATGGCGTTCTTCGCGGCGAGACCGATGAGCATGATCAGACCGATCTGCGCGAAGACGTTGTTCACGTAGCTCGGGCCCAGGAACTGGCGCGCCAGGTAGAGACCGAGATACGCGCCGAACGCGGCGAACGGCGTGCCGAGCAGGACGCTGAACGGCAGCCCCCAGCTTTCGTACTGCGCCGCGAGGATCAGGAACACGAGGAAGATGGCCAGCCCGAACACGACGGCGACACCCGGTGCCCGGCGCTCCTGAAAGGACATGTCAGCCCAGTCGAAGCTCATGTCCGGCGGGAGCACCTCGCGCGCGGTCGCTTCGAGTGCATCGAGCGCCTGCGTCGACGAGTAGCCCTCGGCCGGCACACCCGTGAGCTCCGCCGAACGAAACAGGTTGAAGCGGTTGGTGAACTCCGGACCGGCGGCCGGCCCGGTCGAGAGCAGCGTGTCGAGCGGCACCATGCCGCCTTTCTGGTTCTTCACGAAGAACAAACCGAGCTGCTTCGGGTCCTGCCGGAACTCCGGCTCGGCCTGCAAGTACACCTTGTAGACGCGGCCAAACCGGTTGAAGTCGTTGATGTACGAGCTGCCGAGCAGCGCGCCGAGCGTGGTGTTCACGTCACCGAGGGGCACACCCGCCTTGAGCACTTTGCTGCGGTCGATGTCCGCATAGATCTGCGGGACCTCCGCCCGATAGAGGCTGGCGATTCGGGCGATCTCCGGGCGCTTCCTGGCAGCCTCGATGAAGCGGGCGGTCTGTTGCGCGAGATAGTCCGGTGACCCGCCACTGCGGTCCTGAAGCTGCATCGTGAAGCCGGCGCCGGTGCCGAGTCCCGGAATCGCAGGGGCGCCGAATGCGACGACGCCAGCCTCGGGAATCGTCTGAGCAAACGCGCGGTTGAGCGCGGCGACCACGCCGTTGGCGTGCGACTCCGCGGTGGTGCGCTCTTCCCACGGTTTGAGCTGCACGAAGAAGAAGCCCATGTTCGACGAGTACGCGCCGGTGAGCAGCGAGAAGCCGGTCACGGTGTTGTAACCTTCGATCGCCTCGTTCTTCGCAAGGACGGCTTCGACCTTGCGCATGACGGCGTCGGTCCGCTCGAGCGATGCTGCGTCCGGGAGCAACGCGTTCACCATCAGGTAACCCTGATCTTCTTCGGGCACGAAGCCGCCGGGAATGCGCTGCACCAACGCGTAGGTCACGTAGCAGAGGATGGCAATGAACGCCACGCTCCGGAGCGACTTGCGAATGAGGATGCCGGCGAAGCCGACGTAGCGGTCAGTGGTCCAGCCGAACACCCGGTTGAACCAGTTGTAGAAAGGCGTGAGGAAGGACTTCTTGCCCGTGTTGGGCTTCAAGAGCAGCGCCGCCAGCGCCGGGCTCAGCGTCAGCGCGTTGATGACCGACAGGAGCACCGACAGCGCGATCGTGATCGCAAACTGCTGGTACAACTGTCCGGTGAGGCCTCCCATGAAGCCGACTGGAACGAACACGGCCGCGAGGATGAGGCCGATCGCGACGACCGGACCCGACACTTCTTCCATCGCTTTGATGGTCGCCTCCTTCGGCTGCATCCCATGCTCGATGTGATGCATCACCGCCTCGACCACGACAATCGCATCGTCCACGACGATGCCGATGGCAAGGACGAGGCCGAGCAGCGAGAGCACGTTGATCGAGAACCCGAGCATCGGGAAGAAGATGAACGCGCCAACGAGCGATACCGGGACCGTCATCAGGGGGATGAGCGTGGCGCGCCAGTTCTGGAGGAACACGAACACGACGATGATGACGAGCGCGACGGCCTCGAACAGCGTGTGCTCGATTTCCGTGATGCCTTCGACGACCGGCAGCGTGGTGTCGAGCGAGACCAGATACTCCATGTCGCGCGGGAATCGCGTCGACAGATCGGCCATCGTCGCCTTCACGCGATTGGCGACGTCGAGCGCGTTGGTGCCAGGAATCTGGAAGACCGCGATGACCGCGGACGGCTGGCCGTCGTGACGGCCGACCGCGTTGTAGAGCATCGTGCCGAGCTCGAGCCGAGCCACGTCTCTCAGGCGGACCTCGGACCCGTCGGGATTGGTCCGGACGATGATGTTGGCGAACTCCTCTTCGCTCAGAAGACGACCCTGCGTGCGCACCGTGTACGTGTACTCAGTGCCCTGCGGCGCGGGCGGGCCGCCGATCTGACCAGCAGGCGTCAACTGGTTCTGCTGCGAAATGGCGTTGGCAATGTCGGGGATCGTGATCCCCAATCGCCCGATGACATCCGGACGCAGCCAGATGCGCATGGCGTAGTCGCTGCCACCGAACAGGTTGATCTGGCCGACGCCCTGGATGCGCGCGATGAAGTCGTTGATGTTGATGGTGGCGTAGTTCGACAGAAACGCGCTGTCGTAGGTGCCCTTCGGCGACTTGACGGAGATGACGAGCAGCGGAAACGCCAGCGCCTTCTTCACCGACACGCCGTAGTTCTTCACCGACTGCGGCATCTGCGGCTGCGCCTGCGACACGCGGTTCTGCGTGAGGACGTTGTTCATGTCGAGGTTCGACCCGACCTCGAACGAGACCTTCAGCGTCAACGTGCCGTCGTTGGCGTTGGTCGACTTCATGTAGATCATGTTTTCCACGCCGTTGATCTGCTGTTCGAGCGGCGTGGCGACCGAAGCCTCGACGTCGGTGGCGCTGGCGCCGACAAACGTCGTCGTCACCTGCACCATCGGGGGCACGACTTCCGGGTACTGCGAGATCGGCAACCCCGACATCGCGACGAGACCGAGCAGGACGGTGATGATCGAGATCACCATCGCGACGATGGGACGATTGACGAAAAAGCGGGCCATGGTTATTTCGCCTCGACGGCGGTGGGCGCCGCACTGCTGGCCGGCGCTGCCGGAGCCGGCTTGGCGGACACGGTCATGCCGTCCTGAATGCGCTGGAGTCCTTCGACGACGACCTGCTCGCCAGCCTTGAGGCCGTCTTCGATCACCCAGAGCGAGTCCACTCTCGGGCCGACCTTGACGTTGCGAAACGCGACCTTGTCGCCCTCGACGACGGCCACGCTGAAGATGCTCTGGAGTTCCTGCACGGCCCGCTGCGGGACGAGGAGGGCCCCTCGCCTGGTGTCGAGCAGGATCCGGACTCGCCCGAACTGCCCGGGCCTCAGGATCTGCTGCGGATTGGAGAAGACGAGCTCCATTCCTAGCGTGCCCGTACTAGGGTCGACGGCGCGGTCGACCGTGTTGATCTTGCCGGTCTGCGGATACTTGGTGCCGTCGGCCAGCGTCAGCTCGATGCCCTCGCGGGATCCGCCTGAGGACTTGCCCGCGGCCGTGACCTGCCGCGCCACGCGGAGGTAGTCCGCTTCGGTCACGCCAACCTTGAAGAGGATTGGATCGATCTGCGAGATCGTCGTGAGGAGCGTGCTCTCGCCGCGGCCGACCAGATTGCCAGGCTTGACCTGTGTTGTTCCGACCAGACCGGTGATCGGCGAGCTCACGCGTGTGTAGCCGAGATCCAGCGTAGCCTTCTCGACGGAGGCCTTCGCGGCGTCGACCTGTGAGCGCGACGCGTCCTGTTCGGCCAGCGCGTTATCGAGCTCCTGCTTGCTCACCGCCTGCTTGGCGACAAGCGGCGTATAGCGGTTGACGTCATTGTTGGCTTTCGCCAGGCGCGCCTCGGCGGTCGCCTGGCTCGCCTTCCCCTCGGCAACGATCGCCTCGAGCGGTTTACGATCGATGGTGTACAGCAGGTCACCCTGTTTCACGAAGGTGCCTTCCTGGAAGTTCACCGTCTCGAGAAACCCTTCGACGCGCGCCCGGATCTCGACGTCCTGGAATCCCTCGGCCTGTCCCACCAGCTCGAGGTACACCGGCACGTCCCGCTGCGTCACGCCGGTCACGTAAACCTCGGGCGGTGGAGGAGCGGCCGCCGGAGGCTCCTCACACGCCACACAGAATGCTGCCGCCACGGCGACGGCGGCGAACACCGTTCGTCTTGCGTCCGCTCCCATGCTCAGTCCTTCTTTCTGCAAGAGACCCGCGTCACACGCGTTTGCGGCTCAGGGCGTCGAGCTCGAACCGCAGATACTCGAGGAGACCATCCAGTTGCGCGCCGCGCTGCTCGATTCGTTCGAGGGCGTCGAGCCCCACAGAGTCGGCCGATACGAGCTCCTCGAGCTCGATCAGCGGTGATGCGGCCTCCGCACAGGCCGCGAGAAGCTCAGGAACCTGCGCTTCGCTGAGATGTCCGGCCAGGTGCACCACGAGACGGCCACTCTCTCGGCGGAGTTGTATACGGCACCACACAATCGCTCCAGGTCAGCAAGTGCTGTACCGCGTCGTTGCCGGACAGATCCGCGAGGATTGACCGCGCTACTCACCACGGATGGTGAGCGGCTCTCGCGAACACCGTTGATCCCGTCGCATCACGCGGAGAGGCGCCCGGGATTGAAAGGCACTGGCCCCTTCGGTCGCTGAATACCAAACTTCTTCATTCGATTGCGCAGCGTGTTCGGATGGAGTCCCAGGACTTCGGCAGCGTTGCCGCGCCCGTTGATGCGCCATCGACAACGCCGCAACGCGTCCTCGACGTACTGCCGTTCCATTTCTTCGAGCGTGCCCGCCTCCCGGAGCGAGGCGGATGGCTGCGGCGCCGGCATCTCGTCGAGAACGAGCGTGCCACCGGCGGAGTGAATCATCGCCCGCTCGATCACGTTGGCGAGTTCGCGGATGTTGCCGGGCCACGTTCGGGCCTGCAACGCGTCGAACACGCCGTCAGGGATGTTCGTGAACTTGCGATTCAGCGCCCGCTGACGCCGATTGACGAAGTACCACACCAGCCGCGGCAGATCCTCGAGCCGATCGCGCAGCGGCGGAAGCACGATCGGAAACACGTTGAGCCGGTAATACAGATCCGCCCGGAAACGCCCTTCCCGCATCGCCGACTCCAGGTCGTGATGGGTGGCGGCCACGATGCGGACGTCGACCCAGCGCGACTGCGACGAGCCCACGCGCTCGAACTGGCCTTCCTGCAGGACACGTAGCAGCTTCGCCTGCACGTCCGCCGGGAGGTCACCAATCTCGTCGAGGAAGAGCGTGCCACCATCGGCCAGCTCGAACCGGCCCTGCCGCGTCGCCACCGCACCGGTAAACGCCCCTCGAACGTGACCAAAGAGCTCCGTTTCGATCAACGTGGAGGGGAGCGCCGCGCAGTTGACGCTCACGAACGGCCGCCCGCGGCGCGGACTGCGATTGTGCACGGCACGTGCAAACAGTTCCTTGCCCGTGCCGGTCTCGCCGAGCAGCATCACGGAGGCATCGGTCGGCGCCACTTCCTGGACCCGTGCAATCGCGAAGCGCAGTGCGGGACTGTCGCCGATGATGTTCTCGAACTCGTCCGAGTCCCAGCCTCCATTGAACGCGCGACTCGCCTGCATACCAATCCGCGACCCCAGCGTGAACTTGATCCGCTCCAGCTCCTCGGCCTGCTGCGCGCGCAGGATGATGAGCACCATGACATGGGCCAGGGCGCGCAGGGGGTCGGCAACGATCTCCGACGAGGCCGAGCGACAGCCGGCCGGTCCAATCGCCAGCGTGAAATGGCACCCATTCGGGGCCGCTATCGAAATCGTTGCGGCAGGGTTCTCGTCGACAGGAGTGTCATGGCGGCTCCACGCCCGCCGCGGGCCAGGTGCCGTCGCGTCCTCGGAGAGCGTCTCGAGCACCGCGTAGTCGGCTTCCACGACGTCGCATATCTGCCGAAGGACGTCGCTGATGATTTCATCGACCATGTCCGGCCCTAGGCCAATGGCTGAGGAAGCCAACTGTCCTGTCAAGCGGGCTATGCGAGCGCTGATCACATCGAAACGTATGGACGTCTCCATTGTGTTCATGGCTGGTGGCCGGAGCACATCGTGTGCCAGCGCTACCAGGCGGCGGCACGCTCACACCGTTTCTCGATGCTGGAGTTTTGCCGTCATCGATGAAGCGATCGTCGGAGGACCCCAACAACTGCTCCAACGGGCTGGAGGGGCTCCGGATTGACGGAGGCCATACCCACCCCGCTGAAGTCGCGGATGTCCGCAACCTGAGAGCTTCAGCGTGCGGAAGGCGGCCGTTGTGGCCAAATGGCCGCCATCGTTCACGCACCGAGTCGGGCCGCCACGTGGCACAAGGTGTGCTCCACGCTTCGGACCTGAGCACATGGACAACGCGGTCGCCGTTCTCGATCCGCTCGAACGGACCACCGAGATTCTGTTCGGCGTCATCATGGTCTTGACCTTCACGAGCTCGATCAGCGTCGCGGAGGGCGGTCAGGCAGAGACGCGCGAGGTCCTGGTGGCGGCGCTCGGCTGCAACCTGGCGTGGGGCATCGTCGATGCGGCGTTTTATCTCATCGCCAGCTTCGTTGGACGAGCCCGCGGCCTGCAAATGCTGCGCGCCATCCGTGAAAACCATGACCAGGACCTCTCGCACGGCCTGATCCTGACTGCGCTGCCATCGCCCGTGTCGGCCGTACTGACGCCAACCGAGGTCGAGACCCTGCGGCAGCGACTACGTCAGTGGCAATCACCAGCCATCTCGATGCTGGAGCGGCGGGACTTCGTAGGCGCCCTCGGCGTCTTCCTCCTGGTGTTCCTCTCGACGCTTCCCATCGTCCTCCCCTTCCTCGTGGTACCGCAGGCAGGCGTGGCGATGAGAGCGTCCAACGCCATCGCCATCGTCATTCTGTTCATGTGCGGATGGACGCTCGGTGCTCATACCGGCCGGCCGGGCGTGGGCCCCGGCCTTCTGATGGTTGGCATCGGGCTCGTGCTGGTGGCCGTGACCATCGCGCTGGGCGGATGAGGACCTGATGCGCCGCAACCTGACACGTCTCGTTCTCGTGACGTTGACAGTAGTGGGCGCGTTCTGTACGAGCGACCTCGCCTGGGCGCAGGAACATCATCGGCTGTCGCAGAGTGCCGTGGAGATCGCACGGCCGCTCGGCTTCCCGATTACCAACTCGATGGTCGTGACCTGGGTGGTCGCCATCGGCCTCATCGTGTTCGCGCAGGTCGCCACGCGCCACATGAAAGAGGTTCCGGATGGATCGCAAAACTTTCTCGAGTGGCTGGTCGAGAGCCTCTACGGATTCCTGGAGGGGCTGCTCGGCGAGCGCCTGGCCAAGCAGACGTTCTGGTTCTTCGCGAGCGTCTTCATCTTCATCCTCGCCGCCAACTGGGTCGGCCTGATTCCCGGTGTCGGCTCGATGGGATGGGGCCATCACACAGCTGAGGGCTTCGTGATCGAGGAACCGCTGTTCCGCGGCGCCAACGCCGACGTCAACCTGACGCTGGCAATGGCGCTGACGTTCTTCGCCCTGTGGCTCGTGTGGGGTCTTCGCGCCCTCGGCCCGATGGGCTTTCTCAAGGAGATGTTTGCCCCGAAGGGATCGACGACGGGCGCGCTGAAGGTGCTCATGATCGTCGTGTTCTTCGCCGCCGGGCTACTCGAGCTGATCTCGATCCTGTTCCGCCCGGTCTCCCTCAGCTTTCGTCTCTACGGAAACGTCTTCGCCGGTGAGACGATGCTGGAAACGATGGCCCAGGTGCCATACATCGCGTGGTTGGTTCAGATTCCCTTCTACTTTCTGGAGCTGCTCGTCGGGTTGGTTCAGGCGCTGGTGTTCATGTTGCTGACCGCTGTGTTCACGCTGCTGATTTGCCAGCATCACGAGGAAGGATCCGCCGCGCACCACTGACGCTGCGAGGATCGATTGCCTCGGCGTGCGGCGAACTATCGAGGAAGGAACAGACGACATGATCGGCAACCTGCATGTAGGTCTTGCGGTTCTCGGCGCGGCTCTCGCCGTGGGACTCATCGGGATGAAGGCGTCCGAGGCGGTTGGACGGAATCCGGGCGCGGCGACGCCGATTCTCGTGCAATCGATTTTGTCCATCGCCTTCGCCGAAGCGATCGTGTTCTACGCCCTGTTCCTCGTGCAGTGAGGACGGCGGCCTGGGCTTTCGGCTCTGGCTCTGGCCTTGCCGAAAGCCGAGAACTGAGAGCCAAGAGCCAAGAGCCAAGAGCCGAGAGCCAAGAGCCGAGAGCCAAGAGCCGAGAGCCGAGAGCCTTATAGCGAGGGTGCATTCATGAGCGTGCTTGCCTTGATGCTGCAGCAGGAGGCCGGCGGCGGACCGGTCGAGGAGATCGCTCGAACGTTCGGCGTGAGCTGGCACCACCTGACGGCGCAGTTCGTGAGCTTTGCGATCGTCTGCGCAGCGCTCTACTGGCTCGCCTATCGTCCAGTGCTGCGCATGCTGGAAGCGCGGCGCCAGCAGATTGCGGCGGGCCTGGCCAATACCGAGAAAATCAACGCTGCACTGGCCAACATCGAGTCGCAGCGTCAAGGCGTGATGGCCGAGGCGCAGGCGCAGTCAGCCAAACTCATTGCCGAGGCGCGTGATATCGCCAAGCGCCTGCAGGAACAGGAGGCCCAGCGATCGATTGCCACCGCTGAACAGATTCTGCAGAAAGCACGCGAGGCATCGGAGCAGGAACACGCGCGGATGCTGGCCGAGCTGAAACGCGAAGTGGGCCGCCTCGTCGTGCAGACCACGACGGCTGTCGTCGGGAAAGTGTTGACGCCGGAAGACGAGCGGCGGCTGGCGGAGGAAACCGCGAGGCAACTGGCGGCTCACTAAGAGAACCGCAGGTAACGGGGGGTTCGGAGGGAACGGCTTGACACGGAGCAACGGAGACACGGAGGACGAACGGAGGGTCACGCCGGTGGCCCGCCCCCGTTCGAACTCCGTTCCTCCGTTGCTCCGTGTCGATCCGATCCCTCCGCCAACTCCGTTACGTGATCAGTTCGGTGCTGGATCATGAAAACCAGAAGGCAAACGCTGCGCGATGCCAAGCGGCTGTTCCACCTGTGCATGGTGGACGGGAGCCTGGACGAGAACCGCGTCCGGCAGGTCGTGCAGAGCGTGATCGATTCCGGGCGGCAGGGCAGCCTGAAGGTCCTGTCGCGATTCCATCGCCTGGTCAGGATCGAGCGCGCGGCGCGCAGCGCCAAGATCGAGAGCCCAGGCCCGCTTCCTGGCGAAGTGCGAACGAGTATCGAGTCCGATCTGACCCGCCTCTACGGCCGCGGCCTGCTGACGTCGTATGCCGACGACCCGGGGTTGCTGGGCGGGGTACGGATCACGGTCGGTAGTGACGTGTTCGACGGCAGCATCAAGGCGCGCCTGGCGGATCTCGAAGAGCAGTTCTGAACCCTTGACACCGAGAGCCCAGAGCCTAGAGACCGGAGCCGAGAGCCCAAAGACGTGCGAGGTTAACTCATGGCCAACCTGATTCAGGACATCGAGGCGCAGATCGCTGGCGCAAAGGCCACGGCGGTCAAGCGGAACATCGGTGTCATTCGCGAGATCGGCGACGGCGTCGCCAAGGTCGAGGGGCTCGGCGACGTCATGCTCAACGAGATGCTCGATCTCGGTCGTGGCATCACCGGGCTGGCGCTCAGCCTCGAGGAGACGGAAGTCGGCGTCATCATCCTCGGCGAGTACAGCAGCCTCGAGGAAGGTGACGAGGTCAAGGCCACGGGCAAGCTGTTGCAGGTGCCCGTCGGCAAGGGACTGCTGGGGCGCGTGGTGAACACACTTGGCGAACCGATCGACGGCAAGGGCCCGATCGCCAGCGATGTGGCCTACCCGGTCGAGAAGATCGCGCCCGGCATCATGCGCCGCAAGCCGGTCAGTCAGCCGGTGCAGACCGGCATCATGGCCATCGACGCGATGATCCCGATCGGCCGCGGTCAGCGCGAGCTGATCATCGGCGACCGCTCGACCGGCAAGACCACGATCTGCATCGACACCATCATCAGTCAGGCTCGGCTGAACCGGGACGCCGAGGCACGAGGCGACAAGGACTACCGCCCGCTCTACTGCATCTACGTCGCCATCGGACAGAAGCAGTCGACGATCGCCCGCCTCATCGCCGTCCTCGAAGAAGCCGGCGCCATGCCGTACACGATCATCGTCAACTCGCCTGCAGCCGATTCGGCGACAAATCAATACCTCGCTCCGTTTGCCGGCGCCGCGATGGGTGAGTGGTTCATGGACAACGGCATGGACGCCCTCATCGTCTACGACGACCTGTCGAAGCACGCGGTCGCCTATCGCCAGGTGTCGCTCGTGCTCAAGCGGCCGTCGGGCCGTGAAGCGTATCCCGGCGATGTGTTCTACCTGCACAGCCGCCTGCTCGAGCGGGCCGCGCGAGTCGGAGAAAAATTCGGCAACGGCTCGCTGACGGCGCTTCCGATCATCGAGACGCAGGCCGGTGACGTCTCGGCGTACATCCCGACCAACGTCATCTCGATCACCGACGGCCAGATCTTCCTGGAGACCGACCTGTTCTACCAGGGCATCCGGCCGGCGATCTCCGTGGGCATCTCGGTCTCCCGCGTGGGTTCGGCGGCGCAGGTCAAGGGCATGAAGCAGGTCGCAGGACGGCTCAAGGGCGAGCTGGCGCAGTTCCGCGAGCTGGCCGCGTTCGCCCAGTTCGGCTCCGATCTCGACGCCGCAACGCAGGCAAAGATTGATCGCGGCAAGCGAATCATCGAGCTCTTCAACCAGCCGCAGTACAACCCGATGCCGGTCGAAACGCAGGTCGCGGTGCTCTGGATGGTGCAGAACGGCCACATGGACGATGTGCCGGTCGAGCGAGTCAAGGAATTCCAGAACAGGCTCACCGAGTTCCTGACGACGACGAAAGCCAGCCTGCTCGAGCGGATTGCGCGCGAGAAGGAGTTGAAAGAGGACCTGGTGAACGGGCTCAAGGCAGTGGCCGCCGATTTCAAGCGGATGTGGAGCTGAGTCGTGGCTGGCACTCGAGAGCTACGGCGGCGCATCAGATCGATCCGCAGCACGGCGCAGATCACCAAGGCCATGCAGATGGTCGCTGCCTCGAAGATGCGCAAGGCGCAGGAGGCCGCGATCGCCGTGCGCCCCTTCATTCGAATGATCTACCGGATCCAGCGCCGGGCCGTGACGCGAGTCGTCGACTTCACGCATCCACTGCTCGAAGTGCGACCGGTGAAGAAACGGCTCGTCATCCTGATCGCATCGGACAAAGGACTGTGCGGCGCGCTGAACAGCAACCTGTTCCGGCTCGTCGGCCGCTACGATCACCGATCGACGCTCTTCATCACCGCGGGACGCAAGGCCGCGCAGTTCGTGTCGCGCACTCGCCGGCAGCTCGTCGCCGATTTCCCGTACGGCGATACGCCTCGCTTTGTGGAGGCGCGGGCGATCGCCGTCATGGCACGCGATCTGTTCCTGAAGGGCGAGGTCGACGAAGTCATCCTCGTCGCCACGAGGTTCGTCAACACACTCACACAGCAGGCCATGGCGCTCGAATACCTGCCGATCGGCGAGATCAAAGGCATCCGGATGCCCGACGCGGATCCCGAGGAAGTCCTTGCCGCCGATAACACCGAGTTTCGATTCGAGCCGAGCGCTGAACACATTCTCAGTTACCTCTTCGGTCACTACCTCAACGTGCTGCTCTACACCGTGCTGCTCAACGCCAAGGCCAGCGAGCAGAGCGCACGCATGGTGTCGATGAAGAGCGCCACCGACAACGCCAACGGGATGATCAAAGACCTGACGCTGCACTACAACAAGCTGCGTCAGGGAGCCATCACACAGGAGCTGCTGGAGATTGCCGGCGGCCAGGCGAATTGATGCTGAAGGTATCGGTATGAACACAGGCACGATCGTGCAAGTCGTCGGCCCGGTGGTGGATGTCACGTTTCCCGACTCACTGCCTGCGATCTCCAATGCGCTGACCGTCGAGTTCACGGTGCAGAAGCAGCCGGTGAAGCTCACCCTCGAAGTGCAGCAGCACCTTGGCGACCGATGGGTCCGCACCGTGTCGATGTCGGGCACCGAAGGCCTCAAGCGCGGCTTCGAGGTCAAGGACACCGGCGGACCGATCCAGATGCCAGTCGGGCCCGGTGTGATGGGCCGCGTGATGGATGTCACCGGTGCGCCGGTCGATGATCGCGGGCCGGTGCAGGCCGAGAAGTACTACCCGATTCATCGCCCCGCGCCATCGCTCGTGGACCAGTCCACTTCACCTGAAGTCCTCACGACCGGGATCAAGGTGATCGATCTGATCTGCCCCTTCCTCAAGGGCGGCAAAATTGGCGCATTCGGCGGCGCCGGCGTGGGCAAGACGGTCGTGATCATGGAGTTGATCAACAACATCGCCAAGCTGCACGGGGGTGTCTCGGTCTTTGCCGGCGTGGGTGAGCGCACGCGCGAGGGCAACGACCTCTATCACGAGATGACCACGGCCGGTGTCATCAACGAGAAGGACCTGGGCTCATCGAAGATCGCGCTCGTCTACGGACAGATGAACGAGCCGCCTGGCGCACGCCTGCGTGTGGCGCTGTCCGGCCTGGCCATCACCGAATACTTCCGCGACGAGAAGAACCAGGACGTGCTGCTCTTCATCGACAACATCTTCCGCTTCTCGCAGGCGGGATCGGAGGTCTCGGCGCTGCTCGGCCGCACGGCAAGCGCGGTCGGTTATCAACCGACGCTGGCCGCCGAGATGGGTGCCCTGCAGGAACGCATCACGTCGACCAAGAAAGGTTCGATCACCTCGTTCCAGGCGGTCTACGTGCCCGCTGACGACCTCACCGATCCGGCGCCCGCCACGACGTTCGCGCACCTCGACGCCACCATCGTGCTCGAGCGCTCGATCGCGGAACTGGGCATCTATCCCGCCGTCGATCCGCTCGCCTCGACCTCGCGTGCGCTGGCACCGGAGATCGTCGGCCAGGAGCACTACGACGTCGCCCGCGGCGTGCAGAAGGTGCTGCAGCGGTTCAAGGACCTGCAGGACATCATCGCCATTCTCGGCATGGACGAACTCTCGCCGGAAGACAAGCAGACGGTCTATCGCGCGCGGCGCATCCAGCGGTTCCTCAGCCAGCCATTCAGCTCAGCGCAGGTGTTCACAGGACGCGAAGGCCGGCAGGTTCCCGTTGCCGATACGGTGCGTGGATTCAAGGAAATCCTCGATGGCAAGCACGACAACGTCGCCGAAGACAATTTCTACATGAAGGGCGGCATCGAAGAAGTCAGGGAGAGCTGAGGACCATGGCCGCGACGCTCAAGCTCGAGATCGTGACACCCGAGGCGATTGTCTATTCAGAAGACGTGAACATGGTGACGCTGCCTGCAACCGAGGGGCAGATCGGCGTCTACCCGATGCACATCCCGCTCCTGACGCAGATCGTGCCGGGCGAGATCATCGTGATGAAGGACGGACACGAATCGTTTCTGGCCGTTGGCGAAGGGGTCGTCGAGGTGACGTCCAATCGCGTGGCCATCGTCACCGACATGGCCATTCCGGCCGAGCACATCGACGAGGCCAAGGTCGAGGAAGCACGCCAACGCGCTGCCGCACGCCTGCAAGACAAGATCTCGGACGAAGAGGTGGCATCGGTGAACGCGTCTCTGGCGCGCTCCCTGGCGCAGTTGAAAGTCAAACGCCGGCGGCACGTGTAGCCCATGACCGTACCCGCACGTGCCTGGCTGTCGACCTACGACAGGAGCTGGCTGCGGGCCGACGTGGTGGCCGGCATCACGCTGGCAGCGTATCTGCTGCCTTCAGCGATTGGAGACGCGTCGCTCGCCGGCCTCCCTCCGCAGGCCGGTCTCTACGCGTGCTTGTTCAGCGGTCTCGTCTTCTGGATCTTCTGCAGTTCACGGCACACGGCAATCGCGGTCACATCGGCGATCTCGCTCCTGATCGGCGCGACGCTCGGCGATATTGCCGGCAACGATCCGATCCGGTACGCCGCTCTGGCCTCCTGCTCTGCGTTGATCGTGGCGATCCTCGCCTTCCTCGCATACGCACTCCGTGCCGGCGCGATTGTGAACTTCTTCTCCGAGACCGTGCTCGTCGGGTTCAAGTGCGGCGTGGCGCTGTTCCTGGCCAGCACGCAACTTCCCAAGCTGTTTGGGTTCAGCGCCGGCCATGGCGGCGATTTCTGGGATCGCATGGGGCACTTCTTCAGCGGCCTCGGACAGACCAATCTCACGTCACTCGTCCTGGGCCTGTCGGCGCTGGTGGTCCTGCTGCTCGGCAAGACCGTGTTGAAGCATCGCCCGGTCGCGCTGTTCGTCGTCATTGGCGGCATCGCGGCCGCCGGACTCTTTCAGCTGGAGGCCCGCGGCGTCGCACTGCTGGGCGAGGTGCCGCAGGGGCTGCCGAGGCCGTCGCTGCCGATCGTGACTCGCACCGACTTCAACGCGATTCTTCCCCTCGCCATGGCGTGTTTCGTCCTGGCCGCCGTGGAAACGACGGCCATCGGCCGCATGTTCGGAGCGAAGCACGGCTATCGCCTCGACGCGACACAGGAATTTCTCGCCATCGGGTCGGCGAACCTTGTCGCCGGACTCGGGAGCGCGTTCCCGGTCAGCGGCGGCATGTCGCAGTCACTCGTGAATGAAACCGCTGGTGCGCGGACACCGCTGTCGGGGCTGGTGGCGGCGCTCATCACGCTGCTCGTCGCCGTCTTCTTCACCGGGTTGCTGCGCAACCTCCCGCAGCCGGTGCTTGCCGCGATCATCCTGGTGGCCGTGACCGGTCTCGTACAAATCGATACTCTCCGGCACATCTGGCACTTCAGTCGCGGTGAATTCGCCGTCGCGATGGCCGCGCTGCTCGGCGTACTCGGCTCCGGCCTCCTCAACGGCGTGCTGATTGGCGTGGCGATCTCGATGCTGCTCCTGCTCGGCCGCGCGTCGCGGCCGCGGGTGACCGAACTTGGTCGTGTGCCCGGCACGACGCATTTCGCCGATCTCACGCGCCACCCGGAGAACGAACGCGTCGATGATGTGCTCGTGGTCCGCAGCGAGGGTGCACTCCTCTACTTCAACATCGATCACGTCCGCGAGCGCCTGTCGGCGCTCATGAACGCGCGCCCGGCGCCACCGCGACTGGTCGTGTTCTTCATGGGCAACGTCCCCCATGTGGACCTCGCCGGTGTAGAGTTTCTGCTCGGCGTGGCCGCGACATGCCGCAAGTCCGGGATCCTGTTCCGCCTTGCGGAAGTCCACGGGAACGTTCGAGAGGCACTCCGGCGCGTGGGTGACGAGCATGCTGCCGGATTGGCCGAAGCTCACCAGACCGTTGACGCCGTGTTGCACAAATGGCGCGCCGGTACGGCTGTAACAAGCTGAAAACATGACCGTGGTATTGATGGCTGATGCGGATTCCTCTGGTTGTAACGGTCTGCCTCTGTGCGCTGACCAGCCATGCACCCATCGTCGCTGCCCAGACAACCGCAACGCTCACGCCCGCAGTCGCGGTCATGCCGTCAGATACGTCTTCTGAGAACGGAAGTGAGCCGGCGCAAGCCCCAAGTACGGCAAAGCCGGAATCCATATACGACCGGATTTGGGCGTTCAGAGAGTGGTACCGGAACGAGGACAACCGGGTCATTCAACGCCTGCGATTCAGGGGCAGGTACCAGCAAGACTTTGCAACTGTGGATGCCGATCAGGGCGACCACGAGGAATGGAACGTCCGGCGGCTGCGGATGGGACTGCAGGCGTACATGTTCGGATCACTTTTGCTACACGCCGAAGTCGACCTCAATCCACAGGAGGCGAATCCGGTGTACGTGCGCTTCACCGATATGTACGCGGAATGGACCTTTCGACCGGAAGTGGTCGTGACCGTCGGCAAGCAGAGTATTCCGTACACCATGGACGGTGCGACCTCGTCGCGGGAGCTCATCGCCATCGATCGGGGCGCCCTCGCCAACAACATCTGGTTCACCGCGGAGTACCTCCCGGGCGCGAGCGTCGCAGGCACCAGCGCTGAGTGGGTCTATTTCGTCGGGATGTACTCCGCGGGTTTGAGAAACAAGGAGCTTGGCGAGTTCAGCGGCGGGGCCGTCACGCTGGGGTCACTCGGGTACGACTTCGCAAAGTCACTGGACGCCCGAGAGGCGCTTGCGAGCATCAACTACGTCTATCAGAATCCCGATCCCGACAATACCTTTACCAGGCCGTTTCAACACATCGTCTCGGTCAACCTGAAACTGGAGAAAACCAGGTGGGGTCTGCGTACCGATCTGTCGGCTGCCTCGGGTTATTACAGCCAGAGCAACGTGTGGGGCGTAATGGTGATGCCGTTCGTCAACGTCACGCCGAAACTGCAGGTCGTCGGCCGCTACGAGTTCCTCGACAGCCCCGATCCGAACGGGATCAGGCTAGGCACTTACGAAGATCGCGTCGTCTCCGGCCGCGGCGACGAGTTTCACGACGTGTACTTCGGTGCGAACTACTATTTCTACGATCATCAGCTCAAGCTGCAGACCGGTATTCAGTTCGCCGACCTGCAGGATCGCGCCAACGACGGCGGCGCATACTCTGGTGTCTCGTGGGTGACCGGCCTCCGCGTCGGATGGTGACCCGTAGCCGTAGTGTCCGGCTTTAGCCGGACCCACCACCCGGCGCGGCCGCCGCGCCACCTCTCACGGGCTAAGGTGAGCCTCTCACCGAGACGCGTGATCCCCGTCCTTGGGGGCAGCCGGACAACCCAAAGATTTCGACGATAAACCGCTTATAGCAATCGACTTCCCCACGCACAGTCGCTGGCCGCGGCACATGGCAAGGCGCCTGCACGCGAGCGATCCCGACGCAGTCACTTGCGGCTCGGTGCGCGTTGCACCTCCGCGACGCGTCGTTCACCGACAGGACACCGATGATGCATCGTGCGATTGGATCGTTACGCTTGCTTCTCGCGGCGCTTGTTCTTCTGTCGCCGCATGCCGTGAACGCCCAAGACAAGCCAGAGGAGCGGTCAACCGGATTGCCACCCCGGGCCGATTGGACCTTCAACCTCGACGCTGGCTGGGGCACGTTCGGGTTCGGCAATTCCCTCTATGACAACCCGAAAGAAGACGTCCCGGAGAACCTGAGCGACCAGTGGTTCGAGGGATATGCGAAACCGGCGATCTCCGGAACCTATCGTCTCGACTCCTCGGCCGAGATCTACGGCAAGGTCAGCGTCGTCGGCGAGCGCACCTACGGTTCCATTCCCGACTTGTATGGGTCCGACGTCTCCTCGTTCGGACCTGAAGACGCATCCATCGGATGGCGGTCAGGCAAGTCCATCGGTTCCAGCGAGAACCTGGTGGACGTCACTCTTGGACGTGCCCAGTACCAGCTCGGGCATGGACTCCTGCTGTGGGACGGCGGCGCCGAAGGGGGAAGCCGTGGCGGCTATTGGACCAACGCCCGCAAAGCCTTCGAGTTCGCCGCCATCGGGCGCGTGAAACCGGGGCCGCACCTGGGTGAATTCTTCTATCTCGATAAGGACGAACTCGACGAAAGCGACAGCGGAACACGCGTCATGGGCGGCAACTACCAGTACTCGCGCGGCGAGAACACGACGCTCGGGGTCACCTATATGAAGCTGTTCGCTCACGAAGACATCCGACCGGGACGTGACGGTCTCAACGTCTTCAACGTGAGAGCGTACACAGCCCCTTTGCCGAACCGGCCGGGCCTGTCGTTCGAGTTCGAGTACGCCTCCGAGCGCAACGGCGAGGCGCTCGACTCCAACGCGTGGACGTTGCTCGGCGCCTATCAGCTCGGCAACGTCGACTGGCAGCCCAAACTATCGTATCGATATGCATTCTTCCAGGGCGACGATCCGACGACCTCGGCTAACGAGGCATTCGACCCCCTGCTCCTCGGTTTCTACGACTGGGGCACGTGGTGGCAGGGTGAGATTGCCGGCGAGTACTTCCTGTCCAACTCCAACCTCGTCTCGCATCAGTTTCGAGCGCATGTCCAGCCCCGGGACAACATCAGCGGCGGCGTGATCTTCTTCAACTTCGGGCTCGATCAACCGCAGGCGGTCGCGCCGACGGTGACGGACAAGGACGTCGCGTTCGAAACCGACCTCTACACCGACTGGAAGTTGACCAGCAACCTCACAGCCAGCATCGTCATCGCGTTCGCCAATCCCGGCAGCGCGGTGGAACAGGCCACAGGACGCACCTCGTCGTTCAGATACGGGATGGTGTACCTTGCCTACAGTTACTGACGCGCCCGTCGCCGCACCACCCACGTTCAAGTTTCCGACCGCTTACACGATCCTGTTCGCACTGATCGCCGTGGTGGCGGCCGCAACATGGGTCGTACCCGCAGGCCAGTACGATCGCCAGAAGAACGAGCAACTCG
Organism: Acidobacteriota bacterium; assembly: GCA_032156805.1. Classification (GTDB taxonomy): domain Bacteria; phylum Acidobacteriota; class Vicinamibacteria; order Vicinamibacterales; family UBA2999; genus Gp6-AA40. Next base: position 24,283 of record JALDXQ010000032.1, read on the forward strand.
ACCGGGACGTGCCCGTCCCGGGAACGTACAAGACCGTCGAGCCAACCCCACAGGGGCTAACCGCGGTGCTCATCGCACCGATCGCCGGCTTCTACAACCCCGACACCAACCAGGCCGCGGCTATCGACGTCGCGCTCTTCGTCCTCATCATCGGTGGGTTCCTCGGGGTCGTCACCAAGACCGGCGCGATTGACGCGGGTATTGGCGGCGCGATGTCGTCGCTCAAAGGGCGCGAGAAATGGATGATCCCGATCCTGATGGCGTTGTTCGCCGCCGGCGGCACCATCTACGGCATGGCGGAAGAATCGCTCGCCTTCTACGCGCTCATCATTCCGGTGATGATCGCAGCCGGCTACGACGCGCTGACGGCCGTCGCCATCATCATGCTGGGCGCCGGCATCGGCACGCTGGGTTCAACCATCAACCCCTTTGCCACGGTCATCGCGTCCAATGCCGCTGGCGTGCCGTTCACGAACGGCCTGCCGTTGCGGCTGATCATCCTGGGTGTCGGCTGGCTGACGTGTGTGCTCTACGTCATGCGCTACGCGGAACGCGTGCGCAAGGATCCCGCGAAGTCGCTCGTGGCGGATATGGCTGCGAGCAATCGCGAGCACTTCCTCAAGTCGAAGGACGCATCGGGGACGCCGACTCTCACCGCCGTCCGCAAGATCATCCTGCTCCTTTTCGGTCTGAGCTTCGCCGTGATGATCTGGGGCGTGTCAAGGGGCGGCTGGTGGATGGCGCAGATGTCGGCGCTGTTCCTGGCCGCGTCGATCATCGTGGCGTTCATCGCGCGCATGGGTGAAGAGGAGTTCACCACCACCTTCGTCAACGGTGCGCGCGACCTGCTGGGCGTCGCGCTGGTCATCGGCATCGCGCGCGGCATCGTCGTCATCATGGACGCCGGCAAGATCACTGACACGATCCTGTTCTGGTCGGAAGGTGCGGTCCGAGGCCTGAGCACGGTCGCGTTCATCAACGTGATGTTCCTGCTCGAGCTGATCCTGTCGTTCTTCGTGCCTTCATCGTCTGGACTTGCCGTCCTGACGATGCCGATCATGGCGCCGCTCGCGGACTTCTCGAACGTCAGCCGCGACCTGGTGGTGACCGCCTATCAATCCGCGAGCGGTCTTTTGAACCTCGTCAATCCGACGTTCGCCGTGGTGATGGGCGGCCTGGCGATCGGCCGCGTCCCTTACAACCGCTGGCTCCAGTTTGCAATGCCGCTGGTGCTGATCCTGGCCGTCATCATCGTCGTGGCTCTGAGCATTTCAGCCTGAGTCGAGGAGAAGAAGATGCAAACGTTTGGTGTTCATAGCGAAGTCGGCCAGCTGCGAACCGTGCTGGTCTGCCGGCCGGGGCTGGCGCATCAGCGGCTGACCCCTGGGAATCGCGCGGATCTGCTGTTCGATGACGTGCTCTGGGTCCACGAGGCGCAAAAAGACCACTACGACTTCGTGCTCAAGATGCGCGAGCGTGGCGTCGAGGTGCTCGAGCTGCACGATCTGCTGGCCGAGACGATGAACGACAAGGCGGCGCGGGCATGGGTTCTCGATCGCCGAGTGACGCCGAACGACGTCGGGCTTGGACTGGCACCACTGATGCGCGCGTGGCTCGACGAGATGCCATCGCCGAAGCTCGCCGAGCATTTGATCGGCGGCGTCGCCATCCTCGACCTCCCGAAGTCAGAGCGATCGAAGATGCTGGAGGACGCGTTTGGCGGGACCGACTTCCTCGTTCCTCCCGTCCCCAACACACTGTTCCAGCGCGATCCTTCCTGCTGGATTTACAAGGGCGTGACGTGCAACCCGATGTTCTGGCCGGCGCGGAAACCGGAAACGCTGTTGCAGCGGGCCGTCTACAAGTTCCACCCACGGTTCAAGGGCGGCGACTTCACCATCTGGTGGGGCGATTCCGACGAATCGTACGGCGCGGCCACGGTCGAAGGCGGCGACGTGATGCCGATCGGCAAGGGGGTCGTCCTCATCGGGATGGGTGAACGGACCACGCGTCAGGCAGTCTTTCAGGTCGCCGAAACCATTCTGAAACAGAACGGGGCGACGCGCGTGATCGGCTGCCTGATGCCGAAGAGCCGGGCGGCGATGCACCTCGACACCGTCTTCAGCTTCTGTGATCGGGACCTGGTGACCTCATTCCGCGAAGTCGCCGATCAGGTCCGATGCTACAGCGCACGACCCGATGGCAAAGGCGGCGTCGAAGTTCAGCAGGACAAGGGGCACCTCTTCGACGTCGTGAAAGAAGCGCTGGAGTTGAAGGCGCTGCGCGTGGTCGAAACGGGTGGCAACGCGTGGGAGGCGCAGCGCGAGCAATGGGACGACGGCAACAACGTCGTCGCACTGTCCCCCGGCGTGGTCGTCGGATACGACCGCAACACCCACACCAACACGCTGTTGCGCAAGGCGGGTATCGAGGTCATCACCGTGCGCGGGGCGGAACTCGGACGCGGACGCGGCGGCGGGCACTGCATGACCTGCCCAATCTCGCGCGACCCGGCTTACTGACGAGAACACCATTGTCGAGATGAGGGCACACCATGAGTTTCAATCTGCGTAATCGTTCCCTGCTGACCGTGCAGGACTGCACGCCGCGTGAGTTCCGCTACCTGCTCGACTTGGCACGCGATCTCAAGCGCGCGAAGTACGCGCGCACGGAGCAGAAGCATCTCGACGGCAAGGAGATCTGCCTGATCTTCGAGAAGACCTCCACTCGCACGCGATGCGCGTTCGAGGTGGCCTGCTACGACCAGGGGGCGCACGTGACGTATCTCGATCCGGCAGGGTCGCAGATCGGTCACAAAGAATCGTTCAAGGACACGGCGCGCGTCCTTGGCCGCATGTACGACGCCATCGAGTATCGCGGCGCCGCCCAGACAGGCGTCGAGGAGCTCGCGGCCTATGCCGGTGTACCTGTCTTCAACGGCCTCACCGCCGAGTACCACCCCACGCAGATGCTCGCCGACGTGCTGACCATGCGCGAACACAGCGACAAGCCGATTCACGAAATCAAGTACGCGTTCATGGGCGACACCCGCAACAACATGGGGCATTCGTTGATGATCGTCGGATGCCTGATGGGCATGGACGTGCGCCTGTGCGGGCCGAAGAAGTTGTGGCCGGCGGACGAGTTCACCTCGATCGCGAAGAAGCTCCAGGATCAGACCGGCGCGAAGCTCACCGTCACCGAGGACCCGAAGGAAGCGGTCAAGGGTGCCGACTTCATCCACACCGATGTCTGGGTGTCGATGGGGGAGCCGAAGGAAGTCTGGAAAGAACGCATCGATCTCCTGCTGAAGTATCAGGTGAACATGGACCTGATGAAGGCGAGCGGCAACCCGCACGTCAAGTTCATGCACTGCCTGCCTGCCTTCCATGACACCGAGACGACGCTCGGCAAGCAGATCGCCGAGACCTATGGGATCAAGAACGGTCTCGAGGTCACCAACGACGTATTCGAGTCCGAATACAACCTCGCGTTCGAGCAGGCCGAAAACCGCATGCACACCATCAAGGCGATCCTGGTCGCCACGTTGGGAGATTGAGCCATGCTGGTCGTCACAGCACTCGGTGGCAATGCCCTCCTCCGTCGCGGGGAGGCGATGACGGCGGAGAACCAGCGCCGGAACGTCCGGATCGCGGCTGAGGCGTTGGCGCCCGTCGCCAAACAGCATCAGCTCGTCGTCGGCCACGGCAACGGTCCGCAGGTCGGCCTGCTCGCGCTGCAGGGCGCCGCATACGGGAAGATCGAGACCTATCCCTTCGACGTGCTCGGTGCACAGACCGAGGGAATGATCGGTTACATGATCGAGCAGGAGCTGGGCAACCTGATGCCATTCGAACGGCCCTTTGCCACGCTGCTGACGATGATCGAGGTCGATCCTGACGACCCGGCGTTCGGCAATCCCACCAAGTTCATCGGTCCCGTGTACGACAAGGAGGAAGCCGATCGCCTTGCCGCCGAGAAACAGTGGGTCTTCAAGCAGGACGGCGACAAATGGCGGCGGGTCGTCGCATCGCCGATGCCCAAGCGCATCTTCGAGCTGCGTCCCATCAAGTGGCTGCTCGAACACAATGCCGTCGTCATCGCGGCCGGCGGCGGCGGCATCCCGACGATGTACGAGAAGGGCAAGGAGCGGACGCTGACGGGAGTGGAGTGCGTAATCGACAAGGACTTCGCCTCCGAGCTCCTCGCGCGCGAGTTGAACGCGGACCTCTTCATCATGCTGACCGACGCCGATGCGGTCTACGTCGACTGGGGCAAGCCATCGCAGAAAGCCATTCGCCGTGCATCACCGCAGGCGTTATCAGCGATGTCGTTTCCCGCCGGCTCGATGGGACCCAAGGTCGACGCTGCGTGCCGCTTTGCGTCGGCGACCGGGAAGAAAGCGGCGATCGGCGCACTGGCCGACCTCAACGCGATCATCGCGGGAGAAATGGGAACGACCGTCACGACGCAGGAGACGGGCATTGTCTACGCCCATTGAGACACAGCGGCTGCCGACCGGATACGTCTCGGGAACGCCGGCGCCAGTCGCCAAGAGCCTCGGAGTTGCTGCCTGCACCGCCATCGTCGTGGGAAACATGGTGGGCTCCGGCTTCTACCTCTCGCCCTCGGCACTTGCACCGTATGGCATCCTCGCGATCCTCTCCTGGATCGTCATGGGAGCTGGCGCGATCTGCCTGGGCCTGACGTTTGCCCGCCTGTCGCGTCTCACCCCGGCGACAGGGGGACCGTACGCCTACACCCGAATGGGCTTCGGCGACTTCGCCGGCTTTCTCGTCGCCTGGGGCTACTGGATTTCGATCTGGGCCTCACTGCCAGCCATTGCGGTTGCCTTCACCGGATCGCTGTTCGAGATCTTCCCCGTCATGCAGGGCAATCGGCCGCTCGCCGTGATCGTGACGCTGGGGGTGATGTGGGTGGTCGTGTTCACCAACCTGCGCGGCGTCAAGGAAGCCGGGCTCGTCGCGGAGATCACGACGTACTCCAAATTGGTGCCCTTCCTCGCGATCTCGATCCTGGGGCTCCTGTACATTCGTCCCGAGAACCTGTCCGAATTCAACCCAAGCGGCCAGCCGCTGCTGACGTCGTTCGCAACGCTCGCTCCGCTGACGATGTTCGCCTATCTCGGTCTCGAGTCGGCGACCGTGCCGGCCGGCGACGTGAAAGATCCGGGACGCACGATTCCGCTCTCCACCATCATCGGTGTCTCGATTGCCGCCGTCCTCTATGTGCTCGGCACGACAGCGGTGCTTGGTGTGGTGCCCCGTGAGGAACTGGTGAAGTCGGCGGCGCCGTTCGCCGACGCCGCGCGCATCATGTGGGGAACGTGGGCGTCCGACATCGTCGGCATCGCCGTGATGATCTCGTCGCTCGGCGCACTGAACGGCTGGACGCTGCTCATGGGCCAGGTGCCGATGGCTGCCGCTCAGGACAAGCTCTTCCCGGCACTCTTCGGACGGGTCTCATCGCGCGGCGTGCCCGCGATTGGCGTGATCTTCTCCGCCATTCTCGCCACCGTGCTCGTGCTGATTCAGGCTGCAGGTTCGGGGGGATTCGCCGCCTTCTACAGCCTGGTGGTCGGACTGGCAACCATGACCGCGGTCGTACCGTATGCGTTCTGCGCGCTCTCGGTGGGACTCGTCGCCGCGCGGTCACGTGGGGGCCTGGTGCCACGCGTATCACCGGTCGAATGGATCGCCTTCGTGTTTGCGATGTTCACACTCTATGGCTGCGGCCCGACCCCGGTGCTCTATGGCTTCGTGCTGTTGATGCTGGGGATTCCGGTGTACGTCTGGCAGCGGCGGGCTCAATCGATAGCGACATAGCGGCCCGCGATCGACGCTCGCACGAGCGAGGCGTCCGATCGCGGTCCCGTCGTGGCACACTCGCCACCTTACTGCTTCACTTTTGGAGGAAAGTCCTTCAGCATCTTCGCGACAGCCTTGTCGAGATTCTTCTGTTGCTTGTCCGGCTTTGCCCTCGTGTCCAGCGTCTTGCTGGCCGTGGTCCGAAACACGAGCGCCTTGTTGCCTGACGAATACATGTCCAGCGCAAGCTGGCCGATGTAGATCGTGGAGGTCGTCCCGGTTGTCGTGCTCATCCCGCCACCACCGTACCATCCACCGCCGTACCAACCGGGGCCGTAACCCCACCCCGTGTCGAACGATGTGAACTGTTTCTCGGTGCTGACCGCCGCTTGATATCCGATGAACAAGTCGGCTGTGTCGCCGTCGACCCGTTTGAGGCCCTTCTTCGCCAGCTCGTTGTCGACCGATCCCTTGACCTGCTGTTCCTGCAGATCGTTGAGCGACGCCTCGCCCTTGATGGCCACCCACCTGTAGGTCTTGAACTGCGTGAAGTCGGCGTCGCGTGCGAAGTTGTAACGCACGTCCTGGGCGAGGGCGCTGCTCGTGCCGGCCAGGAACAGCACCAGCGGAAGCACACTCAGTCTCTTCATGGGTCTCTCCTTCAGATGGAATGAAATCAAGGCGCACACGGCGCTTGTAGTGAAAAAGAGCATCTCTCGTGCCACCACAGGACGGCTGGGCGCCGTCGGGTAGCCCCAGGAAATGCCCGCCCAGACGCTCGAAATCCACGTGATCTGGCGCGATCGGTGGTGCGCACTTGGAGAGACCAGTCACAGGAATCGTGTCAGCGCGAACACGACGCGACGCGACCCGCGTATTCCCGTGGGTCGCCCTCTCCGAGATAGTGGAGCGCCTCCGTGGCGTCGGAGGCCATCGGTCGGGCGGCGTACCCGGAGGTCCGGTGTTCTCTGCAATCGACATGCGACTCTCGCTCGCTCCAGCTGTGGCATGCGGACTGCACACGGCCGGGACATGGTAACCACGGCGATCTCTCATCCCGTAAATGATGGAGTCAGGTCACCTTCGACCACTGCAGCCGCCGGCCGGGCGACGGAAGCGCGCCAGTGACGTCGCGCGGTATCCTCACTTTCAGCCTCGGCGTCGTTCTCGTGACCGGACCGGGCCTCGTCAATGCCCAGACGGTGACAGAGGTGACGGCGCACGCGGTCATCGCTGATAAGCCAGCGCTCGAAGGTTCGGCAGAACGTTCGCCCGACGACACGTCGATTGAAGCCTCTGCCGCGATCGAAGCGTCCGCAGCCGCACAGTCTGCGCAACCCACGGACAACCGTCCGCCTGGCTGCCCTGGCTGTCCTCCACGCCGGGTTGGCAGCTCGCTTCTGTGGGTCACCGCGGTCAATGGCGTCTACGAGCTCGCGAACCTGATTCGCGGACAGGACACGGCGAAGATCACCCCGGAGACGTGGTGGATCAACATGAAGCGTGGCTGGGAGTGGGACCTCGACGATTTCGCGGTCAACCAGATCGGCCACCCGTACCAGGGCAACAACTACTTCACGACCGGGCGCGCCAACGGTCTCAACTTCTGGGAGTCGGCCGGCCTGACGGCATTCGGCAGCGGCACCTGGGAGTACTTCGGGGAGACGAATCAGGCCTCGCTCAACGACTTCATCAACACCACGCTGGGAGGTATCGCCCTCGGCGAGATGTTCCATCGCACGGCATGGCTCGTGCGTAACACGCAGGCCACCGGGCGCTCCCGCATGTGGAACGAAATCGGCGCGATGGCGCTCGACCCGATGTCAGGGCTCATGCGGTTCATGTCAGGCGATGCGTCCCGGGTGGTCGAGAAACCTGCCGAGATGGTGCCTGACAGCCTGAGCACCGTCATGTCGTTTGGAACCTTGTGGCGCGGCTCGAATACGGAAGCGATTGAATCGGACACCTACGGTTTCTTCGAGACCGATCTTCTGTATGGAGACGTCATCTCGGGAGCGAGCAGGACGCCCTACGACGCCTTTGCCGTGCGCCTCAGCTTTGGCGGCGGCTCCGGCTTCAGCGAGGCACGCGTGCGCGGACGGCTGTTCAGCATGCCACTCGGCGGCACGACGTTCGCCATCGCGCAGCGCTATCAGTTCAATAACAACCCCGCATATCGGTTCGGGGCTCAGGCGTTCGAGGCAACCTTCATCCGCGAACGGCGGTTCAACCCCCGAACGTCGATGGTCGTTCTCGGTGGCGGAGGCCTGACCGTTCTCGGCGCCGTCGACTCGATCCCGCTCGAGGGGATCACCCCGGAGCCAGAGCCACCGCCCGACGCCGGACAAGGGGTTTCGACCGGGCCGCGTTATTACGACTACGGCCCGGGAGGAACTCTCACGGCGAACTTCCTGCTGCGACGCGACAATCGAAACCTGGTCGGCGCGACGTGGGAGCTGTACCACCTCCACGTCCTGGACGGCGTTCGTGCCAATCACATGCTGCAGCGCGCACGCGTGGACTTCACCTGGCCGCTGAGAGGCGCGCTTGGAATCGGCGGTTCTTACGAATTCTTCTCGCGTACCACGTTTTACGGTGAAGACCTCGGCAAGGCGACGTATCACTTTCCGCAGTACCGGGTCTTTCTGACATGGACGGCGTCATGAAGCGGGTCGTCATTGCGGCCCTGACCGTCGTCGCCGTACTGATCGTGACTGGCGGGATCGCCCAGGCGCAGATCGCCACACCGAATGCGACATTCGACGGACGTCGCCCCTTCGTCGTCGTCGGCGGAGGATCGACGACGCTCCTCGGCGACTGCACCGACTGCCCGGCTGACACCTACACGCACTCGGGCGGGCTCTTCGGAGGGATTGGCTCGTCGTTGACGAGAAGAACTTCGGTCGGCTTCGAGGTGTTCTGGATGCCGGCCGAAGCGGCAACCGGCGAGCAGATCAGAACGACCTATCTCATGGGCACGTTCGTGTTCCAGCCCTGGCTATCGAAAGGCTTCTTCTTCAAGGCGTCGACTGGCATGGCGCTGGTCCGCAACTGGGTCGTCGACGTCAACACCGAGGACGTTTTCACCTCCAAGGCGTTCGCGCTGGGTCTTGGTGCCGGATGGGAGTGGCCCCTCGCGCGCAGGCTGTCGGCCCAGGTGATTGGCTCACAGCACGTGGCGACGCTTGGTGACCTGACGACCAGCGGTGGGACGACGGTCGAAAACGTCGTCGGTAACTTCTGGTCGATCGGAGGGGCGATCGTGATCCGGTAACCGCGATTTGGTGTCAGGCAGTGAATCGTGAACACCGAATCGTTCACGATTCACTGCTTGACACCTCCGCTACCGCCGCTACCCGTGCTTCGGACGGGCGATCCCGAGCTTCGCCATCCGCGCTTCCAGTGTCGTCGGCTTGAGACCAAGGACGTTTGCGGCGCCGGCAGCGCCGCGAATACGCCACCCTGCGCTGTCGAGCACACTCACGATGTGTTCCTTCTCGACGTCGTGCAGCTTGAGACTCCGCTTGACGGACGGGCGTGACACCGACGGCAACGGCAGAGACAGTTGCGTACTGGTGCTCACGATCATCGCGCGCTCGACGACATTGCGCAGCTCACGGATGTTGCCCGGCCATGCATAGGCCTGCAGCACCGCCATGTCCTCGCGCGAGATCGTCTCGATCCGCTTGCCGAAGGCCTTCGAGAACTCGTCCACGAAACGCCATACCAGGAGTGGAATGTCTTCGACGCGCTCCCGCAGCGGCGGGACGAGGATGGGAAACACATTCAGCCGGTAGAACAGGTCCTCGCGAAACGCGCCGTCGGCGATCCGCTTATCGAGGTTGCGATGGGTGGCGGCGATGATCCGGACGTCGACGTGGACGCCCTTCGGGCTTCCCAATCGCTCGATCTGCCGCTCCTCGAGCACGCGCAACAGCTTCACCTGCACGTCCGGTGGAAGTTCACCGATCTCGTCGAGAAAAATCGTCGAGTGGTCGGCGAGCTCGAACCGTCCGATCTGACGGGCCAGCGCACCGGTAAACGCACCTTTCTCGCGGCCAAAGAGCTCACTTTCCATCAGCGTGCTGGGAATCGCCGAGCAGTTCACGCGCACCATCACGCGTCCGCGGCGGGCGCTCAGTTCGTGGATATGCGTGGCGATGAGCTCTTTGCCGGTCCCGGTTTCACCGAGAAGCAGCACGGTCGAATCGGTGGCGGCCACCTGCCGCGCCTGTTCCAGCACGCTACGAATCGCCTGGCTCTGCCCGATGATCACGCCGGTGTCGGCGCGCTCCTGCACCTCTCGACGCAGGTAGGCACTCTCCACTCGCAGCCGATCGCGCGTGTGCTCGATCTGCAGCATCGCCTGACGCAACGTTTCGTCGCTTTCCGAACGGGCCAGAATGCTCGCGAAGACCGCCGCCACCACGCGCAGGGTGTGAAGCGAGTCTTCTGTCCAGGAGCGCTCACTGTGGAGCATGTGGACACTCACCGCACCGACAATCCGCCCGGCAACAGAAATCGGAACCGTTACAGCGGATTGAATGCCGCACGAACGGTAACCTTCGCGGTCCGCCGGGTTGACGATTTCTTCGAGCCGTGAAAAGCACAGCACCTTGCCGCCGAGAATGGTGTCCCGTGCCTCCGGGAACCGCTCGGCAAGCGGCGTCGCGGGAATCGGCGGGGTAATCCCCGGGCGGCCCCACCACGCGAGCGGGCCGGGTTGGAGCTCGCCCTCGGAGAACCTGAAGAGTGTGCAGCGATCGACGTCGAGTGATTCACCGATGAGACGGATCCCATCGCGAATGGCTTCGACGACCTGATCGGGCGACTCGTTGATGAACTTGATCGACAACTCCGCGATGAGCCGCTCGAATTCGAGCTTCCTGTCGACCGCCATGCTGGCGGCGCGCTCGAGCTCATGCCGGGCACTGACATCGACCATCGCGGCGACGACATACGTCGCCTCCCCAATCCGCACCGGGTTCAGATCGACTTCAAGGGGAAACTCGCTCCCATCGCTGCGGCGGCCGAGCAGCCTGCGATGTCCGTCCGCCGATCGATCGTCGGCGTCCTCATTCGGCAGCGAGCCGGGCAGGAGCAGGTCGACAGGCCGGCCGATCAGCTCGTCGCGATCGTAATTGAACTGTCGCTCGATCTGCTGGTTGGCCAGCGCGATGGTGCCATCGGGGCCGATGACCGCCACACCGGTCGGAAGCAACTCAGTTGCAAGGCGTAGAACCCGAAGAGCGTCCTCGCCGGGTGGCGTCTTGCCACCCTGTACCTTCAAGGCCGATCGAGCGTGGCCGCCGTGGCTCGGAAGCCGTGCGACCTCGCCGGCCGGGACGTTAGCGGGGTTCAGTGAACCGCCCAGCACGAACATCTTCAATTTCGTGCTGTCAACAGACGATGACCCACGTGAGAACGCGCGCATGGCAGCCTCTCGAAATTCTGACACTTGGAATGTTTGAAGAGGGGCGGCCATCGCCACGACCGCACCGATTCGGTCTACCCCTGCTGCAACTTTGGAGCCGAGAGCCCGCACTGTCCTGAATTTGGTATCCGCCCGTGTTCTCACGAACGTGTGAGATGGCAAAAACATCGGCCCACGGTTGTCTCTCGCCACCCCGCGACATGCCGCGGTCCTGGCCTCCGGATGATGAGACCGGCGACGGATGGCCACCGGTCCGAGGCTCGCAACCTCAGTGCCGTTTGCAGCTCGGTGTAGCTGGCAGTCCCAGATGCTTCGGGCCTGGCGTCCTGTGGCTATTGACCTTCACGAAAGGGCACGCGGCGACAGTGCGCACGCCCGTCCAACCTCTGCAGTACCCTATAATTCGCAAAAACCTCAGCAGGAGCGAGGGATGAACGAGCGCGGGCGTGGTACAGGATTTCTCCTCAGAGTGACGGCGGCTGCGCTGCTGGGGTTTGCGTGCCTCTGGCCCGCTCCCCTCACTGCACAGACGACGACTGGCGCGATTGCCGGGCGCGTCGTCGATCCACAGAACCTGGCGCTCGAGGGCGCGATCGTCCGCGTTTCGTCTCCGAGTCTTCAGGGTGTTCGCACGACGACGACCTCGGCCACCGGGGATTACCTCGTCCCGTTGCTACCACCGGGCGTGTACTCGGTCGCTGTTGAATTCACGGCGCTCCAGCGGCACACGAGCACGGCTTCGATCGCTTCAGGGCGAACGTCGCAGGTGAACGTCACGCTCGATGTGGCCCCCATCGCCGAGCAGGTCAGCGTCGGCGGCACCTTCACTGAAGTCTTCACGGGCACGAGCCAGGCGGCGACGACGTTCCCGCAAAGTCTGTTGGCCGCGCTGCCCACCAACCGGACACTCGACGCGGCACTGTTGCTCTCGCCCTCGGTGCATCCAACCGGTCCCTTTGGCGCGCCGTCGATCGCGGGCGCCATGTCGTTCGAATCGGTCTTTCTCGTCGACGGCGTCGTCGTCAACGACACAATTCGCGGTCAGCCCCTTGCGCTGTACATCGAGGACGCGGTGCAGGAGACCACGGTGTTCACGGGCGGGATTTCCGCTGAGTACGGCCGTTTCGCTGGCGGCGCCGCGAACCTGATCACGCGGTCCGGTGGCAATCGATTCAGTGGCTCCTTCCGGGATACACTCGTCAACGATCGGTGGCGCGCACTGACCCCGTTTGCCGGCGACACGCGAACCGACAATGTGATCTCGACGCCGGAGTTCACCCTCGGTGGACCGGTGCTGCGAGACCGTCTGTGGTTCTTCACCGCGGGGAGATCGACGAACGTCGAGGTGGGGAGAACGGCGCTGACCGTTCCTTATACGTTTACTGACACCGTCCATCGATACGAAGGCAAGGTCACCTACAGCGTCGCTGCCGGTCACTCGGTCAGCGGCACTTACGTCGGAATCCGGCAAAGCACCGAGAACATCGCCTTCTCCACGGCCATCGATATCCGAAGCCTCTACGATCGACAGATTCCACAGAGTCTCTTCTCCCTCACCTATCACGGGATCCTGTCGCCTCGCTTCTCGATCGAAGGACGCCTGGGTTCACGCCGGATGGCGATCGAGAACGAAGGTGCCCGCACGCGGGATTTGATCGAAGGGACGCTGCTCGTCGACCGGGCTCGCAACCGGCGCTACTGGTCGCCCACCTTCTGCGGTATCTGCGACTCCGACAAGCGATACAACGACGACGTGTTCGTCAAGGCGTCGTATCTGGCAACCGGGCGCGGGTCGGGGTCGCATGAACTGGTGGCCGGCTACGACACCTTCAACGACATCCGTTCGTACAACAACCATCAGTCGGGAAGCGACTATCGCATCCTCGGCACGACGGCCATCATCCAGGGATCATCGGTCTACCCCGTCTTCATTGGCGATGGCTCGACGATCATCCAGCAGAACCCGATCGAACAGCCGACGCGAGGCACCGACTTTCGCGTGCACTCGCTCTTCGCCAACGACACCTGGCGACTGGACAACCACTGGACCTTCAATGTGGGCGTGCGGTGGGACAAGAACAGCGGCCGCGACGCAGCGGATCAGACCGTCTCTACGTCGTCCACGTGGAGCCCGCGACTTGGCGTCGCATGGGATCCACGGGGTACTGGCAACTGGGTGGTGACCGGAAGCGTGTCGCGATACGTCGGTGCGCTGGCCAACGTGGTTGCCGACGTCTCATCGCCGGCCGGACGGTCGACCGCCTATCAATGGGAGTACCGCGGACCATCGATCAACAACGTGGCGGGCGCGCCGTTGACGACCTCGGATGCAGCCATTCGCCAGGTGTTCAACTGGTTCGACGCCAATGGGGGGCGGAACCGGCCATTCATCAGCGCTGACGTACCTGGCGTCTCGACGCAGATCCCGGGGTCGCTCAGATCGCCGAACGCCATGGAGTACATCGCCGGCGTCAGCCGAGCGTTCGGCGCTCGAGGTGCGATTCGATTCGACGTCACGCGACGTGCGTTTCGTGACTTCTACTTCTCGCGCGTGGGCACCGGCACCGGCATCGTGAGCGACGCGTTCGGCCGGCGCTACGACCTCAGCCTCATCGAGAACACCGATTCTCTCGAGCGCCGTTATGCGGCGCTGACCGTGGCCGGCACGTATCGTCCGCTGCGCGGCCTGGAAGCCGGCGGCAACTACACGCTGTCGCACACGCGGGGAAACTTCGAGGGAGAAGACACGACCGGTCCCATCGCGACCAATGTTCTCGCGTATCCCGAATACAAGGCGGCGTCCTGGAGCAGCCCCGAGGGAGATCTGGCCGTCGATCAACGTCACCGCGCCAACGTGTGGGCGCTCTATCAGACGCCCGTCGGCGGGTTGAGCATCGGCCTCGTGGAGCGCATCGGCAGCGGCGTGCCGTATGGGGCCGTCGGCCTCGTCGATGCGCGCCCGTTCGTCGTCAGCCCTGGGTATGTCACGCCGCAGGGTGGCAACTCGCAGCGGTACTACTACACCGCCCGCGACGCCTTTCGCGCCGAGACCTCGTACCGGACCGATGCGTCAGTGAACTACATCTACCCGATCACGTTGGCCAGTCATCAACTCAATCTGTTCACGCAGGTTCAGATTCTCAACGTCTTCAACACGTTTGCGATCGTCAATCCCGCGTCGATCGACCTCGGCGTCCTCGATCCCGTGCTCGCGGCCGCACGCTTTCAGCGATTCGATCCGTTCACGACAACGCCGGTCGAGGGCGTGAACTGGGCGCGCAGCCCGACATTCGGGCAGCCGTTCGCGGCCAGTGCGTACAACATCGGGAGGACGTTCTCGATGTCATTTGGCGTACGGTTTTAAGCAGACGACTGTAATTCGCTATTCCGGTTCGCCGAGCAGCGCAAACCCGGCCCAGAACACCGGATGCTCGGGCAACGAGACGAGACCGGCAGGGGTATCGAGTTGGACCTTGCCGGTACGTAGATCGTCAAGGAGATTGAGTTGCGCGCGTCGAAGCGCGCGTGCCTTCGTCGCACCGCCGAGCCAGGTGCGATAGAAATCGGGCAGCAGCCGGTTCGTGGGCTCGTCGGCCACGTCCCACATGCTCGCCACCAGCGACGGCGTCCCTGCATAGATGAACGCCCGCGCGAACGTGGCCATACCGTCGCCGGTCACCCGTCCGCCCGCCGATCGGCACGCGCTCAGCACGACCAAATCCGCATCGAGGCTCAGACTGTAGATCTCTTGCGCGGTGAGCATCCCATCGTCTCCGCCCATCGCACGACCGACGGCAAGGAACGATGAGAACGGCGCATCATCACGAACGATGGCGTGCGTGGCGAAGTGCAGAACCGCCTTGCCGTTCGATGCGCTTCGCACCGCGGGCTCGTCCGAGACGTTGCCTTCGAGCATCGTCATGCGCGCCCGCGGAATGAGGCCCGCGATCGCGCGCGCTTCGGCGCGCGCGCCAGGCAGCCGCGGCAGCGGCCGCTCGAAGCTCGATAGCGCGGGAGGCACCGGATCGGCAACCATCAACACCCTGCCCGCACGGGAATCCTTCTGGCGCTTGCCTGCGGTGAACTGCAGTACAGCGACCGACGGCACATAGTGAATCGTGTAGTCCTCGAGGAAGTAGCGGCTACGCTCATCCTGCAGCGCGGCAAACGCCAGGGTGGCAAGCGGTCCATGCGGCACGATCGTCAAAAGCGAGCCTGTTGTGCGAGGCAATGAACTTCGCACGGGCTTGACGAGCAGGTCATAGAGCTGACGCCACGCCTTTGTTGTTGACGTGAGCCCGATGCTGTTCTCGCCACGCGTGGCAATGAGACTGACGGGCCGCTGACTTCCGGGAGCCGGCTCAGGGAACGGGGTGGTCGCGCGAATCAGGGCGACCAGGCGGGCGCGGTGCACATCGACACGAGTCGCGACGACCTTTCCACCCGGTGCGACAACCCAGATGAACACCGCATCGTGAGTCGTCCAGTACGCGAGCAGCGTGGACCCCAGCCGTGTCGCGGTCGCGACCAGGTCGCTCACCTTTGCCGAAGGCGCAGCCACCTGGCTCGCCAGTTTCACCCCGCCCTCTTCGTTCGCGATGATGGCTGGTGTTCCCGGAAGCTTCAGTTCCCTGCTGGCGAGCAGATCGACGAAGGCACGTGCCCGTGCCAGCTCCGCGGTCTCGAGTGCCTCGCCCTGCGCATTGGCGCGCAGCTGCAGCTCGATCGCGTCGCTGTAAGTTTCTTCCTGCCCGACCGTGAACTGCTGTTTGAAGAAGTCGGCGGGCACGAGGCGGGCGCGCACCGACTCAAGCGTCTGCAGCGCGGCCTGCACGTCCTGAAGCGCCTCGTCATGTCGCCCGAGCGCTGCTTTGACCCGGGAACGATGCGCCATCGAACGAATGCAATCGAGGCTCTCGCGTGCGCCACATGCGTCGACTGCCTTCTGCGCCGCGACCAACGCATCTTCGCGGCGATCGAGTTTCAGGTATAGCGAGGACAGCTCGCGGTGCCGACGGCTCGGAAAGGCGTCCAGCCCACGCGCCACCACACCCTCGAGTGTCTTCGCGGCCTCCGCGTAGTCGCTCGCGTTTTCGAGCATCACTGCGGCGGCGTTGGCACGCAGGAAATCCTGGATGCGCGGCGAGCTCGACCTTTCAGCGAGCGTCAGCGCCTGGCGATAATAGATGAGAGCGTTCTGTGGGTCGCCGAGCGACTCGTACGTAACGGCCACCGCGTTCAGGCTCTGCAAGTGAATAAAGGGCGCGCCTGAGGCCTGGTGAATCGCGAGCGCCTTGCGCTGATACTCGAGTGCCGTCTCGAGCTGACCGTGCACGCGGTACAGGCGACCGATGCTGTTGTATACGGTGCCAAGCGCATCGCGCGCCTCGGCAGCGTCGAGCAACCGCGCCGATTCTTGGAGCGTCGTCAGCGCTTCCGCGTAGTCACCTCGCGCGAAGAACTTGTCGCCCAGCGAGTGAAGGAGCGCACCCTCGATCGACGTGTCCCCGAGCGAACGAGCGTCGAGCACACCACGCTCCACGACCCGCCGCGCTTCCTCGAACGGGAGCTGACTCGTTCTGAGCAATCCGAGGGTTGCGATGGCCCTGCCACGGGCATCGCCCAGCGTCTCATAGGCTGCAATCGCCGCATCGAAGTGCCGGACCGCCTCTGCGCGTTGACCTTCCAGTTCCAGAACATTGCCGAGCAGGACATTGGCGCGCGCGATGCCTGGCGCGTGCTGCCGCCGCTCGAAAATCTCGAGCGCACTTCTGCCAAGGCTGCGGGCGGTGGCGGTGTCGGTTCCGGCGGCTGCTCGTTCTGCCGATGCGAGGAGTTGCTCGGCCCGCGCAACTTCTTCCTCGGTCGGCGCGGACGTCTGCGGCACACCGCCGGCAGAGGTGGCTGGTGCAGACAGCACGAGCACGGCGAGCAGCGTCGCACGCAGGGGCATCAGCATCACTGCGTCAATTTCGGTTCAAGCGCGCAGGCTTCGGCGGATCGTGCGCCCTTCTGATCGCAGAGAGCCCTGAGACGGGCACGCGCTTCATCGCGACGACCCGCACGCTCCAGGGCGACCGCCTGGTACCAGGCAATGTCGGTCGCGAACGAGCTGTCCCCGATCTGCTCCGCACGAGCAAGACTGGCGATGGCGCCATTCGGATCGTCAATGAAGAGCCTCGCGACGCCGTCATAGTAGGCCACTTCGACGGATGTCGGGTAGTGCGTGGCCAACCGGGAGAACTCTCCGGCCGCGGCGCGATAATCGTCGGCCCGAATCGCATCAAAGGCCGGCTTGAGATCGGCAAGCAACTGGTTATCGCTGGCGCCGCGAAACGTCAGGGCCGCCGCGCTGACCTTGATCACCGGCTCATCGAGCGGCAGCACCGGTAGCACGACTGGCGGTGGCGCGTCCACGGCCACTTGGGCTTCCGGATCCTGCGGTGACACCGGCGCTGCGTCACGGCCCCGAAGAAACCACACCGTGGCCGCAATCACCACGACAGCCGCCGCGGCAAATGCGGGCTGCCACAGCCAAAGCCACTTCCGCGGCTGCTCAGGCCGCGCATCACGGGCCGATTCAAGCTGGACCCGGCGCAGCAGCCGCGACTGTTCGTCGGCAGTGAGGCCGGACGGATCGTCACTCATACCATCGACGAGCGCCTGGTTCCACGCGCTCCGATCCAGGTGCTGGCTGACACGATGCTGCGCGTCTTCTGGCAGAACTCCGGCGCGAGCGGCACGCAGCAATTCGATCGACGGATCGGTCTTGTGACGCGTCTGTAGTTCGTCGAGCAAGGGCTCGAGCGTGTCGAGCGCCTCACGCTCGTCTGCGTCCCATCCATCAGCCGGCGTTTTCACGTTCGCCCCCGTGCTTCGTACGCCTTGCGCAAGAGCGACAAGGCGTATTGAAGATGACCCTTGACCTGGGTCTCGCTGAGCGCGGTGTGGCTCGCGATTTCCGCGCGGGTCATGCCATAGACGTATCGCAGCATCAGGCAGGTGCGGTGAATCGGCTTCAGGTCCGGGTTCTCCAGAATCCAGGCTTCCATGCCCGGCGGTTCGACCGCCGTCGGTTCCATCACCGACTCCGCATACCGCTGTTCGACCACCTGACGCCTCCAGAGATCGCGCGCTCGATTGCGCACCACCGTGAGCAGCCACCCCGGCAACTGGGTCTGGTCGATCCGATCGAGGTTGCGGTACAGGGCGAGGAACGCATCCGACGTGAGATCTTCCGCGGTGTCCCGTCGGCCGACCACGCTCATCGCGAACCGAAAGACCGCCTGCACGTGTTGTTGATACAGCTCCTCGAACGTCCCCATCTGAATACGGCCGAAGGTCGCGAACCGGAAGACTTCAGGCGAGACTCACCATATGCTCTGCCCGGAGGCAGGGTCAAATACTGGCTCTTGCGGGGTTTACTGGACGTTGAGGATCGACGTGCAGCCACCCTCGATGTCTGTCGATGTCGTCTTTTCGCCCGCCAATCCCCTCCGCAACGCCAGCTTGGTCTGGTCCGAGAACGTGCGGTAGGCGTTCTGAGCCGTCTGCGCGAGGCGGGTTCCCTTGGGCAGACTGAACATCTCGATGATTTCCTGATCGTAGTGAATGATCCCGATCTCCTTGAGACTGCGTCGGCTGGGAGCAAAGTCGCTGATACCGAGCGCGATCCCCGCCAGCGAGTTCAGCTGACGGCATTCTCTGAGAACGCGTTGCCCCTCGTAGACCGGATCGTTCGCTTGCGTGCGCGTGGACGCCGCACCCATCAACGGAAGAACGACCGACTGTGCGCCCGCGGCATCGAGCGCTGCGAGACATCCGGCAATGCCCTTGCGGGTACGGTCCTGTGCGAAGAGTTCTCGACGATCGATAGCGCCACCCTTTGGGAATTCAGTGGGAATCAAGCACGCCATCCGGGGGAACGCTCCGCCTGACGGCTTGCCGGTCGTCGAGCGTGGCAACTGCACGACGAACCAGTCCTCTCCAATGTCCAGCAGCCCCTGCTGACCGCCAGATGCCGACGACGGCTGCTTGCGCCGCAGTGCAATCTGCTCCTGCATGTCGGTGAGCACGGCTCGCTGACGACGAACGCGTTCGATGAGTACCTGCTGCGTTCCAGGCAGTGAGGCCGCAATTTCCAGGTCTGTATTCGTTGGAACGATCGCGGCATCGGGCCGGAAACGCGCGTCGTCGAACGCACGTTCGAGGTCGCCGCCGGTCAGATAGATCTGCAACGGAACCGCGGCGGCTGCGGTCGCTGGCAGTTCTGCGGTCGCGAAGGTCAATGCGATGGAGTCTCCGCGCTTCTGGTCGTCGCCAAACATCGTGGCAACGGGCCCCTGCTGCGCGAGGAGTACGCCTGCCGGCAGCAACGAAAGGCCACCGATCACGAGCAGATAGGGCCGAAGGCGGCGGAGTCCTGAAACCATTGCGGATCACTCCTCTGTTCAAGCCGGGAGGCTGGTCATTTTATCGCAGCGCCCACGAAGAAAGTTTCCTGTTCGAGCAGAACATCCGTTCGGAAGTCCCGCGCGACGTCGTTCTTCCGGATACAGGGGCTGGCGCGTATTCCAGCAGCGTTAGCCCTTAAACGGGAGATGAATCATGCGTCGACCTGCCCCCGCTCCGTCTGGCCTCTTCGTTGTTCTGGCCCTGGTTGCGATGTTACTGAATCTGACGTCGCTGACCGCACAGAGCCAGACCCAGAAGCCTGCGGCCCGACCTTCCACCGCAAAACCGGCAGCGCCACAGACCAAGCCTGCCCCGGCCAAACCAGCCCCGGCGAAGCCGGCCGCTCCGGAACCCGTCACGACTCCCGCGCCACCGCCTCCGCAGGATGTCCGATACAAGGCGGTTTACAGTGCCGGCGACATGAAGACGGAATCGCTCACCTATGTCAAAGGCGAGCGCGAGCGCTTCGAGTTCCAGGAGATGGTGCTGCTCAGGCAACACGACCAGAAACGCACGATTCAGATCAGCAAGTCCGCCAACACGTATCTCGTCAGCCCTGAAGGAGCGCCTCCAACGCCGATGGTGCCGGGCATGCCGGCGCCCGCCCCGAAACCCCCGGGCGTCATCGTCATGACCACGACCATCGTGGATACCGGTGAGCGGAAGTCCGCCTTCGGTCTGCAGGCGCGTCACGTGAAGACGATGGTCGACAAGCAGCCGATGGCGGGCGCATGCGACACGTCGAGGCAGCGCATCGAGACCGATGGCTGGTACATCGATGCACCGGCCACACTGGCCAGGCAGACGACGGGGCCGGAACAGCCTGCCACCCCGGGCGCCTGCGCCGATCAGATCCAGGCGACCAGCAACGGCGATCCCAAGGTGCTCGGCTTCCCGATCGCTTACACGACCACGATCACGGGAGAAGACGGCAAGCCGGTCGTGGCGTCGATGGAGATCACCGAGTTCGAGCAGACAACCCTCGACGCGGCGCTCTTCGAGATTCCTCCGGGGTTGAACGCCGCAATGAACGTCCGCGAGATGTCGAAGGCGCTGAGCGATGCCAACGAGGTGAAACTCGCCGAGTCCAACGCCGAACCGTCGGCCGCACCACAGCCCAAGGCGCCTGGTGTCGTGCGCATCGGTGTACCGGAGTTCACCAACAAGACCACTCAAGCCGTCGATACCCGCGCGCTGCGTCATCGTCTCATCGGCGACTTGAGTGAGGCGAAGTTCGAGGCTGTGCCGATGGCGGCGGCCACTCCGGCGGAGCTGCAGCAGCGCGCGAAGGAACTCGGATATGACTACCTCCTGTTAGCGGAAGTCACAGAGTTAAAGGTCTCGAAACCGGGCGCATTCGGTGGCTTGATGAAGGCGGCATCGGGTGTCGCCGCCGGACGCGGCGGCGCCGCGGGTGCGGCAGCGGGCGCGGCGGGTGCGGCCGCTGCGCCAAAGGAAAACACCGAGTCGAGCATTGCCGTGAAGTTGCTGCAAGCCGACGGCAAGCAGCGGCTGTCGACGACGGCCAAGGGGAAGGATGGCAGCGGATTCAGTCTCCAGAGTGGCCTCGGCCTCGCGAAGTTTGCGGGCGGAATGTATCTGTCGATGTTTGCTGGTCCGCAGATGTTCGCGCGCCTGAATGCCTTTGGCGCCGCCAACCTCGGCGGCATGGGAATGCTTGGCGACCCGACGCTCTACCAGATGCAGGCCGGCAATCTCTACGGGTTCGGCAAAGGCGCAGGCATCGATACGACGGCCGTCGCCGCGTCATACCTGATGTCTTCGGCGATGACGATGAACAGCCTGGGTGGCCTCGTTGGCGTACCCGGTCAGGGTCCCTCGTATGACGAGTCCCTTGGCGAGGCCGTGCAGAACGCGGCCAAGGCGATTCAGAAAGCCATTCAGAAGTAGCCGCGCCGGTACTCGCCCGGCGTGAAACCAGTCTTTCGCTTGAACGTCGCGGTGAGTCGGCTTTGCGTCCCGAAGCCGACCTCCATCGCGACGGCCGCCAGTGAATGCGTCGATTCCCTGAGCAGGCGCTTTGCCTGCTCGATGCGCCGCTCCTCCACGTAGGCTCGCGGTGTCATGCCTGCGGACGTCTTGAACGCCCGCGCAAAGTGGTAGGGACTGAGCGCCGCGCGAGCCGCGAGATCGTGCAGGTGGATCGGTTGCGCGAGATTCGCCTCGACGAAGAGCTGCACTCGTCGCAGCGCGGCAGGCGAGAGCCCTCCGCGCATGTGGGCCCGCCTCGCCGAGGGCGGCACAGCCAGCCATTTGCGCAGCACTGAGATCTGCTTGTCCTGAAGCGCGCACGCCTGCCGCAGGAACGTCGCGAACGTTTCCAACTGTCCCACTGAATACGTCGCAAGCAGACGGTCGCCATCGGCTTTCACCGGTGACCAGATGCGTGCGATCCATTCCCGTGCGTGTTCGGTGAGCTCGATACGAGCTCTCTCACCAGGTTGCACGCGCGCGTACCCAGCAGATTGCAACCGCGCGAGCGTTGTTGACACAACCGTGCGTCGAAGGTGAAGGGCGGCTGCGAGATCCTCGGGCGTGGCCGGTCCACCAAACAGCAGCATGGTCATGCACGCCAGGTCGCGCCGGTCGAGCGCAAGGATCTCGGCCGCCAGATCGTCGAACATGTTCGACGACTCCTGGAACTGCGACACCGCGCGGCCGATGGCCTGAACGAGTTGCGGGCGCGTCGGCCGCATGTGGACGAGCCGCGACGCTGACTTCACCCGGTCATGATGTCCTGCGAGTCCGCCAATCAGCAAGATTCTGCAATTCTCCGCAAGCACCGGAAAGACGAGGCGCGCCCGTGCATGTCATCGTCCTTGTCAGGATGATGACGAAATCTGCGAACGACTCAGGAAGTGCACTCGGCCCTTCCGCCGCGGTGGCCGTGATCGGCGCCGGCATCGCGGGGCCCACTCTCGGAATCGCGCTGCGCCGCGCCGGGTTGGAGCCGGTTGTCTACGAAGCCAGCGACACACCACGCGATGATGCCGGCGCGTTCCTCAATGTGGCACCGAATGGCATCACTGCCTTGCGTGCGCTCGGGCTCGACCATGTCCTCGACGGGCTCGGGTTTCAGAACGACCGGCTCATCTTTCACAACGAATCCGGGCGAGTCCTCGCGGATGTACCCGTGGGCGGCATCACTGTGATGCGGGGAGCGTTGAGCCGCGCGCTCCGCGCAGCGGCCGAGCGCGCTGGTGTCAGGTTCGAGTTCGGCAAGGCGCTCGCGTCGATCGACGACCGTGACGGGAACGTGCTGACGCGATTCGCCGACGGCAGCACGGCACGAGCACGCGCGGTCATCGGCGCGGATGGCATTCACTCTCGTACTCGGCAGAGCCATTTCATTGACGCTCCGAAGCCGGCCTATACCGGCATCATCAACCTCGGCGGCGTCGTGTCCACCGGCCTGCCGTCAACGGGCACGGCGATGCACATGGTCTTCGGCCGCCGAAGCTTCTTCGGCTATGCCGTGCGACCGGGCGGTGAGACGTACTGGTTCAGCAACTTCGCTCGTGCGGAGGAACCACCGCGCGGGCAGCTCTCGAATGTCGATGCGGAGCAATTCGCGCCTGACCTTCTCAAGCTCCACCGTGGAGACCCGCCTGAAGTCCGCGAGATTCTCGAGGCGCTGCGCGGAGAGATTGGCATCTACCCCGTGCACGACCTTCTCTCGCTGCCCACCTGGCATCGGGGAGCAGTCTGCCTGATCGGCGACGCCGCACACGCGATCGGACCGCATGTCGGCCAGGGCGCATCGCTTGCGCTCGAAGACGCGCTGATCGTCGCGCGGTGCCTGCGCGACATCCCCGATGTCACCACGGCGTTTGCGACGTTCGAGCGTCTCAGACGGCCGCGTGTCGATCCGATTGCGAGGCAGTCGCGGCGCACGGGCCAGCACAAGGCGCCGTCCGGATGGATCGGGCGAAAGATGCGCGATCTCGTTCTGCCGATGTTCCTGCGACGCGCGGCGCGAGGCGCCAGCGAGATCTACCGCGAGAATTGGGTGTCAGGCAGTGAATCGTGAACGCCCAAG
>JALDXQ010000033.1:0-47677 GCA_032156805.1 Acidobacteriota bacterium
GGCATACTGCCCGGCGGTCGCGGCTCCACATTACTGTTCTGCGATTTGCGGTCCGGTCTTGAGTGACTGCTGATAGCGGAGCACGCCCGCGTAGAGTGCCTCGGCAATGCGCTGACGGTACTTATCCGTCTTCAGCATCGCCGCTTCCTGCTTGTTGGTGATGAAGGAGATCTCGGCCAGCACGCTCGGCATCGTTGCGCCGAGGAGCACCATGAAGGGGGCCTGTTTGACACCCAGGTTTCTCACCTTGCTGTCGCTCTTCTGCAGCTGTGACGCCAGCGAGTTCTGAATCATCGAGGCGAAGTCGCGTGATTCCTGGATCTTGTTGTTGAGCGCAATCGCCTTCACGATGTCGGGCAACTGGCTCATGCTGCGGGATGAAGCGGCGTTCTCTCGAGCGGCCACCCTCTCCGCTTCAGGGTTCGCTGTCAGGTTCAGGAAGTAGGTCTCCACGCCGCGTGCCGAGGTGTTCGTGCTGGCATTGGCGTGGATCGACAGAAACAGGTCGGCCCCTTCCCGATTGGCGATCTTGGTCCGCTCTTCGAGCGGAACGAACGTATCGACGCGCCTGGTGAGCACCACCTCGAATCCTTCCTGCTTCGCGAGCAGCTTTTCCAGGCGGAGCGCAACGTCCAATACGAGATCCGCTTCCGTGAGTCCCTTGGTCTTGGCTCCGGGATCGTGCCCACCGTGACCGGGGTCAATCACGACACGAGAGACTCGCAGGCCCAGTTGCCGCGAGAGCGAAAATCCGCCAGAACGATTGAGCGCTGGCGCCTCCGGTGCGGACAGCTCGGTTTCAACGATAGGAGGTTCCGCGAGATCTGTCGGCTCGTCCAGTGGCGGCGGCTCGGCGGGTCTCGCGGCTGTTCCCGTCGCTGCGACTGGCGTGGCGGCAGACTCACTCGCAGCTGGTTGACGACTCACCGTGGCTGGACCGGTCGCGGCCGCCTTGGCAACGAGAGCGGACGGCGCCACGGGGACCCGCGCGAAGTCGATGACCACCCGATAAGGGTTGTAGAGCGTGTAAATGCTGTGGCGTCCGGCGCCGTTGAGATCCATCACGACACGCGTGCGCGACTCGGTCTGACGTCCGATTCGGACTTGCCGCACCACGTCGTCAGTGAACGGGATGGTCGCATCCTTGATCGCTTCAACCGGGCGGGTATTGTCGAAATCGATGAAGACGCGCGGGGGGCCGTCGAGGCGATCGGAGCGGAACGTCACCTCTTGACCGAGGGCGATCGTGATTCGCAGCGCGTCAGGCAGGACCTCGCGCCTGACCGCGGTGAGGGCGTTCGTCGCACGCCCGGATGCAGCGGCGGGTGCGGCGGCCGGCGCACGCTTTGACGCGGCGGGCGGAGTGACATCAGCCGCACGCACCGGCGTTGGCGCTGGCGTCGGCTTCGCCGCCTGCAACCGCTTCACATGAGCCGGCACCTCGCGGACGAGCGAGCTTCGCGGGAACTGCGAACTCAGCGCGGAGAACAACTCGAGCGCAGTGGCTTTGTCCGCCGCCTGGCCGAACGTCCAGAACGTGTCCGCAGCGAGGACCGCCCCCTGCCACAACGCGTTGTCCATGTAATCGCCGCTCGGGAACTGGCGGGCCATGCGCTCGTACGTCTCGACGAGCGCGCGCATCCGCTGGAGTAGTGCGGGCGACGGATCATCAGCGCGCTGACTCTCGATCTCCTGCCGGAGAGAACGCTCGCGGAGAAGCGCGTCGGTATAGATCGTACGTGGCGTCGGCGTCTGCGCGCCCAGAGGAGGCATCGCAGTCGCGCCAAGCGCGAAGACGATGAGAAGGTTAGCGAAGCTGCGCATCGACTTCCTCGAAATACCCGCGATCGACGAGCACCTCCCGTGGCTTTCCTCCGGCGCCCGGCGAGACCAGACCATCGGCTTCCATCATGTCCACGAGCCGCGCGGCGCGACTGAAGCCGATACGTAGTTTCCGCTGCAAGTAGGATATCGACACCTGCCCGCTGGTCACGACAATGCGGGCGGCCTCGTCGTAGAGCTCGTCCTTTTCGAAGTCCGCCGCACCACCAGGCCCGCTCTTCTCGTCTTCGGCAGTGATCGTGTCGTCGAACACCGGCTTGCCCTGCTTGCGAAGGAAGCTGGCCAGCCGCGCGCTCTCCTGCTCGGAAATGTACGGGCCATGCAGACGAATGGCGCGCGACGAGGCTGGCGGCAGGAAGAGCATGTCGCCTTTGCCGAGGAGTTGTTCGGCGCCGTTGCCATCGAGAATCGTTCGCGAGTCGATCTTCGACGACACGCGGAACGAAATCCGTGATGGCAGGTTTGCCTTGATCAGACCGGTGATGACGTCCACCGACGGACGCTGCGTCGCCAGGATGAGATGGATGCCAACGGCGCGGGCCATTTGCGCGAGCCTGGCGATCGATTCCTCGACCTCGTTGCTCGCCACCATCATCAGGTCGGCCAGCTCGTCGATCACGACAACGATGAATGGGAGCGGTTTCGGCGCCTCGTCGTCGGAACTGCCTCGCTCCGCGATCACATGGCGCGCATTGCGGTTGTATTGCTCGATGTTTCGCACACCTTCGGCAGCGAGCGTCTTGTAACGCTCTTCCATCTCGCGCACGGCCCAGCGCAGCGCGTTCGCCGCCTTCTTCGGATCGACAACGACAGGGGAGAGGAGGTGCGGGATCTCCTCGTACATCCCGAGCTCGAGCCGCTTGGGGTCGATCATGATGAAGCGCACTTCATCGGGTGTAGCCCGATAGAGCAGGCTGGTCAGCATGGAATTGAGGCCCACCGATTTGCCCGTGCCCGTCGATCCCGCGATGAGCAGGTGCGGCATCGTCGCCAGGTCGGTGACGTACGGCTCGCCGTGAATCGTCTTGCCCAGCGCAAGGGTCAGCTTCGACTGCGACCGCTGATACGCATCGGCCTCGAGCAGCTCGCGCAGGGAAATGGCCTCACGGTTCGGGTTCGGAATCTGGATGCCGACGGTCGATTTGCCGGGGATCCGATCGATGAGTACCGACTCGGCCTGCATGGCGAGGCACAGGTCGTCAGCCAGCCCGGTGACCTTGCTGTACTTCACGCCGGCTTCCGGCTTGAACTCGAACGTCGTGACAACCGGGCCGGGATGGATCTGAGCAACCTGGCCCTCGACGGCAAACTCGCGGCACTTCTCCTCGAGCAGGCGTGCCGACTCCATCAGCTCGCGTTCGTCGATCTTGCGCTCCGCCTTTGGTGCGTCGAGCAGTGTCATCGGCGGCAGCGTGAACGCCCCATGCCGCTTCTGTGCGGGTGACTTGAGCTCGGGATCGGGAAGCGGAAGCGGAGGCGACTCGGGCCTCTTCTGCGCCACGACCGGCGTCTGTCGCGTGGCTGGTGACGGCATCGATGGTGCGTCAGCTGCCAGTCGCGCCCCGCGCGGTGCCCGCGACGCAGCCGTCTGCTCGTCAGCATCGTCCTTTGCCGAGGCTGCCTTGCGGGTCTGCTTGCTGATCACCTCTCGCCGGGCGCGATCCCGCTTGCGATCGTCCAGCCATCCGCGGAACCAGCCCACGCCGCGCGCGGAGAGATCCTTCGAGTTGACCGAAGCGGTCGCGAACATCTTGCCGAAGGAAAACTGTGTGGACAGGATCACTGCGAGGATGATCAGCGTCATCAACACAATGAGCGATCCGGTCCGGTTGAGATATTCCGACAGCGCGCTGCCGAGCCACGAACCAGCCGACCCGCCGGCGTAAAAGGTCTTGCCGGCGACGTCGGCGTCGCCGAACACCAGACTCAGAAATGCACTCGACGCCAGGAAGAGCAAACCGACGCCGGTCAGTTTCGTATACGCCGCCTCGGGCTTCTCGCACCAGAAGTAGTGCCAACCGACCACGGCGATCACACCCGGGATCAGGAACGCGGCGTAGCCGAAGAGCTGAAACGAAAGCTCCGACAGAAACGCGCCGACGCGGCCAACGAAATTGACCGGTGGTTCACCGGTGCCGGTGGTGAAGAACCACACCGGATCGGTCGGGTCATGCGTGACCAACGAGATCAGCCAGATCAGCGCCAGCGCGAATAGCGCGACGCCGAGGAACTCGCTGATCCGTCGGGAAAGCGTGGATTCCTTCACGGTCAGATCTCCATGAGCACAGGGAGGACGAGCGGCCGGCGGCCGGACCGTCTCTTGAAGAAGCGCCGCAACTCGACGCGCAGCTTCTCGGTCATCAGTCCCTGGTCTGTGCGTTCCTCAACGCCCGCAGATGCAATGCAGTCGCCGATCACACGACCGGCGTCGGCAAAGAGCGACTCCTCTTCGCCCTCATCGACGACGAACCCTCTGGCCACCAACTCGGGCGTGCCCGTGATCGTACCAGTGTGGCGGCTGATCGCCACGACGGCGACGACGACACCGTCCCCGGCCAGGTGCCGCCGGTCGCGAAGCACCTCGTCGCCAACTTCTCCAACGCGCGTCGTATCGATGAGCACACGGCCGGTGGGCGCCTTGTCTGCAATGCGAGCGCCGTTTGCGTCGAACTGGATGATGTCCCCGTCTTGCGCCAGCAGCACCTGAACATGACGATCCGCGCCACGCATGACCTTGGTTGCAACCCGCGCGTGTTGCGAGAGTTGCCGGTACTCGCCGTGGATTGGAATGAAATAGCGCGGCCGCACGAGCGAAAGCACGAGCTTCAATTCTTCAGCTGAGCCGTGACCTGACACGTGGACATGTTTCATGTCCGGTGTCACTACGTCCGCGCCTCGCCGGGCGATATGACTCATCGTTCGGGCGATCGCCTTCTCGTTGCCTGGAATCGAACGTGCCGACAGAACGACCGTGTCATCCGGTCCGAGCTTGACGCAGCGGTGATCGTCGATCGCGATACGCGGCAGCGCGGCCTGCGGTTCCCCCTGCGATCCAGTGCTGATGCACAGCACATCCTGCGACGCGTAGTTCTGGATCTCGGAGTCGCGAATCTGCATGCCGGATGGGATCCGCAGGTAGCCGAGACGCTGCGCGATCTCGGTGTTCTGCACCACACTACGGCCCACGAAAGCAACCTTGCGCTCGAACTGGGCCGCGAGATCAACGAGCAGCTGCATGCGATAGATGCTCGACGAGAACGTGGCCACAACCAGCTTGCCGCTCGTCGCCGTGAACAGTTCCTCGAACGCATCGATGACGTCGATCTCCGGCCCGGTGAAGCCGGGGCGGTCGATGTTCGTGCTGTCGGCAAAGAGCGCCAGCACACCCTCGGTGCCCAGCTCGGCGAACCGATGAAGATCGAAGTGCTCGCCATCGATTGGCGTCTGATCGATCTTGAAGTCGCCGGTGTGGACGACGGTGCCAGCCGGTGTCGTGATCGCCAGCGCCACGCAGTCGGGCATGCTGTGGGTCACGCGAATGAACTCAATCGCGAATGGCCCGACGGTGACGCGTTGTCGCGGCTTGACCGTCTTGAGCCGGCCTCCCGGATCGATGCCGTGCTCTTCGAGCTTCGGCTCGATGAAGGCCAGTGTCATCGCGGTGCCATAGACCGGGCCATCGAACAGCTCGAAGACGTGGGGGACCGCCCCGATGTGGTCCTCGTGCCCGTGGGTGAGGATCAGTGCCTTGACGTTCTCGCGGCGCGCCTCGACGAACGTCATGTCCGGGATGATGAGGTCGACGCCGAGTTGGTCGGGCTCGGGAAACATCACGCCCGCGTCGATGAGGATGGTCGTATCCCCCCACGACATCGCCATCATGTTCATGCCGAACTCGCCGAGACCGCCCAGGGCGACGACCTCGAGTGTCGACGGAGACACGAGTGGAACTGCGGACTGATTCATTCAGAGCCCAGCGTCGAGCAACTTGGTTGTTCCGACCTCGGCTACCGGTCCTGGCAGAACGGCAACGCGGGGGTGTCGGCGGGTCCTTACGACACGCCGAACGATCAGGTCGCTGGGAGCGCCTGAAACCCTTTGCGCATCGGGTCAGATCCACGCGCGCTTGAAGGGCAGAAGATCGGCAGGTACAACGACTTCCGGGGAAACTATAGCACAGCCTGTGAGAGCCTCGCGACGTCCTCGACCGACAGCGTTTCCGGCCGGCGCCCGCCGTCCAGCCGGGCACGTTCGAGGAGGTCAGAGGGCGATCGGCCGAACGAGGCGGCGACCGGCTTGAGCGCATTGGCGAGGGTTTTCCGGCGCTGCAGGAACAGGCCGCGGACGACCCGCTCGAAGACCTCCGCGGAGCCAATGTCGACCCCGGGCGGACGGAGATGCAGTCGCACGACGGCGGAGTGGACCTTCGGTGGCGGCCGGAACGCACCGGGCGGAAGATTCAGAACGCGTTCGACGTCAGCACGGAGCTGGACCTGGATCGACATCGCGCCGTAGTCGGGGCCGCCCGGCTCGGCCAACAGGCGATCGGCGACTTCCCGCTGCAGCATCAGCGTCGCCTCGCGAAGGAGGCGCCCGTCTTCTGCGCCTGCTAACACTTGAAACAGGATGGGGGAGGCCACGTTGTAGGGGAGGTTGCCCACCACCCGGACCGGTGTGCGCTCGCCTTCGAGCAGGAGGGGCAGGTTCACCTCGAGAAAGTCAGACTGGATGATCCGCACGTTCGCCGGAACCCGGTTGGCGAGAGAGGCTGCCAGGTCGCGATCGAGTTCGACGGCGATGACGCGCCCGGCTCGTTCGGCCAGTGGCAGCGTCAGCGCCCCGCGGCCGGGACCGATCTCGAGAAACGTGTCATCAGCAGAAGGGGCGAGGGCAGCAATGAGCCTGGCGACCCAGGCTGGTTCGAGGAAGTGCTGGCCAAAGCGTTTCCGGGCCCGTGGAAACGGTCCCATCAATCTTCGTCCTCGACGAGCGTTTCGCCGCGCCAGTACCGCTCCTCGATCTCTTCGATCTGTTCTTCGCTCATCCCGAAGTAGTGCCCGACCTCGTGAATGAGCGTCTCTCCAATCACCGCCCGGATCTCGTCCTCGTCATCGCAATCAGCCTCGATCGGCTCCTGATACAGCGTGATGCGATCGGGAAGCTGGTTTCCGTGTGCCCAGTGTCGCTCGGTGAGCGGTGTTCCCTGATACAGCCCGTAGAGGGTATCCGGCGGCTCGATGTCCATCTCGTCGAGCAACTCGAGGCTTGGAGCATCCTCGACCACCAGGGCGAGGTTCTTAATCTCCTTTCGAAAGCGCCGAGGAATCAGCGCAATCGCCTCAGCGACCAGACGTTCGAACTCGGCGCGGGTCACGTGTCCTGGCTCGTGTCTTTTTCTTCGTCGTGGTTGGCGCACGTCCCGCCTCTTTCGTGACGACGTGCTCGTAGAAGTCGCACTCGTCCCGGATAGAGCAGTCGGCGCACAGCGGCTTCGGTCGGCAGATGCGCCGCCCATGAAGGATCTGCACATCGGAGGCGAGCGTCCACATCCCTTCCGGCAACGCGCCGCAGAGCTGGGCCTCGACCTTTTCGGCGTCGTCGCCTTCCGCGATCCCAATGCGATTGGACACGCGCAGCACGTGCCGATCGACCGGAAGCCCAGGCACACCGAGCGCGTGACCGAGCACGACATTGGCCGTCTTGCGCCCGACGCCGGGCAGCCTGGTCAGCGCTTCCATGTCAGCAGGCACCTGGCCCCCGTGTTCGGTCACCAACGCGCGCGACATGCCGAGCAGCGACTTCGACTTCTGGCGAAAGAACCCGGTCGAAATGATCTGCTTTTCCAGCGCAGGTTGTTTCGCACGCGAGAGCGCCTGCGCGTCGGGATATTTCGCGAAGAGCGCGGGGGTCACCATGTTCACGCGCGCATCAGTCGATTGCGCCGACAGGATCGTCGCCACGAGCAACTCGAACGGGTTGCGATAGTGCAGCTCGGTGTCCGCGTTCGGATGCTGTACCGCGAGCGTCTCGATGATTCGGCGCGTTGTCTCTGGCGATTTCACATTAGTGAATCGGACCGCCCTTGGACCAGCCGACATTCGAATAGGTCTCGGAGAAGACACGCATGTGATCCTGGAGCGCGGCGATCAGGTTCGGCACGAACTGCACCGGAACCACCACACGCGCACGAACCGGGGCACGGACGACGTGATCCTGCTCGGCGTCACGGACGGCCTTCTCCGACAGCGGCATGACCTCGCAGAACGTCAGCGTGAAGTCGAACGGTGTGTGAGCGATGGAGCAGAAGTTGGCGTACGTACGCGGTTCGCCGGGCTGTTCATCGGGGACAATCGTAAAGTTGATTTGCTTGCGTTCGGGCTGATCGGACATGCGTCTAGAGTAGTTCAGTACTTCCTCATCACCCCAACAACCACTCCCTGAACCTGCACTTGATCGTCGTCGACCATGATCGGTTGCATCGCAGGATTGGCTGGCTGAAGGCGGACGCGTCCGTTCTCGCGATAGAACTTCTTGAGCGTGACGTCCAGGCCCCCGACCAGAGCGATCACCATCTCGCCGTTGTCGGCCGATTTGCGATCTTCGACGATGACGAAGTCACCATCGCGGATCTGCTCATCGATCATCGAGTCACCCTTCACCCGAAGGACATAGCTGTCGCGTTTGCCGGCGAGCGTCTCCGGCACGGAGATCGTTTCCGTTCCGGCCACGGCTTCAATTGGCGCACCCGCAGCAACGTATCCCAACAGCGGCAGCTCCAACGCGCGCCCCGTGCCCCGGGTTGGCACGAGTTCGACCGAACGGCTCCGGTTCCAGGCGCGCCGGATGAACCCCTTTTCCTGCAGGTTACTGAGGTGTTTGTGCACGGTCGCCAGCGACGACAGGTTGAACCGGCGGCCGATCTCCTCCAGGCTGGGCGCGTAGCCATGCTGCTGGATGAAGTCGTTCAGGTAGTCCAGAATCTCGCGCTGGCGCTTCGTGAGAGGGAGCACGGGCATCCTCCGGTGTTTTCTGGGCTGGAAACTGGGGAAGACTATATGCGAACATAAAGCGAAAATCAACGGCGGGTGCTACACTCGCTTCAGCCAGCTTCTTGCCAGCGCCAGGGCTTCGGCGGCACTGCCGTAGCGCGACGCGCGAAGGTGTCCCGGAGGTCGCGGTATGTCCTCTCGTCTCAACATTGCGGTCTTTGTTCTTCTGTCGGGCGTCGGTCTGAGTGCGCTCCAGGCGGCCGCCGTGTCGGAACAGCAGGCTGATGCGTTCACCAGAAAGATGGCCATCGTGACGCAGCGCGGTGTGAGCGGGCTCAAGGGACAGGCGCAGGGACCGCAACGCACACCGTTCAGTGAGACTGAACTCAACTCGTGGTTCGCATACCGGAGCGTTGAAGTCATGCCGCAAGGCGTGACCGACCCGCGAGTGACTATCGTTGGCAACGGCAAGCTCAGGGCAGCGGCGACCGTCGATCTCGAGACGATTGCGAAACGCAAGTCCACCGGGGGAGTCCTCGACCCATGGTCGTACCTGGGCGGACGCTTGCCCGTGACGTTGAGCGGTGTGCTTCAGACGCAGAATGGTGTCGGCAAGTTCGAGATCGAGGAAGCCGCCGTGTCCGGCATCCCTGTCCCGACGTCAGTGCTGCAGGACATCGTTGCCTACTACTCGAGAACCGACAAAGATCCTGAAGGCGTACGTCTGAACGATTCGTTCCGGCTTCCGGCGCAGATCAAACAGATCGAGGTCGGGCAGGGACAAGCCGTCGTCGTGCAATAGCCAACAAGGGCTCAACCGATACGCTGTCCACTTCTCTTCAATTCCTGAAGGGCGTCGGTCCGCGCAAAGCGGCCGACCTCAAGCGCGCGGGCCTCGTTACCGTCGAAGACCTGCTGTACCGTCTGCCGTTCCGGTACGAGGACCGGAGCCGGATGCAGCCGATCGCTTCGCTGCGGCCCGGCGCCAAGGCGGC
Organism: Acidobacteriota bacterium; assembly: GCA_032156805.1. Taxonomy (GTDB): domain Bacteria; phylum Acidobacteriota; class Vicinamibacteria; order Vicinamibacterales; family UBA2999; genus Gp6-AA40. The sequence continues at coordinate 9,827 of JALDXQ010000033.1, forward strand.
GGTGCTCGGCGAGATCAAAGCGGCCAATGTCGCCATCACCCGGCGCCGCGGATTTCGAATTTTTCATGCAGTGATTGCCGACGCGAGCGGGTCCATCCGCTGCACCTGGATGAACCAGGCCTTCCTCGCCGACATCCTCAAGCCGCATCTCCAGGTGGTCGTGTTCGGCGACGTCAAGCTCGATTCAACCGGCCTTCATTTCATGAACCCGGAGTACGAGCTGGTCTCCGAGGATCTGTCGTCACTCAAGACCGCGCGCATCGTGCCGTTCTACGAGAAGACCGGGACGGTGACGCCCAACATGCAGCGCCGCATCGTGCGGCAGTCGCTCGATCAACTGCCGGCGGACATTCCAGAGACGCTACCGCAGTCATTGCGTACGCGGCTCGACCTCGTGCCGCGGCGAGTCGCGCTCGAGGAATCACACTTCCCGTCGAACGAGGCGTCCGTCGATCAACTGAACGCGTTTCGCACTCCTCCGCAGCGGCGGCTGATCTTCGAGGAGTTCTTTCTCTTCCAGTTGGGACACGCCTGGCGGCGGCACGAGAGCAGCGTAGAAGCAAAGCCGTTCGTGCCTGTCGTCGATGACCGCATCCGACATTCAGCGGCCAGCGTGCTCCCGTTCAAGCTGACGCCGGGACAACGTCAGGCGGTCAAGGAGATCGTCGACGACATGCGGTCGCCGGCTCCCATGCATCGACTCCTGCAAGGCGATGTCGGTGCGGGGAAGACCATCGTCGCGCTGCTGGCAGCGATCGTCGCGATGGAGAACGGGCTCCAGGTGGCCTTCATGGCGCCCACCGAGATCCTGGCGAACCAGCACTACGCCAACATCGCGCGCCTGCTCGCATCGTCTCGATTTCGCGTCGATCTGCTGACGGGCAGCACCCCTGGTCTCCACAAGCACACAGTCACGTCGCACATCGAGCGCGGCACGACCCATCTCGTCGTTGGCACCCACGCGCTCGTGCAGGAGGCGGTGACGTTTCACAAGCTGGGGCTCGTCATCATCGACGAGCAGCATCGCTTTGGCGTCGAGCAGCGCGCGACGCTGCGGGACAAGGGGCTCAGGCCGGACGTGCTGCTGATGACGGCCACGCCGATTCCACGAACGCTCGCGTTGACCGACTACAGCGAGCTCGAGGTCTCGAAGATCGCGGACCTGCCGCCAGGGCGCAAACCTGTGCAGACACTGGTCAAGCCGGAATCGCGTCGTGACGAAGTATTCAACCTGATTCGCGAGGAGCTTGATCGAGGGCGGCAGGCCTACATCATCTATCCGCTGGTCGAGGAGTCCGAGAAGGTCGACCTGCGATCGGCCACCGAGATGGCCGACCACCTGCAGTCAGAAGTGTTTCCCGCGTATCGCGTGGCGCTGCTGCACGGACGGATGAAGCAGGATGCCAAGGATCACGTGATGCAGTCGTTCATGGCGGGGCACGTTCAGGTGCTGGTGTCCACGACGGTCGTCGAAGTTGGCGTCGACGTGCCGAATGCGTCGGTCATGGTGGTCGAGCACGCCGAGCGCTTCGGGTTGTCTCAACTGCATCAACTGCGGGGCAGGGTAGGGCGTGGAGCCGCTGAATCCGTGTGTGTGCTGCTGTATCAGGCGCCGTGGACCGACGATGCCCGCGAACGCCTGAAGACGATGGCATCGAGCAACGACGGCTTCCTGATCGCCGAGCGCGACCTGGAACTGCGTGGTCCCGGGGACGTCTTCGGCACGAGACAGTCAGGGCTGCCGAAGCTGCGAACCGGAGACCTCGTGCGGGATCGCGACATCATGGAGTCCGCGCATCACGAAGCGCGTCGACTGGTCGATGAAGGTGGTCTCACCGAGGAGCTCACGTCGTTCGTGCAGCAGCGTTGGCAGGAGCAGTTCGGGCTGATCGAGGTCGGCTGACGTGCGCGTGATCGCCGGCCGGTTCAAGGGTCGACGGCTGAAGACGCCGAAATGGGAAGGCCTGAGGCCCACATCGGACAAGCTGCGCGAGACGCTGTTCAATATCCTTGCGCCACGCATCGAGGGCGCGCGAGTGCTCGATGGATATGCCGGGACAGGAGCGACCGGCCTCGAAGCGCTCAGTCGCGGTGCCGTGCACGTCACCTTCATCGAACGCGATCGACGCGCCGCGGCACTGATCGAGGAGAACGCGCGGATGTGCGGCGTCGAGGGCAGCTATACTATCGACTGCACCGACTTTCTGAGCTGGCGTGGCGGGAGAGCCTCCAGATTCGACCTGATTCTGCTGGATCCACCGTACGACATCGGAAACGTTCACGACGTGCTCGATCGGGCGGCGGACTTGCTCGCCGAGGACGGACTCCTGGTGCTCGAGCGCGCCACACGCATGGATCCTGACGTGCCGCCAACGCTCGAACGGGTACGTGACGTCAAATCCGGCGACAGCACATTGACGATGTTGATCCGGGCCAGGCGCGCGGCGCAGCCGGCAGAGGATGTATGAGCCCACCAGAGCCCCCGAATGGCCGCCTGGCGATTTTCCCCGGATCGTTCGACCCGATCACCAACGGTCACGTGGACATCATCCTGCGCAGTGCGCACCTGTTCGAGCGCGTGCTCGTCGCCGTTCTCGTCAATCAGGAGAAGAAGCCGCTGTTCACGCCCGAGGAACGGGTCACCATCATCCGTGACGTGTTCTCCGAGTACCCCAACGTCGAGGTTGACACCTTCGACGGGCTGCTCGTGGAATACGCGAGGCGCCGGCGGGCGAGCGCGATCATCCGGGGCATTCGCGCGGTATCGGACTACGAGTACGAGTTCCAGATGGCGCTGATGAATCGACACCTCGAGCCGTCGCTCGAGACCGTGTTCATGATGCCGGCAGAGCAATACACGTATCTGAGCTCGCGCCTGATCAAGGAAGTGTTCAGCCTCGGCGGCCAGGTCACCGGTCTCGTGCCGACAGCGGTCGAAACCTGGATGCGCCGCAAGCACGGGAAGCAGTCGTGAGCACGTTCGCCCGCCGACTCGAACAGGTCTCGGTGTCCGCCACACTGAAAGTTGCGGCGGAGGCCGAGCGGCTTCGGCGCGCCGGTTTCGACGTCGTGGACTTCAGTGCCGGTGAGCCAGACTTTCCGACGCCGGCACATGTGAAGCAGGCTGGCAAAGCTGCCATCGACGCCAACTTCACCCGCTATACCGTGGCTCCGGGCATTCCCGAATTGCGTGACGCGGTCTGCGCGCGCTATCGCCAGGACTACGGGATCGACATCGCACAAACGGAAGTGCTGATCACCGTGGGCGGGAAGCAGGCGCTCTTCAACGCGGCGCTGGCGCTCTACGATCCTGGCGACGAGGTGATCGTTCACGCGCCCTGCTGGCCGACGATCCCGGAACAGGTGAAGCTGATGGGCGCAACGCCCGTCGTGGTCAATACGAAATCCGACGACAGCTTCTCCGTTGACGCTGAGGCGATGATCGGGGCCATCACGCCGAAGACCAAGGCAATCATCCTGAACTCGCCCAGCAATCCGACCGGCGCTCTCATCGATGAAGGGACGGTCGCGGCTATTGCGGACGCGGCGGCCGCACGTGGTATCTGGGTGGTCCTTGACCTCTGCTACGAACAACTGATCTACGACCAGGTCGCGCACAATCTGCCCAGGGTGCTCTTCGCTCGTCACCGCGATCGCACCGTGCTGGCGGGGTCGGCGTCCAAGGGATATGCGATGACCGGGTGGCGCTGCGGCTGGAGCGTCGCGCCCAAGGAACTGACGGCCGCGTTCAACATGATCCAGGGGCAGTCGACGTCCAACATCACCTCGATCACGCAGAAGGCTGCATTGGCCGCGCTCAAGGGTCCGCAAGACCCGGTCTTCGACATGCTGGACGAATATCGGACGCGACGCGACAGCATTCACGGCTGGCTGACCGCGCATCCCGGCATTCGGTGTGTGAAGCCGCAAGGGGCGTTCTACTTGTTCCCCGACGTATCCGGCCTGCTCTCGGACAACGGCTTGCGCACGTCTGCCGACTTCGCGCAGGCGCTGCTCGAGCGCGAGCACGTCGTGGTCGTCCCGGGCGAAGGGTTTGCCGCACCCGGCTACGTCCGCATTTCCTATGCGACATCACTGGAGCGGCTGCGCGAGGGGGCAACGCGCATGCTTCGTTTTGTCGCGTCGCTGCAGCCGTCCGGAGCAGGCGCCTCACACTGATCGTGTCACTCAGCTTTCGTGAATCCGTCGCTCGCGCGGTTGGAATCGATCACGTTCGCGGCGACGACGCGTCGCGCGCGGCGTATGCCGCCGACGCGCTGGGACAGGGGCACCTTCCCGATCTCGTCGTGCTCCCGGCCTCGGCGGCCGAGATCGCGAGCGTGGCGCGGTTGTGCACCACACACCACGTGCCGCTCGTCGTCCGCGGCGCAGGCACGGGATATACCGGCGGTGCGGTGCCAACGCGCGGGGGAGTCGTCCTGTCGCTCGAGCGGATGAACCGGATTCTCGAGATCGACGAGGTCAATCTGCTTGCCGTCGTCGAGCCCAACGTGATCAACGCGGATCTCCAGCGCGCGGTCGAGCGTGTCGGGTTGTTCTACCCACCCGACCCCGCCAGCCTCGAGTCGTCGTCCATCGGCGGCAACGTGGCCGAGTGCGCGGGCGGCCCGAGGGCATTCAAGTACGGCACGACGAAGCGATACGTGCTGGCGCTCGAGGCCGTGCTGCCCACGGGCGAGATCGTGCGAACCGGCTCGAAGGCGGTCAAGAACGTCGTTGGCTACGACCTCTCGCAGCTGCTCGTCGGATCTGAAGGCACGCTCGCGATCATCACCAAGGTCACGCTCCGGCTGATCCCCAGGCCTCCGGTGCGCGCGACGCTTTCAGCCACCTTCCGCGATGCACGCCAGGCGGTGGACGCGGTGACGGGGTTGATCGGCCGCCGTGTGGTACCCGCAGCCATCGAGCTCGTTGACGGTGAGTCGCTGCGTGCGGTCGAGGCGTACTTGGGACGCAGCGTGGTTCCGGCGGGTGCCAGCGCAATGGTCATCGTCGAATGCGACGGCGGGCAAGCCGCGGTCGATGCGGAGAACCGGCTCGTCGATGAGGCGTGTCGCGATGCCGGTGCGATGGAGATTCAGCGAGCCGCAAGCGAGGCCGAGTGCGAAGATCTCTGGAGTGTCAGGCGGCAACTGTCGCTTGCGCTTCGCGCCACCGGACTGCTGAAGATCAACCACGACGTCGTCGTGCCTCGTGGGCGCATTCCGCAATTGCTCGACGCTGTGAACGAGCTCGCGCGTGAGTACCGGCTGCGCGTCGCGTCGTTCGGCCACGCCGGCGATGGGAACATTCACGTCAACCTCATGGTCAACAAGGATGACGCCGACGAACTGGGGCGCGCCCGGGAAGCAGAGCGGCGCCTGTTCGAGCGCGTCGTGGCACTCGAAGGATCGATCAGCGGCGAGCATGGCATCGGATTCGCCAAGGCGCCGTATCTGTCGATCGAGCTTTCGGAAGAAGAGATTGCGCTCATGAAGCGCGTCAAGGCCGCATTCGATCCGGCCGGCATCCTGAACCCCGGGAAGATATTTCCTTAGCGTGTTCCTGCGATAATCCAGGCATGCACAAGACCGTGGCCGTGGTCGGCGCCTCGAGCGATCGACGAAAGTTCGGCAACAAGGCGCTGCGCGCTTTCAGCGCAGAGGGATACACGGTGTACGCCATCAACCCGAACGAGGAGGCCGTCGAGGGCCTGCAGACCTACTCGTCGGTGCTCGATGTCCCGGGCCCGATCGACATGGCGACCGTGTACGTCCAGCCGGAGATCGCGGAGAGCCTGCTGGCGGAGTTCGAGCAGAAACAGATCCCTGAGATCTGGATCAATCCCGGCGCTGAAAGCGACAGCCTGATGGCCGAAGCGAAGCGGCGAAAGCTGAACGTGATCTATGCGTGCAGCATCGTCGGAATCGGTCGCAACCCGGGCCAGTTCTGAAGGTGGCGACATGATCACGATCAGATTGCGCCGTAACGGCCCGTATGTGATCGAGAGCGACGAGGCGACAGTCGTTGATTGGGAGGGCGCGGCGTATCCAATCGATCGCCGCCCGATCGCGCTCTGCCGGTGTGGCGCGTCGGCGACCAAGCCCTTTTGCGACGGGACTCATCGCAAGATTGACTTCGACGGAGGCGCCGAGGCGCAGAAATAGAACGGGCGTCACTTCGCGCACGTTCTGCGAACTGACGCCCGGTATGGTCTGGGACTTACTCGAGCTCGACGCGCACCTCGAACGACGATGAGAGCGTCGTGTTCACTTCCGAGCCTGCCGGCAGAACGACGTCACGGCCGCGTGTCGCCAGGACCGTGCCGGCGCCCGCCGCGCCACCGATCGCCGCACCTTTCGCGGCGCCACTTCCGCCGCCGATGATGCCGCCAATCACCGCACCGATGCCGGCGCCCGCGCCAACCTTGGTCGCATCTTCACTCTTTGTCGCTTCACCCTCGAAGCTGACGACAGTCGTACGAGCCTGATCGCGCTGACCGTCGATCTCCGCTTCAGTGAAGCGGAACGCCAGGTGCGAGCGTCCGCGAACACGGCCCGCGCGCTCGACCTCGGTCACGCTGCCGTGGAACACGGTGCCGGCTGGAAACACGGTGAGCCCGTCCACAACAACAGAGCGGCGCAGTCTCGCCGCAACCGGCGTTTCAATCTGTGCGGTCTCCGTCGAAAGCGGCGTCGTCAATTCGAGCGCCAATTCGGTTCCGGCCGGAGCCGAGACTTCCTTGAATCGCGGCTTCGGGGATGCCGCGGGGCGGACGGGCTCTTCCGTCCGGGCCGCAACAGCCGAAGGAGCCGGGGCCGGCCGTGGCCTGGCTGGGCGCGGAGCAGCTGACTGTGCTGCCGGTGCGTCCGCTGCCGGCGGCGGCGCTGGTTGGGCCGACGGTGCTGGCGCCGGCTCAACGGCCGGAGGCGCCAGCTCCGGAATATTGGCTGTGGTTTCCGGGCTTCCGCCGCAGGCCACCGCCAAAGTTGAGCTGAAAATTGCGACCGCGATCCAGTGCGTTCTCATGATGTCCACCCTCTGGAGCCTGTGGGTTCAAGGATCGGGCCGCAAAAACCCTGGGTCAAATTGGGCAGTCCCGGGCTATCAAAGCCTTCGATTGCTCACAAAATTGAGCGCTGGCCGACGGTTCGCGCGTCGGGCGAGGCGGCCGGGCTTATCACGATGCCTTATTTTGTCGGAACTACTATCAATTTGACTGATGTACTTCAGCAGTGCACACTGAGTCCATGGCCACGCAGAGAACTGGCGCACAGATCATCTGGGAATGCCTCGTCCACGAAGAGGTCAGCACGGTATTCGGATACCCGGGGGGAGCAATCCTTCCCGCGTACGACGCCATGCTCGATTATCCGGTCAAACATGTGCTGGTCCGCCATGAACAGGGCGCGTCGCACATGGCTGACGGTTATGCCCGCGCCGGCGGGGGAGTCGGGGTGTGCATGGCGACCTCCGGTCCCGGTGCCACGAACCTGGTGACGGGCATCGCCACGGCGATGATGGACTCGGTCCCGATGGTGTGCATCACCGGCCAGGTCCCGAGCAAGTTGATCGGCTACGACGCGTTCCAGGAAACCGACATCACGGGCATCACGCTGCCGATCACCAAGCACAGTTATCTCGTGACGAAAGTCGAAGACATCATGCCGGCGATGAAGGAAGCCTTCATCCTCGCCAAGTCAGGGCGGCCCGGTCCCGTGCTCGTTGACATCACCAAGGATGCGCAGCAGGCCAAGATCGATTGGGCCTGGGATCCTTCGCCGGTGAAACTGCGCGGCCATCGCCCCAAGCTCACCGTGCCGCAGTCGTCAATCATGTCGGCCGTCGATCTCCTCGCGAAGTCGAAGCGACCAGTGATCCTCGCCGGGCAGGGGATTCTGCAAAGCGGCGCCATGAAGGAAGTGCGTCAGTTTGCTGAGCTCATCAACGCGCCGGTCGCGATGACGCTGCTCGGCCTCGGCGGTTTCCCGGCCAGTCACCCGCTGCACATCGGCATGATGGGCATGCACGGCGAGTCGTGGGTCAACCACGCGATCCAGGAAGCCGACCTCCTCATCGCACTCGGGATGCGTTTCGACGATCGCGTGACCGGCAACATCAAGACCTACGCGGTCAACGCGAAGAAGATTCACATCGATATCGACCCGTCGGAGATCAACAAGAACGTCCACGCTGACGCGGCGATCGTGGCCGATCTCCGCCAGGCGTTGAAGGACCTCCTCGATGTCGTGAAGCCGTTGAACCATGAGCCATGGCTGTCCTACATCGGGTCGATGAAGGGCACGTCGGCCGTGCACGACATCCAGTCGTTGCCCGACAACGGCCACTTGTACGCACCGCACGTCATCAACGACATCTGGCGCATCACGGAGGGCAAGGCCATCATCGCCACTGACGTGGGTCAGCACCAGATGTGGGAGGCGCAGTATTACCACCACGAGTTGCCGCGCACGCTCATCACGTCCGGCGGACTCGGGACGATGGGATTCGGGCTTCCTGCGGCAATCGGCGCGAAGATGGCCCGTCCCGACGCTGAGGTCTGGGCGATCGTCGGCGACGGCGGTTTCCAGATGACACAGGCCGAGCTCTCGACCGCCGCTCAAGAGGGTGTCAAGGTCAACGTTGCCGTGATCAACAACGGCTACCTGGGAATGGTCCGTCAGTGGCAGGAGTTCTTCTACGATCGCCGCTATGCCGCGACGCCGCTTCGCAGCCCCGACTTCGTCAAGATTGCCGAGGCGCACGGCTTGCTGGGTTTGCGAGTCGAGAAGCGGCCCGACGTGCAGGACGTCGTGCAGCGAGCGCGACAGGCCGAGGGCACCGTGCTCATCGATTTCCGAGTCGAGCAGGAGGACAGTGTTTACCCGATGGTGCCTGCCGGAGCTGATCTCGACGCGATGATCCGGCGGCCGCAGACGTCGGTGCTCGTGGAAACAGCGGCGGACCCAATATAAACCGGCTCATGGCTCGTGGCTCTAGGCTTTCGGCGCCTATAGCCCAGAGCCTGAGCCCTGAGCCCAAAGAGATGCATCACACTCTCGTAGCCCTTGTCGAAGACAAGCCCGGCGTCCTCAATCGCGTGGCGTCGCTGTTCCGGCGCCGTGCGTTCAACATCGAGTCGCTGACCGTTGGCCGGACCGATGTCCCTGGTATCTCGCGGATGACCGTCGTCATCGACAGCGATCAGGTGAGCGCCGAGCGCGTCACGGCCTATCTCTACAAGCTGGTCAATGTCCTGCAGGTCGAGGATCTCGAGGAGGTTCCGGCAGTGGCCCGCGACCTCGCGCTGGTGAAGGTCGCTGTTGCGGGCCACGATCGAGCGCACCTGCTGCGCGTCGTCGACGAGACTCGCGCCCATATCGTCGACTCGGGCGAGCAGACGATGACGCTCGAGATCACCGGTGAGCCCCCGCACGTTGATGCCGTCATTTCGCGCCTCGAACCGCTGGGCATCGTCGAGATGGTCCGGACCGGACGAGTCGCCATGCGCCGCGGCGACACCACGTTGTCGGCAGCGCAGTATTCTTAGACCGGTTATCGAACCCAGCGTGATGACTCGCCACTCCGCATGAGCGGCGGGTCTCCTGGCCAACGGCATATTGAGGAGAGATCATGGCCACGATGTTTTACGACAAAGACACCGATATCGACCTTATTCGCCAGCGCAAGGTCGCCGTTATCGGATATGGCTCGCAGGGCCATGCACACGCGCTGAACCTTCAGGACAGCGGCGTCGATGTCGTCGTCGGGCTGCAGGCGAACAGCAAGTCCGCGGAGAAGGCCAAGACCGCAGGTCTGCGCGTCTACTCGGTCGCCGATGCCTCGAAGTGGGCCGACGTGATCATGGTCCTCATCCCGGATCAGCACCAGGCCAAGGTCTACAAAGCCGAGATCGCGCCGCATCTTACCAAGGGCAAGATGCTGATGTTCGCGCACGGCTTCGCCATCCGCTTCAACTGGATCGTTCCGCCGGCTGACGTGGACGTCACGATGGTTGCGCCGAAGGCGCCCGGACATCGCGTGCGCGAGGTCTTCAAGGAAGGGGCCGGCACGCCGGGCCTCCTCGCGGTTCATCAGGACGTCACTGGAAAGGGGCGGGCGACGGCGCTCTCGTATGCGCGGGGAATCGGCTGCACGCGTGCGGGTGTGATCGAGACGACATTCGCCGAGGAAACGGAAACGGACCTCTTCGGTGAGCAGGCGGTGCTCTGCGGCGGTACCAGCGCGCTCGTCAAGGCCGGATTCGAAACGCTGATCGAGGCTGGATATCAGCCCGAGATTGCCTACTTCGAGTGCCTGCACGAGCTGAAACTGATCGTCGACCTGATGTACCGCGGCGGCCTGCAGTATATGCGCTACTCGATTTCCGATACCGCCGAATACGGCGACTACGTCGGCGGCTCACGCATCGTCACGGCCGAAACCAAGGCCACGATGCGGCAGATGCTGAAGGAGATTCAGTCGGGCGAGTTCGCCAAGAAGTGGATCGACGAGAACGAGAACGGCCTGCCGAACTTCAAGAAGTTGCGGGAACAGGATCGCAACCACCCGATCGAGGTGGTCGGATCAAACCTGCGGAACATGATGCCGTTCCTCGATCCCGTGCAGTTGCCCCAGCCCGCGACGGTTTGATGAACAAATACTCCAGTCGCGTTACGCAGCCGCGCAGCCAGGGTGCGTCGCAGGCCATGTTGTACGGCGTCGGTCTCACCGATGCCGATCTGCAGAAGCCACAGGTCGGCATCTGCAGCATGTGGTACGAGGGCAACACGTGCAACATGCACCTCGATCGGCTCTCGGAGCAGATCAAGGAAGGCGTCTCTGCCGCGGGGCTCGTCGGCCTTCGCTTTAACACGGTAGGCGTGAGCGACGGCCTCTCGATGGGCACCGAGGGCATGAGCTACTCGTTGCCGTCGCGCGACCTGATCGCGGACTCGATCGAGACCGTCGTGGGCGCGCAGTGGTACGACGCGCTGATCACCGTACCCGGGTGCGACAAGAACATGCCGGGGAGTGTCATCGCCATGGCGCGGCTCAATCGGCCGTCGCTCATGGTCTACGGTGGCACGATCCGGGCGGGCTACGCTCAGGGCAAGCCGCGCGACATCATCTCCGCGTTTCAGTCTTACGGTGAGTATCTCTCCGGAACGATCACCGACGAGCAGCGGCTCGACATCGTCCGCCATGCGTGCCCGGGAGCGGGAGCGTGTGGCGGGATGTACACCGCGAACACCATGGCGGTTGCGATCGAGTCGCTCGGGCTCTCGCTTCCGTTCAGCTCCTCAATCCCCGCCGAGGATGCCGGTAAAGGTGACGAGTGCCGGCGTGCGGGTGCGGCCATCCGGGTGCTGCTCGAGCGCGATCTGAAGCCGCGAGACATCCTCACGTCAAGAGCGTTCGAGAACGCCATGACGATGATCATGGCGGTCGGTGGATCGACCAACGCGGTGCTTCATCTGCTGGCCATGGCGAAGGCGGCTGGGGTTCGGCTCGAGCTCGCCGACTTTCAGCGCGTGAGCGATCGCGTGCCGCTGCTTGCCGATCTCAAGCCGAGCGGGCGCTACGTGCAGGAGGATCTGCACGCGGTTGGGGGGACACCTGCGGTCATGAAGTACCTCCTCGAGCGTGGCTACCTGCACGGTGACTGCATGACCGTCACCGGACGGACGCTCGCAGAGAACCTGGAAGGCGCCGCGCACCTGAAGTCGGGGCAGGAGATCATTCATACGCTCGAGAAGCCGGTCTTCCCGCGTGGCCATATCCGCATCCTGCACGGCAATCTCGCACCGCAAGGATCGGTTGCGAAGATCACTGGCAAGGAAGGCGAGAAGTTCTCGGGCGTGGCCAGGGTGTTCGATTCCGAGGAAGCGATGCTCGCGGGGCTCGAGCAGAAGCAGATCCACAAGGGCGACGTGGTCGTGATCCGGTACGAAGGCCCGAAGGGCGGGCCCGGCATGCCCGAAATGCTCACGCCGACGTCAGCGATCATGGGCGCCGGGCTCGGAGCCGACGTTGCGCTGCTGACCGATGGCCGTTTCTCCGGTGGGTCGCACGGCTTCATCATCGGGCACATCACTCCCGAAGCTCAGGAAGGCGGTCCAATCGCGCTCGTGCGCGATGGCGATCCGATCACCATCGACGCCGCCGCCTGCCAGCTGACGGTTGGTGTGGACGACCAGGAGCTTGCGCGCCGGAAACGTGCGTGGGTTGCGCCGCCACCCAAGGCAACCGGTGGTGTGCTCGGGAAGTACGTCCGCCTCGTCCGATCGGCATCTGAAGGGTGCGTCACCGACTGAACCGCCGACCACAAAGGGTGAGAGAGTCGTACGGACCCCGACGCTATAATCCGGTCCACGTTGCTGACCTCCGGCACTCGCCTCGATCCCTATGAGCTCCAGATCCTCGTCGGCTCCGGCGGCATGGGTGACGTCTACCGCGCGCGCGACACTCGCCTTGATCGTACCGTTGCTATCAAGGTTCTGAAGGCAGTGGTCGCGGCGCGCCTGACACTGCCGTGACCAAGCCCTCCGGCGCGCGGCTGACCGTCCGCGATTCATTCGGCCATCGGGTAATCGTCATCGACAAATCACCGTTTCGAATCGGCCGTCGCCCGCAAAGCGATCTGGTACTGACAGGTGGCGAGGTCTCGCGGGACCACGCGGAGATCGTCCTCGAGGGCGACCGCTACATCATCCGGGATCGCAATTCCAAGTACGGCACGTTCGTCAACGGCGCGCGCGTCCTCGATCAACCGCTGTCACACCGCGACCAGATCGAGTGCGGCCACGGCGGGGCGGCGCTCATGTTCCTGACCGACGAACGTGAGACTCGCGACGACAGCCGTGCCGGTGCGCCTGGCGAGCTCCGGCAGGTTGCGACGTTGCTTGCCGCGCTGCGGGCCATGGGAACCGAGCGGGTGCTCGACGAAGTGCTGGCTGTCGTGCTCGACGCGGCGATCGAGACGACCGGCGCCGAGCGCGGCTTCATCATGCTGGCTGACAAGGAGTCGGGCACGCTGGAGTTGACCGTGGCTCGCCGCTCGGGACGCACATCGCTCGAACCTTCAGGCTTCAATACCAGCCGCAAGATTCCAGAGCAGGTCTTTGCCACGGGTCAGTTGCAGGTCGCCGACCTGCTCGAAGGAGACCTGCCGGACATTCACACCCAGACGATCGGGTTTGGAATCCGTCACGTGCTGTGTGCGCCGCTGCGCCTCGTGCGGTATGTCGAACGAACCGAGGAACCCGCGACCAGCGCGAACATCGGCGTGCTCTACCTCGATAGCAGCGTTCGCGGCCGATTCTCCTCGTCGGTCTCGGTGGCCGTCGAAGCACTCGCGACCGAAGCGGCAACGGCGATCGAGAACGCGCGCCTGTATCGCGAGGCGATGGAGAAGGCGAAGATCGACGAAGAGCTTCGTACCGCGTCGAAGATCCAACAGGCGCTCTTGCCGGAGCCGAGACGCGAAGGCGCCTTCTACGTCGCCGTCGGGGCGTCGGTGCCGAGCCGGATGATCGGCGGCGACTTCTTCGACTACCTCGATCTCTCCGGGGGCGCATTCGGGTTTGCCCTGGGCGACGTCACAGGCAAAGGACCGTCGGCGGCATTGGTGACCGCCGTCATTCAAGGCATCTTCGGATCGCACGCGGGCACGTCCGTGGCACCCAACGACTTGATCGCGCTGGTGAATCGCGTCCTGCTTTCGCGCCGGATCGAGTCACGTCTCGCGACGATCTTCTTCGGCTCGCTGACGACAGATGGGCAGCTGACCTACTGCAACGCGGCGCAGAATCCACCGCTCTTGTTTTCCGACGGCGGCTGGCAGCGTCTCGAGGTGGGCGGCACGCTCGTTGGGGCGTTCGCCAACACCATCTACGAGCAAGGCGAGTGTCGGCTGCAGCCAGGCAACACGATCGTCCTCTTCAGCGACGGCATCGTCGAAGCGCGGAACATCGAGGGCGAGGAGTTTGGTGAGCAGCGGATACGCGAGGCCATCGAGCCTCGTGTCGGCGAACCGGTCGAACGCATCCTGGAGAGACTTCTGGAAGCGCTGGAGGAGTTCACGCGCGGGATCCCGCAGGCGGACGACCTGACCGCGGTCGTCGTCAGATATCTTCGCTAGGCGTCAGCCCTGCGCCGCCTTCTTGCGTGTCCGCCGGGCGGGCTTTTCCGGGGCAAGGGTCGTCGAGCGTTCGAGCTTCACCATCGCCGTCACGAAGCGACGAAGACCGTGCTCATCGAACTCGATCACGGTATGGTGCTCGTCAACGAGCCGAATCGTGCCCGTGCCGTATTGCGCTTGAGAGACCCTGTCCCCGATGGCGTAACCTCGCACGTCAGCCTCCTGGAATGCCACCACAGCAGTATACGAGTAAAAAGATCTCTCCATACGCCGGGCCTCCCTGCAGACTCGGCATATTCAAGCGGGTCCGCCAGGACCCGCCAACCGCATGGTGTTTACCAGCGAGGTTCGCTGCGACGTGATGGGCCACGGTTGCCGTAGCTGTTGCCGCCACCGCCTCCGGAACGTGGAACCTGGGGTCGTGCCTCGTTCACCGTCAGCCGCCGTCCGCCAAACTGCTGGTCATTCAGCTTGGTGATGGCGTTCTGCGCTTCGTCATCAGAGGCCATCTCGACGAAGGCAAATCCGCGCGCGCGGCCAGTGTCGCGGTCACGCATAACTGTGACGGTCTCGACGCTGCCCGCCTGTGCGAACAACTCCTGAAGATCCTGTTCGTTGGTTTCGTAGGGGAGGTTACCGACGTAGAGTTTTCGACCCATCTGACTGACTCCTGCAACGTTTCACTGGCCACGCGACGTGCGCGGCTCTACGAAAACCCAGCCTGAGCGACTGTCGCTCGGCTCAACTGCATGCAGGAAGATCAGAAGACGGTCAGATCGACGCTGAACGCGATTAGCGGTGGGCTAAGCTTCCGGACCGGCAGTATACGACCTCGAGACGTCGCTGTCGACTACCAACATCAGGGTAAGTCCTTACTGCTGAGATGGTAGGCGGTAGCGACCATCGGCGGTGTGCCTCAGAAACCCCTCGTCGACGAGCGTCTTCAGCACCTGCACACATTCTTCACGGCTGACTTGGAACAACCGTGCCGCCTGATCGACGGTTGGTGAAAAGCCGCGCATCTCCACGAACTCGCATCGAATGCGATCGGTGACGTCCGTGCGCACCGGCTTACGCGGTTTCGCAGGCATCTGGAGTGCCTTGAATTGAAGATCGGCTAGCGCGGGCGTAAACGAGGAAGGCTTCGTGGCACGCATGGGCATAAGACCTCCCTTGCGGTGAGTCCGACTTTGACGATACGCCCCAATATGCATCACGTCAAGGTCGGAGATTCGACAATCGCCTTGTGATGCGCCCTTCAACTCGTGATATCAGTACGATGAGGTGCCTGACCTGCAGACGAGGGAGTAGTGTACGCATGATTCGGCTCCTCACCATCGCCATTCTCGCTGCGTGCGTGCTGGACCTTGGCGCAGCATCACAATCACAGCAACCGGTCTTTCGCGGTACGAGCGATGCCGTTCGCGTCTTCGTCACCGTGACCGATCGCGACGGCCGCCTGATCACCACGCTGCAGCAACGTGATTTCGAGATCCGCGACGAAGGCAAGCCGCAGCCAATCACGTTGTTCGACAACACGCCGCAGCCGGTGCGGCTGATCGTGATGCTGGACGTGTCGGGCAGCATGGAGGGGAACCTTCCGTTGTTGCGGGCGGCCGCCGAACAGCTCTTCGCGGCTCTTGGACCGAACGACGTGGCGCGTGTCGGCACGTTTGGGCGGGAAGTCGTCATCAGTCCGACCTTCACGCGCGACGTTCACGAGCTCCGTCGCGCGCTGCCGACGCGGATTGAAACCGATGCGCCAACGCCGCTCTGGCGAGCGGTCGATGAAGCGATGGACGCGTTTGGCGACGACAGGGAAGTGCGGCCGGTGATCCTCGTGCTAAGCGATGGGAAAGACACCGGACCGACGGGATTCCGTCAGCCGTTCTTCAGCCAGGCGGAGATCATCGAGCGTGCGCGCAACGAGGACGTGATGGTCTACGGCATCGGGATGCGCAGTCGAATGGTTCGCCGCGCCCCGATCGGTCCGGGCGACCTCCAGGCGGCGCTCGCAGCCGATCTACCAGATCCCGGCCTCGCGATGGTTGCCGAACAGACCGGTGGAGGGTATCTCGAGATTCGCCCGACGCAGGATCTCGGCGAAGCGTTCGCGCGGGTGGTCGACGAGCTGCACAGCCAATACCTCATTGGCTTCGCGCCGCCGAAGCGTGATGGCAAGGTCCACGACCTCGAGGTGCGAGTCCCGACGCAACGCGGGCTGAAGCCGCGGGCTCGCAAGAGCTACGTGGCGCCCAAGGGGAGCTGAGAAGCAGCGTCAGTTGACGCCCGGCGGCAGGGGAGTCGCGTCGTCGGAGGGATGTGCTGCGGCCGGCACACCGAGTATCTGCCGCAATTCGTCGCCCTCCATCACTTCGATCTCGAGCAGGCGCCGCGTCACGCCCTCGAGTTGGTCACGCCGGTCGGTCAGGATGCGCCGCGCCTCATCATGAGCGTCGGTCATGATCCGTTTGACCTCGGCATCGATCAGGCGAGCCGTGTCTTCTGCGTAGGCGCCACGTTCGGGGCCGATCTGGATGTCGAGAAACTTGTTGCGCTTCTGTCCGTCGTAATTGATGGCGCCGAGTGATTCACTCATACCCCACTCGGTCACCATCGCGCGCGCGATGTCGGTCGCGCGCAGCAGATCGTTCTGGGCGCCGGTCGAAATTTCCCCGAGAGCGATCTCTTCGGCCGTTCGGCCGCCCAGGAGGACGGCGAGTTGCGCGAGGAGGTCCTTCCGCTGCATCAGGTAGCGGTCCTCGAGCGGCAACTGCATCGTGTAGCCAAGCGCACCAAACCCGCGCTGCACGATCGAGATCTTGTGTACCGGATCCATGCCGGGAATAGCGGTGGCGACGATAGCGTGCCCCGATTCGTGATACGCGACGATCTCGCGCTCCTTCCGGCTCATCACGCGCTTCTTCTCGAGTCCCGCGATCAGGCGGTCGATCGCCTCGTCGAAGTCCGACATGTCGACGGAGGTCTTGTCCTTCCGTGCCGCCAGCAGCGCGGCTTCGTTGACGAGATTGGCCAGGTCCGCACCCGCGAATCCGGCCGTGCGCGCGGCCACGACGCGCAGGTCGACCGCGGGGGAGAGCTTGACCTGCTTCGTATGGATGCGCAGCACTTCCTCGCGCCCCTTCACGTCCGGCTTGTCGACGAGCACCTGCCGATCGAAGCGGCCTGGACGGAGCAGGGCGGGGTCGAGCACCTCGGGCCGATTGGTCGCCCCCATGATGATGATGGCCTTGCGGGAGTCGAAGCCGTCCATCTCCGCGAGCAGCTGATTGAGCGTCTGCTCGCGTTCCTCGTGCGATCCCATCGGGCTCTGCACACGCGCACGACCAAGAGCATCGAGCTCGTCGATGAAGATGATGCAGGGCGCTTTCTGCTCGGCCTGCGAGAACAAGTCGCGCACGCGCGCGGCACCGACGCCGACGAACATCTCCACGAACTCCGATCCGCTCAGGCTGAAGAACGGTACTTTCGCTTCGCCAGCGACGGCCCGCGCCAGTAGCGTCTTGCCGGTTCCAGGGGGGCCGACCAGCAGCACGCCCTTCGGGATGCGGCCCCCGAGTGTCGTGTACTTTCGCGGGTTCCTGAGGAACTCGACGATCTCTTTCAGTTCCTGCTCGGCCTCGTCGACGCCCGCCACATCCGCGAAGCTCACCTTGACGTCGTCTTCGGCAAACACGCGATGCTTGCTGCGGGCAAACGACATCACTCCGCCCTCGGCACCACCGATGCGACGGGAGAAGTAGCTCCAGATGACGAAGATGAACACCAGCGGCAGAATCCAGCCGAGGACCTCCGGCAGCCACCGGCTGACGAACTCACCGGTGTATTTCACGCCGGCCGCGTCGAGCTCTTCGAGCAGCTTCGGATCTTCGATGCGGGTCGTGCTGAAGTTGCGGCTGCCGTTGGTTTCGCGGGCATACGTGCCGCGAATGGTCTGTTCACCGACATAGACCTCGGTGATCTGACCGGAGCGCACCGCCTGCTTGAAGTCGCTGTACGAGACCTGTCGACCGGTCGGAGCCAGGAACCAGGTCTGGACCAGGACGAGAACCAACAACCCGCCCAGGAAATACCAGATCGGTCCCCCGGGGCGCCCGCTCGTTCGGAGCGAGCGCCGCTCACCGGGGCGCTTGTCACGCGGGTTCACGGGACCTCCGCTGCGTGCGGCGCGGTGAATCGGGAGTCCGGGTGGCGTTCGAGAGTGTGCCAATCGTCCCTCAGGCTGCGACCGACTGCTTCTTCTGGAACCTGAGCTCATTGTCGCCCATATCGACCACGATGGAGTCACCCTCGCGGAACTCACCCTCGAGCACGCGCATCGCAAGCGGATCCAACACACGACGCTGGATCGTGCGCTTCAGGGGGCGTGCTCCGAACATCGGATCGAAACCCTCTGCCACCAGGAAGCCGCGCGCGGTGTCGGTGAGCTCGACGTGAATCTTGCGCTCCTCGAGGCGCTTGAGCAGCCCGCGAATCTGAATGTCGACAATGTGCTTCAGATGCTCCAGTCCCAGTGAGTGGAAGAAGATGATCTCGTCCACCCGGTTGATGAACTCCGGCCGGAAGTGCTGACGAAGCGCTTCCGTCACCTGCCGGCGGATGCCTTCCGGCAACTCCTCTTGCCCCGATCCCTGTTGCGCGTCCGCAATGAAATGACTGCCGAGGTTCGACGTCATGATCACGACGACGTTCTTGAAGTCGACCGTCCGCCCCTTTCCATCCGTCAGGCGTCCGTCATCGAGCAGCTGCAGCAGCACGTTGAGCACTTCGGGATGTGCCTTTTCGATCTCGTCGAACAGCACGACGGCATAGGGGCGGCGACGGACGGCCTCGGTCAGCTGACCGGCTTCGTCGTACCCCACGTATCCCGGAGGCGCACCAATCATGCGCGAGACGGTGTGCTTCTCCTGATACTCCGACATGTCGATGCGGATCATCGCGTGCTCGTCGTCGAACAGGAATTCGGCGAGCGCGCGCGCCAGCTCCGTTTTGCCGACACCCGTTGGCCCCAGGAAGATGAAGCTGCCGAGCGGCCGGTTCGGATCCTGGAGGCCCGCCCGCGCCCGCCGGATGGCATTCGCCACCGCCGTGATCGCTTCGTGCTGACCGACAACGCGCTCGTGGAGACGAGTTTCCATGTGAATCAGCTTCTGAATTTCGCCTTCCATGAGCCGGCTCACCGGGATGTTCGTCCACTTCGCGACAACTTCCGCGATGTCTTCCTCGTCGACCTGCTCCTTGAGCATGCGCGTCGTTTTCGACTCGCCGTCGGTCGCGGAGTCGCCGGCCGCGATCTGCTTCTCGAGCTCCGGAATCCGGCCGTACTGCAGCTCTGACGCCTTGGCGTAGTCGCCTACGCGCTGCGCCAGTTCGAGCTCCGTGCGTGCATCCTCGAGCTGCTGTTTCAGGTCGCTCGTACCCTGCAGGGTGTCCTTCTCGTGCTGCCACTGCGCCTGCAGACGAGTCTGCTCCTCCTTGAGATCGGCCAGCTCGCGTTCGAGCTTCGACAGACGATCGCGCGATGCCGCGTCGGTCTCCTTGCGGAGTGCCTCGCGTTCGATCTCGAGCTGCATGATCCGGCGGCGGACTTCGTCGAGCTCCGCCGGCATGGAATCGATTTCCATGCGCAGCTTCGATGCCGCTTCATCGACGAGATCGATCGCCTTGTCCGGCAGGAAGCGATCGGTGATGTAACGATGCGAGAGCACGGCCGCGGCCACGAGGGCCGCATCCTTGAAGCGGACCTTGTGGTGAATCTCATAGCGCTCCCGCAGGCCGCGAAGGATGGAGATCGTGTCTTCGACCGTCGGTTCACCCACGAGCACCGGCTGGAAGCGGCGCTCCAGTGCCGCATCCTTCTCGATGTGCTTGCGGTACTCATCGAGCGTCGTCGCACCGATCGTATGCAGTTCGCCACGGGCGAGCATCGGCTTCAACATCTGCGACGCGTCCATGGCGCCCTCGGCGGCGCCGGCGCCGACAACCGTGTGGAGCTCGTCGATGAACAGGACGATCTTGCCCTCGGACTCGGCGATCTCCTTGAGTACTGCTTTCAGGCGCTCTTCGAACTCCCCACGATACTTGGCGCCGGCAACGAGTGCACCCATGTCGAGCGCGAAGATCTTCTTGTCCTTGAGCCCCTCGGGAACGTCGCCACGGACGATGCGCTGCGCCAGCCCTTCGACGATGGCGGTCTTGCCGACGCCGGGTTCACCGATGAGCACCGGGTTGTTCTTCGTGCGCCGTGACAGCACCTGGATGACCCGGCGAACTTCCTCGTCACGTCCGATCACCGGATCGAGCCTGCCCTTGCGTGCCAGGTCCGTGAGGTCCCGGCCGTATCGCGTGAGTGCCTCGTAGGTGGACTCAGGGTTCTGCGACGTGACGCGCTGGTTGCCGCGAACTTCGGTGAGCGCCTTGTAGAGAACGTCCTTGGTGACGCCAAGCCGCTGCAGCAACTGCGCGCCCGGCGACCGGCCCGCTTCGGTCGCGAGCGCCAGCAACAGATGCTCGGTGCTGATGAATTCGTCCTGCAGGCGCGTCGCTTCGGCCTGCGCCGCGTCAACGATCAGTTTCATGCGAGGCGACAGGCGCAGATCGCCGCCGTAGGCCTGCGGGATCGACTTCAGCAGGGCGCGCGCCTCGCTTGCAACGCGCGCGGGATCCAAGGCGATCTTCCGCAGAACGGACGGCACGATGCCGCCGGACTGTTCCACCAACGCGACGAGCAGATGCTCGGGCGTCACCTCCGAGTGGTTTTGCTCGGTCGCCAGGTTCTGCGACACGAGGATGGCCTCCTGGGCCTTTTCAGTAAGTTTGTTCAGGTTCATGGCTGTCGTGCTCACGCCGCACAGGCCGACTCACGCTGCGCTGTGCGTCTTGCTGTCGTCACCGCCCAATCGTTTGAGCGCCTCGAAGTGTTCACGTTCCTGGTCGCTGAGCCTCGTAGGTAGTTGGACGTCGACGCGAGCGTACAGGTCCCCGGTCTCGTCGATCTTGCCGACCGCGGGCATGCCATATCCCTTGAGACGGAACAACTGTCCGTTCTGCGTCAGGGCAGGAATACGCAACCGCGCCGCTTTGCCCGAGAGCGTCTGCACGTTCGCTTCACCGCCAAGAACCGCCGTGGTCATCGGCACGGGAGTCTTGACGTAGAGATCGCGTCCCTTTCGCTCGAAGACCGGGTGCTGGGCCAGTCGTACCCGGAGATACAGGTTGCCCGACTCGGCGCCACCCATACCTTGCTCGCCCTCGCCGCTGACCCGCACGCGCGATCCATCGGTGACGCCCGCAGGAATTCTCACGTCGACATGTTTGGCCTGCCCGTTGTGGCGGAGCAGCAGCCGGCGTGTAGCGCCCTGATACGCGTCTTCCAGATTCAGCTCGATCTCGTTCTCGATATCGCGGCCGGGGCGTCGCCGCCCGCGGCCCGCTCGAGGCTCACGCGTTCCCGACCCGCCGAATCCTTCACCGCCGAAAAACGTCGTGAAGAAGTCCGAGAACGGGTTGGAGTCGCCGAAGAGATCCTCCATCTCCTCGGGGGTCATCGTGCGATACCCAGCCCGCGCACCACCTTGCCCCGGACTCCAGCCTCCACCGAACGGCTGACCGCCGCTACGCGCCTGTTGCTCGTACATCCGCCAGTTCGCGCCGAGCTCGTCGTACTTCTTGCGCTTGTCGGAATCGCCGAGCACCTCGTAGGCCTCGTTGATCTCCTTGAACTTCGACTCGGCAACCTTGTCCCCCGGATTGACATCCGGATGGTGCTTGCGCGCGAGCTTGCGGAAGGCCTGCTTGATTTCCTTGTCGCTGGCCGTCTTGGGGACGCCAAGTGTTGCGTAGTAGTCCTTGAAATCCACGTGTTGGTCCTGGGTCTCGAAGTTATGGTCTCTACCGCCCGAGCAGCTCGTTCAGCCGTTTGATCTCGTTCAGCAGCTGACGTCGGCCGTTGCCCGTGCTCAACGCCGACTCATCGAGTAACGGCTCAATCCGTTGCATCACTTCTGCCAGCGCAAGCAGGCGCTGGACGCCTGCGAGGTTGATTCCATGTCCATCCACCATCTGCTTGATGAGGCGCAGGCGTTCGAGTTCTTCGCGCGCATACAGCCGCATGCTGCCAATCGTCCGGCTCGGGCGAATCAAGCCCAGGCGTTCGTATTTCCGCAGCGTCTGGGGATGCATGCCCAGTTGCTCGGCAGCGGTGCTGATGAAAAAGAGGTCGTCGAGTGCCATGCGCGCCCGCGGCTCCGGCCCGAATCGGAGGCCAAACTTGATACGAATCGAGTGTAGATCTTGATACGGATCGTGTCAAGTTGTGACTACAGCCCGCTCGCCCTCAGCGCCTGCCAAGGTAGGATGGAGTAATCGTCTTGGATTTCGCTGCCGCAGACTTCATCACAGTCGGATTACTCGTCGTCCTCGAAGGGCTCCTCAGCGCCGACAACGCCATGGTTCTCGCTGTCCTGGTGCTGGGCCTTCCCAAACGTGAACAGCAGAAAGCTCTCCGTTACGGCATCCTGGGGGCGTTTGCCTTCCGGATCCTCGCGATTCTGCTGGCCGTCTACCTCATCCAGATTCAGATCGTGATGCTGCTGGGCGCCGCGTATCTGTTATGGCTGCCATATCACCATTTCAGCGGGTCGGGAGACGCGGCTGATCGTCGAGCGCCGAAACCAGCGCGGTCGTGGCTCGGAATGAGCCCCTTCTGGTCCACGGTCGTGAAGGTCGAACTGACCGATATCGTGTTCGCCATCGACTCGATCCTGCTCGCGGTCGCGATGTCGAACAAGACGTGGGTAATCATCACCGGCGGGATTCTCGGTGTGATTGCCATGCGTCTGGTGATCGGGCAACTGCTCGTGCTCGTGCACCGCTATCCGCCGCTCGTCGACGGCGCCTTCATCATCATCGCGTGGGTCGGCATCAAGCTGCTGCTGGAATACCTGCACGATGCCGGCTTTGTCGGATTCGAGATCCCGAGATGGCTCTCGCTCGGCCTGGTCGTGGTGATCTTCATCGTGTCACTGATCTGGGCACGGATTGAAGGACCAGCCAGTACCGACGCGGTGACCGAGGAAGCGGAGAGGATCCTGACGGCCGACGATGAGATGGTCGCCAAGATCGATGGCGACGTCACTAAATAATCTCCAGTGCACGGTTCACGGTTCAGAGTTCAAGGTTCGTGTGCAGCGCCCGGGTTCGACGTTCGATTGTTCATCGTGTGAACTTTGCACCGTGAACGGCACGTTATTTTCTAGCAGCAGGTGTGAGCGTCGTTTCGCGACGCTCACTGCCACGGACGTAGACGACTTTCACGGGCACGTCGATCTTCAGCAACTCGAGGGCGTAGGTGTAGTCGTAGATGTTGGCGATGGTCTGCCCGGCAATCTCGACGATCACGTCGCCCTTCTGCAGCCCGGCACGCTCGGCGGGGCCGCCGCCGATCACGCCACCCAGCAGGAGCCCTTTGGCCTCGGCCGCGTAATCCGGCACCGTGCCGGTGAACACGCGGACACCCGTGCGATTGGCGGTCTGTGATGACTGCTCGACCTTCACGAACTGCGGCGCCTGGTCCGACTCCATGACCCTCGCAGCAATGGCAGTCGCAAACTGCGCGATTCGATCGAGGTCCTCGTAGTTGATCTTGTCCGCGGTGTCGGAGGGCTTGTGGTAGTCGAGATGCGCACCGGTCGTGAAGTTCAGGCTGGGCACCGCGGCCTGATTGAAGGTGGCGACATCGGTCGGCTGATACGGGTCCGGCTGCAGCGCGAGGTTGAATCCCGCCGCCACGTTTGCCCGTTCGATGAGCGGACCCCACGTCGAACTACTGCCCGTCGCCTGAACGGCGAGCTTGTTGTCCTGCATCCGCCCGACCATGTCGAAGTTGAGGTACGCCGCGATCTCGTTGACCGGGATCGGCGGAGTGTTGACGAACGCATTCGATCCAATCAGACCCAGTTCCTCGGCCGACCACAGCGCAATTGCGAGGTGCCGCCGACGAACCGGCCGCTTCGCGAATGCATCGGCGATGGCCAGAACCGCGGCGCTGCCCGACGCGTTGTCATCAGCGCCAACATGCGGCCTGCCGCTGTCGCTGCCGGTCGCCAGCGAATTGCCGTTCCGCCCGAGGCCAAGGTGATCGTAGTGCGCGCCGATGACGATCCATGGCTTCTCGACACCGGTCACTGGCGACGTCGCTGACAGATAGGCCACGACGTTGCGAGCCGTTCGCTTCTCGCGAATGACCTTCGTGGCAAGTTCGGCCGTCACGCCATCGAGTGCGAAGCCGGCGACATGCGGATTGCCGCTATCGAGCTCCTTCTGCACTGCTTCGAGCGACCTCGAGCCAAAGAGGGCGGCGGCCGCCTTGCCGCTGACACTTGCCGCAGGAATCCCCGAGCCGGCAAGAGCCGTGTCGAACGTGATCGGCACGGTCTGCCCCGCATTCGGCGAGCGCGGCCCGGTCACGACCAGCA
The DNA here is from genome assembly GCA_032156805.1 of Acidobacteriota bacterium. Taxonomy (GTDB): domain Bacteria; phylum Acidobacteriota; class Vicinamibacteria; order Vicinamibacterales; family UBA2999; genus Gp6-AA40. The sequence goes on from JALDXQ010000033.1 coordinate 34,466, forward strand.
GCGCCTTCGCGCCGCGCTGCCGTGCCGCCAATGCCTTGTAACGAAGGTCTGAATAGCGGGCGAGGATCGACTTGGTCTCCTTGTCCGCGTCTTCAGGGAAGTAGCGCAGCACGACAACCGTCTTGTCCTTGACGTCGAGCGTGGCGTAGCTGTCGTAGCCGAAGTTCTGCGCTTCCGGCACGACGATCCCGTAGCCGGCAAAGACCACCGGCCCCGCTACCGAGGCGTCGTCGGAGAAGGAGAGTGCGAGCACGTCGCTCGGTGCGGTGAATCGTTCCTTTCCTACTGTCAGTTGCGAGCCGCCATCGCGGCTTCCTGCGGTGAAGTCGAATGACAGGAAGACGTCGGAACGTCCCGGCAGCGGGCGCGCGCCGATGCGGGTCAACTGCGCTGCGATGTAGTCCCCGGCCTGCTGCTCGCCGGGTGATCCAGCTTCGCGTCCCGCGAACTTCTCCGAGGCAAGCGTCTCGACGTACGGACGCGTCGTCGACGCCGTGGACTGCGCCGGCGCCTGTGCAAACGGCGTGGCAACACAGAGTCCAAGCAGCAGGCAGAGAGCGGACGTGAGCCGGCGTGAGCACGGCCACAGACTGGACGGTGATGATGAGCGCATGGTCATTGTCCCGATCCTCGGGTCGGTTTTTGCCGTGGCGGCGCGGCCGCCAACGCCTCGAGCGCGAATTGATGGTTCCATTGAGCCAGATAGATCTGTCCTTCACGCCCGCCGCCGCGATTCGTCGTCCAGGCCAGGCGGTTGCCGTCGGGGGACGGGACCGGCAGTCCGTCGAATCCGTCGGAGTAGGTGACGCGGACCGGTTCCTTCGTCCCGTCGATGTCCACGAGGAACAACTCGAAGTTCTCGAACCCGAGCTTGTTCGATGCGAACAGCAGGTAGCGTCCCGAGGGATGGATGTACGGCGCCCAGCTCATGGAGCCGAAGTCGGTCAGCTGCCGCTGGTCCGTGCCATCGAGATTCATCATCCAGACATCGGCGATCACACCACGCTCGTCGAAACGACGCCAGATGATCCGCTTGCCATCCGGTGAGAAAAACGGGCCGCCATCGTAACCCGCCACGCTGGTGAGTCGACGCACACCGCTGCCATCAGCGTCCGCGCGCATGATGTAGATCTCACCGAAGTAACTCGGGTCGACTTCGAGTTGCTTTTGTTCGCTGGCGGAGAGCGTCCGGTCGTAGGCGTCGCGCGTCGAGGAGAACGCGATCCATTGCCCGTCCGGAGAGTAGCTGGCCTCGGCGTCGTAACCGCGCTTGTTGGTCAGGCGGCGCAGCGTACCCGAGCTGGAGGATCGGACGTACAGCTCCATTTCCGGGTCGTAATCCCACGAGTACCGCCGCTCCTGGCCGGAGGCGCGAAACTTCAGCTCCTCCTCCTGGAACTGCTTCGACTGCGGATCGTGATGCGTCGAGGCGAACAGCACATCGCCGGTCTGCGGATGAATGAAGGAGCAGGTCGTCTTCCCCATGCCCGGCGACATTCGCGAGACGTCCCCTGTCGTCATATCCATCAGGTAGATTTGATAGAAAGGATTCCCGGGTTCGCGCTCGCTCTGGAATACCAGTCGCTGGCCGTCCGGTGACCAGTAGCCCTCTCCGGCCCGGCGGCCGTCCACGGTCAGACGCCTGATCCGGCTGAGAAAATCACGTTCCTGCGGCGTGGCCGGCTGCTGCGCCATGCCGGCGAGCGAGGCAAGCAGCAGAACAAGTGGCAGCAACGAGCGTCTAAGGGATTGAGTCATCTGTTGCCCAGATATTTATTACCATTCAAAGGTGCCGCCCTGCGGTTCGCGCAACGGATACGAAATTCTCGTATGAACTGGCACAGCGGTCCAGTGCGGCTTCGCAGCCTCCGCCAATCCCGCATTGGGCGCTGGGTTTTCCTCGCCCTGGCGGCCACCATCATCGTAGCCATGGCACTGTCGGGCTTGTGGACTGTCCGTCATGCGTGGGCCATTTACAAGCTCAATCGCGGAGTCGGAGATACGGTGTTCTACGACGCCAACGATCGGCCCTGGTTCCGGCTCGACGAACAGCGGCAGGATGTGGCGTTCGATCGGATCTCGACGCATTTCAAGGATGCCGTCATCGCCGTCGAGGATCATCGCTTTTACCTCCATCCCGGGATCGATCCCATCGGCCTGGGCCGCGCCGTCGTGACCAATCTGCGCGGCGACGCGCGTCAGGGGGGAAGCACAATTACCCAGCAACTGGCGCGCACGCTGTTCCTCTCGAACACGCGGACTTACGCGCGTAAGGCCAAGGAAGCCGTGCTGTCCGTGATGCTGGAGATCTTTCTCTCGAAGCGGGAGATTCTTCAGCTCTACATGAATCGGGTCTACCTCGGGGGCGGCATCTACGGCGTCGAGACGATGTCGCGGCGGACGTTTGGCAAGCCGGCGGCCAACCTCACGCTGGGTGAAGCCGCACTGCTGGCCGGCGTCATTCGTGCCCCTGCGCCGTACTCGCCCTGGAATCGAATCGAGCACGCGCGCGCGCGGAGCTTCATCGTGCTGCGGCGCATGCGGGAAGAAGGAAAGATCACCGCCGCGCAGGAGCAGGCGGCCCGGCGCGAGAAGTTGCGCGTGCGCCCCGCCTCGTCACCAGCCAACGGGCGGCACCGCTACGCGAAGGAGTTCCTGCGGCAGCAGTTCAGAGACCTCATCGGCGACGACAACCCGCCCGACTGGAAGGTGAGAACCTCGTTCGTGCCAGAAGTCCAGGACGCCGCGGAACTCGCCGTGCGAAACGGCCTGCGGCGGCTTGGCGTGCCCGGACTTCAGGCCGCGCTGGTCGCGATCGAGCCGAACACCGGCAACCTGCTCGCGATCGTTGGCGGATCTGACTACCAGACGACGCCGTTCAATCGCGCGTCGCGCGGCCGCCGCCAGCCCGGGTCGGCATTCAAGCCTTTCGTGTTTGCAACCGCGCTCGAAAGCGGACTATCGCCGGTGTCGATCCTCAGCGGGCTGCAGCAGGTCGCGGTGCAGGCACCCGAGGGTGTCTGGATTCCTCGCGACGATCGCGCGAAGACACACGACACGATGACTCTGCGCGAGGCACTGCTCGAGTCGAGCAACGCGGCAGCGGTCATGCTGCAGCAGCGCGTTGGTGCCCGGCCGGTGATCCAGCTCGCCGGCGAGCTGGGCGTAACGAACCAGCCGAACGTGCCATCGCTTGCGCTCGGCAGCGGTCTCGTGACGCCGCTCGAGCTGACCGCCGCGTACGCGGTTTTTCCGGGCATGGGCTATCGCGTCAAGCCGCGCGCGTTGATTGCCGTGGAAGATGCCGACGGCGGCGAGGTGGAGTACGTCCACATGGAGCGCCAGCGGGTGCTGTCAGAACAAGTGGCCTATCAGATGGTGTCGATGCTCCAGGACGTCACGCGGCGGGGCACCGCGGCAAGCCTGCAGCGTCAGGGCCTGCCGATGGAACTGGCGGGCAAGACCGGAACGACCAACGATTCGCACGACGCGTGGTTCGTCGGCTTCTCGTCCTCGGTCGTCGCCGGTGTCTGGATCGGCTTCGATGACCCGCACACGATCCGGAACGACGCCTCGGGCTCACGAATGGCGCTGCCCATCTGGGCGGACTTCATGCGACGAACGGCAAAGCATCTTCCAGCCGAACCCTTCGCCAGACCACCACGCCTCCGCACGGAAGTCATGTGCAGCGTGTCCTATCACCGCGCGCTCGATGGGTGTCCGGGCTACGTCGAGTACTTCAAGCCGGGCGATGACATTCCTACCCAGCTCTGTGAGCTGCACCAGGGCACGCTGCGTCAACGCGCGGAGCGTGCACTGCGCGGGCTCCTTGGCGCAATCGGGGAAGAGATTCGCGGAATCTTTCGCTGACGTTCAGGCAGGATTCAAGGGTGACATGGCAAAGGCGGTCATGAAACGTTGCTGGTGGTGTGGAACGGATCCGCTCTATATGCGTTATCACGACGAGGAGTGGGGTAAACCGGTCCGGGATGACACCCGCCTGTTCGAGAAGATTTGCCTCGAAGGCTTTCAGGCCGGCCTGAGCTGGCTGACGATCTTGCGGAAACGCGAGAACTTCCGCCGCGCGTTCGCGCGCTTCGACATCGACACGGTAGCGCAGTTCACGTCGAAAGACGTGACGCGTCTTCTCAAGGACGAGGGGATCATCCGGCACCGCGGCAAGATTGAATCGACGATCAACAACGCGAAGCGCGCGATCGAAATGAAAGAACAGGAAGGTTCGCTGACCGACTACTTCTGGCGCTGGCAACCGGCTCGGACATCGCGGCCCCGTCGAATCACGCGAGAGAGCCTGCGGACAATGGCGACGACGCCGGAGTCAACCGCCCTCAGCAAGGATCTCCGCAAACGCGGCTGGACCTTCGTTGGCCCGACGACCGTGTACGCGTTCATGCAGGCGATGGGACTCGTCAACGATCACGTCCACGATTGCTCGTTCCGATAGCACACCACGTCCCACGCGTACCCTGCCGACCGCACGTCGGGCGTCCGGACGTCGCCGCGCTGCACGTTTACTGTTCCCTGAGCTGTACGGACTGAACAACCCGCCTGAACACGTCGTTGTAAGTATTGGCGTCACGCTGCGGAGCAACGCCGACCAGATACAACAGGCGCCCGTCGCTGAGGCGCGTCGTAGCGAGCGAGATCACCTCCGGCTGACCGGTGATGTCGGACTGATTGCTCAGGGTCGTCCTGACACCCGTTCGGCCGCCGACGTTCTCGCGCGCGTAGTCACTCCGCCGGCGGAGCTGAGGATTGCTCTGCGCGAACGCCGCGACGAGCTGGTCGGTGTCCTGCTGCAGATTGCCGGTACTGCGTGGAGCCACGCCAACCTGGAAGCCGTGCGTCACCCCCTCGAGCTGGCCCGAGTTTGCGCGGTATCCCCCGTCCGGGGCGTATGTGATACCCGTTTCATCGCCGCTCACTTCCTCCCAGTTCGACGGGAGGCTCACTCGCATGAACGGGAACGGGGACGATGAACGATACTGCGACGAAGGCGCTGCCACGGTCACAGTCGTACGAGCCGAGGTGTTTCCAGACGGATTGCGCTTGGCTTGCCCCTTGGCGATCTGCTCGGCCGTGTATGCCGGCGACATGCGTCGCAGCCGCGCCTGCATCGCCTCGAACTGGCCGGTGTTGGCGCGACCCTGCACCTGCAGTGATTGCGCCTCAGCGTTGATCGCGGCGTAACGGTTACCCGGGTTGGGGTGGCTGCTCAGCCACTCCGGTCCGCGGCTTCCGCCCTCGCCCTCGATCGTCTTGAACATGTTCGCCATCTCGCGCGGGTCGTACCCGGCGCGCGCCAGCATCTGAGCGCCAAGGATGTCGGCCTGCGACTCGTACTCACGGCCGTACTTCAGGAAGGCCGCACCCAGACCGAACTGCGTGCCCTGGGAAATGATCGAGCCCGCAGTGCCGCCGACGATCGCTCCGGCAATCTGGCCGAGGACAGATCCAATCTGGAACTTCTGTCCCTTCGTTGCCTGAGCCGTGCCGTGACGCAGCGCGACGTGCGAGATCTCGTGCGCCATGACACCCGCGACTTCGCCTTCCGTCTTGGCCGCTTCAATCATCCCGCGGTTCAGGAACATCGGTCCGCCTGGCAACGCGAAGGCGTTGATCTCCTTCTGGTTCACCACGTCGAAGGTGTAGCGGAATTCCGAATGGCGGAACTCAGGCGGGATGGCCGCCGTCAGCGTCCTGCCAATCGTCTCGACGTAATCCTCGACCTGCTCATCGTTGAGAAGCGGCAGTTCCTTGCCCACTTCGGCTGCAGCCTCGCGTCCGAGTTTCACATCGTCAGCCACCGAGTAGCGGTTGTTCGGGGCCGTGACCTTGGTCTGAGCGCCGGCTGTCAATGTCAGCGCGCACGCGACACTCAGCCCTATAACTGTTCGTCTCAGGCGAAAGAAATGTGTCGAAGCCATCATGCTATGGGACAGTGCAACTACCCGGCCAACTCCAAGTGGCCTATCGGCGGATAACGACGCCAACCGTTGCCCTCCAGAAACTCAACAATGATTCGTTTTCACCAGTGACCGGGCTTGCACCGTGCTCGAAGCTTCTGAAATGCCGGAGATCGAAACGAAACCCGGTCCGCGGGGTGATGAACCCGACCGCACCTCCGCCGAGGTTGAGCCCAAGCGAGTTACGGGCCGCAAACAAATCAGGAAAAATCGCCGCCCCCTCGTCCATCGACATGTGCATCCAGGCAAGGCCGCCGACGAGGTAAGGGCGCAACGATTCGCGAGTCACGGTGAGAGGCATCGTCGCGACGACGTTCCCTGCCCAGGTGATCACGTTGCTGTCGGTAAAGAACTCATTGTTGGTCTCGAAAAAGCGGGGCGCATACGCGAATTCCGTTTCGAATCCGATGATCCCGGAACTCCACCATCCGGCAGACCCGCCCATGACGATCTGCGTCGAGCTTGCACCGCCTTCGGGATCCGGGATTGGCGTGGATCCGGCGAATATTCCACCGATGAAGGGAGTGTAGAACCAGTCGGCGGAGGCGACCGACGGTGTGAGTGCAAGGAACAGAACGAGAATGCGTGCGCGGGCCGGGACGAGATTCACCCTCAAGGCACAAAGAGTCTGAGGAACAGCGTCGCGAAGATCGACGTCGTCACGTCGCCCGAGTCCAGCGCGAACGGGGCGCTGAGCCCATCGCTATTGGCGAGAAGGATGTACGTCAGTCCACGATTGGGAACCTTGACGATCAACGACGAGTATCCACCGCGGATGAGGCCGAACTGCCAGACGATCGGTTCGTCACGGTAGTTCTGCACGAACCAACCCAAGCCAGTTGGAAGACGGGTCGTGCCCGCCGATGCCTGCGTCCATGCCAGGTTTCTCGTCTCCCGTGCCAGAAGGGCGCTGGACATCAACGCATTGTCGAAACGGACCAGATCGCGAACCGATGAGACGATTCCATCCGAGGCGTTGACCCGCTGCGGGACGATCTCGCTGTTTCGTTGTGCCCGGCCCGACGCGATGCGATACGGCCTGGCCATCCGCGAGATGACGTCGGCATAACGAGCCCGATGTGCCGCATCGAACAGGGTGGCATCACCCCCCGTTGCTGATCCGACCAGCTGATCCGGCGCCGAGTCGAACATGGCAAATCGATCGAAGATCTCCGACGCAAGGACTGTGCTGTAGGAACCCTGTGCGCATCGCTCGATGACAGCCGTCAGCAATCCGAATCTCGCAGTCGAGTACTGGTAGCTGCCACCGCCCGGTGCCGTATGCGAGAGGAGGTGGAGCAGCGTAGTCTGCGGCTCGGGGAAGAACTGACTGCGCAGCACAACGGGATCCTCGAGCTGCGCTCCCCATTGGTCGATGCACTTTCTCAGGAGTAGCGTTGCCCCGAAGGTTTGAGACAGCCCACCAATCTGATACGGAGTGTCCGGAGTCGCGGGCGCCCCGGGCTCGTCGCGCTTTCCGAATCCACGCTCCCACAGCACCACGCCGTTCTGTGCCACCGTGGCCGACAGACCGGGGATGAGTGCCTCAGTTCGAAACGCCTCGAGGTAACGTTCAAACAGGGAGAAGCTGAGTCCCTGGGCCTCGGTATTTTGTCCGAAGACAATGGTACCGAGCAGCACGGCAGTGGCGATGCTGAGTCTGGGCAACGGGCGTCAGGGTAAATCCCGAGGGAATGATAACATCGAGCCCAGCGATTTCCGGCCTGACGTGTGCTAAAGTCACCGGGTAGCTGCTCGATGCGTCCTGTTTTTGCACATTCGGACAATACGACCACACGACGGAAGCTGCCGGTCGCAATCGTCCGAATCGCTTGGTGTCTGGTCGCCCTCACTGGTTTCGTTGTCCCCGCAATCGCTCAAGGAACACAGTCTCTTCGCGTTGTTCCGTTGGTACGGGACGACTTCGTTCTCGTGTCGTTCGAGTTGACTGGCGGCCTGACCGACGAAATGAAGGGTGCCATTCAGAGCGGCCTGAAGACCACGTTCACGTACCTGATTGAATTGCGCCTGGATGTGCCGGCGTGGGTAGACCGCACCATCTCCACGGCCACGGTCGCCACCAGCGTCGAGTACGACAATCTGACGCGGACTCATGATGTCGTCCGGATGCTCGACGGCCGGGTGGAACAGGCCCTCAGGACTCAGGACGACGCCAAGGTCCGTGAGTGGATGACCAACCTCACGCGATTTCCCTTGTTCAGCACGACGCTCCTCGAGCCCAACCGTGATTACTACATTCGCGTGAGCGCCACCGCACGCCCGAGCAACGGTTCGATCTTCTGGCCGTTCGGCAGCGGACCCTCCGCACAGTCCCGGTTCACGTTCATCCGCTGATCGGTCCGGGCCGGCCGTTCGCGTCACTTTTTGTCGGTCTGGACAGTTCCTGTCAGCGTCCGCGGCCTTGGCGCGTTAACGTCACAGCGCGACGTTGCACGCACGTTCCCGCCCCGCCACACCGCTCAGCTCTGGCGACAATCCTGCAATTCATCAGGCCGGAGGCGGCCAACGTGGCTTCGAAAGCAGTTTCGGTGAAACGTCGTTGGAGCTCGATCTTCGCAGGCATCGCGTGGGGACTCTCCACCTTCGCATTCGTGATTGCGGGTGTATGTCTGTCGTACGCGACGGTGCTCGAAGTGGACCGGCTCACGCGAATCAGCACGCCGCAGCCGCCGGAAGTGGCGAGCGATGTGATCGTGCGGAACGCAAAGGATCAGCAGGGGCGACGGGCGTCGTTCCGCGTGCTGCTGTTTACCGACGAGTTCCGCTGGCGGATGTCGTCGTATGAGTCGCTCGAGAGCCGCATCGAGGAGCCAGCTTTCACACCCGAGATGAAGACCGTGCTGGACAAGGCGCGCGAAATCATTGTCGTGGGCGCCAGTTCGGAAGAGATCGTGCCAGGGTTATCGCTGGAAGCCGCACGCAAACGCGAGGAAGAGCGAGCCGCGAAGCGCGCCGAGCGAATCGCGATGTGGGTACGACAGGCGCTCTCGAAGCCGGTGCCGGTTCGGAAGCTGAACGTCGGGCACCACATGCCCACAGAGCAAGCGGATGACACCTCCGATCAGCGGCGCGTGGTCATCATCCTGGTTCTGGAACGCGAGACCGGGACCAACGTCGATGAGGCGCTGCGATCGGCGATGGCGCTCGAGAGCGTCAATGCACCAATCTTCGAGGCCCTGCTGACACGCTACTCGCTCTCGGCCGCGAAGGCTTTTACGTGGGTGGAGTAGAGCACATGGCTGAACTGTTGGACGTCCTGAACGCGTTTACGCCGCCTCTGAAGGTCGCCTGGCTCGTCTGGCTGGCGTGGGGCATAGGGCAGGTGCTCTGGTACCGGCACGAGCGGAGGCCGCAGGTGGCGGCGAGGAAACCAGCCGCCGCGCCTGTCCGCAAGCCGTTCGTCTCCCGGCCGTCGACTCCTGAGCGCGTCGGGACGAGGCTGGTGACCCCGGACGTCATCACGCCTCAGGCCGAGCCGAGCCAGCGGGCTCCTGTCGCGCCTGCTCCGGTCGCCGACAACGTGGCAGGAGTTGCAGAGCTCGATCGATTCGTCGCCGACTTCGAGATGAACACGAGACATCGGCGCGGTGAGCCTCACAACGGAGAGCCGTACAACGCACACCTGGGTGGGTGAGGAGATCCTCCACCCCGAAGCAACGCGAGGAAGTCGTTGGGGCTCGCTTTCGAGAACCAGCCTCTCACAGGGTGGTCCCACCTGTTCGGGTGATGTGCAGCACCCGTCTGGTCCCTAGGATCGCGTTATGGCTACCAATCCCATTCGCCAGGGCAGCGATGACGATCTCCTCGATGCCTATTCCACTGCCGTCGTCCATTCGGTCGAGACCATTGGCCCTGCCGTCGTCCGCGTAGAACGCCCGCACGGTGGCGGCTCTGGCGTCATCTTCACTCCTGACGGGTTCGTGCTGACGAACAGTCATGTCGTGCACAAGGCTGATCAGCTCACTGCCACGCTGTCGGACGGCCGCGCCACTCGTGGAGATCTCGTCGGCGACGACCCACACACAGATCTTGCTGTCCTGCGGATCGACGCCAGCTCGTTACCCTGGGCCGGCCTTGGTGATTCCCGGCGAGTGCGCGTCGGGCAAATGGCGATCGCGATCGGAAACCCCTTCGGGTTCCACCACTCGGCAACGGCGGGCATCGTCAGTGGTGTGGGCCGGTCACTCAGGGCAGGCTCCGGCCGTCTGATGGATGACATCATCCAGACCGACGCCGCGCTCAATCCCGGGAACTCCGGTGGACCGCTCGTCACGTCGCGCGCCGAGGTGATTGGCATCAACACCGCGACCATCCTTCCCGCGCAGGGCCTCTGTTTCGCCGTAGCCAGCAACACGGCGCGGTTCGTTGCAGCGCGTCTCATCAGCGACGGACGGATCCGCCGCAGCTACATCGGCGTCGGTGGCCAGAATGTGCCGGTGCCTCGTCGGGCTGGCGAGCGAGCGCACGTCACTGCGTTGTCTGGTGTGCTGGTGATGTCGGTGGAATCAGGGAGCCCCGCGAGTCACTCGGGGCTGGCCGCCGGAGACATCATCATCGGATTCGCGGACCTGCCGGTCACAGGCGTGGACGATCTGCATCGTGTCCTGACTGCCGAGCGTATTGGCGTGCCGGCCACAATCACCATCTTGCGAAACGGTGCACGTCAGCAAATCAGCGTCACACCCGTTGAAGCGAAACGGTAAACGCAGTGGAGCCGCAACGCCAGGCGTGTATGCCCGTAGCACGGGTTTCTGAACTCAGAGTGACAGAAGGCCGCGTCGTACCGCGCGGCGTACGGTGTCAACTCGATTCGAGGCGCCGAGTTTGCCCATGATCGATGCGATGTGAAACTTCACGGTCTGATCGCTGATCCCCAGTCGATCGGCGATGCCTTTGTTCGGAAGTCCTTCCGCGAGCAGTTCGAGCACCTCGAGCTCCCGGTGGGTGAGTGCCTCCTCGATGACGCCGTCCTCAACACGCGCATCTGCCGAACGCTGCTGATCGGGTGTTGAGACGACGATGTCGGTATCGATGCCGGAGCGACGCGCTTCGGCCATCGAGTCGAACTCTCCTACGATGTCGATCGAGCGTGCCTCGAGATCCCACCGCAAGCGATCACGGCTACTCGCAGGACCGACGATGATCGCGCGCATTCACCGTGCAGGCCGTTCGCCGATGGTCACCGGCACTTCCACCGGCGCGTTTCCACGGAGCACCTTGAGCTTCGCCTGACGTCCCGCACCGTGAGTCGCCAGCAGATCGAGCAAGTCCTCTGGGGAGTCGGTGGGCGTGTCATCCAGCGCGAGCACGACATCGCCCACGAGCACACCCGCCGATGCGGCCGCGCTTGCCGGCGACACGCCGACGACGAGCAGGGCAGTCTCGCGGCCCGCGGATACGGCCTGCGCTTCCGACAACCTGACCGGCTGTCCCATCAAGCCGAGATAGCCGCGCCGGGCCTGCCCTCGTTCGATGACGCGTTGGACGGCAGCCCAGGCGATCTGCGCGGGAATCACAACCGTAGTACCGCGAATCGTTGTCGCGGTCGCCACGCCAAGGACGCCGCCGCTGGTGTCGATGAGTGCGCCGCCGGAGTAGCCATCGTGCATCGGTGCAGTCGTGCGAATGACCTGATCGATGGCTCGACGCCGACCGGTTGGAAGTGGCCCCCCGATGACCGAGACAATCCCGGCGCTCGCCGTGACGGCATTGCTCCAGGATCGGGCGACAGCCATCACCAGGCTGCCAACGCGCGGCGGAACAGGGGAGAGACGCACAGGGGAGAGGCCCAGCTCTTTTACGCGCAGTACCGCCAGCGTCGTCGTGGGATCCCATCCGACCAGTTCTGCCTCCAGCACCGTGCCGTCGGAACGCCGCACCTTGAGGCCATCATCGCTGCCGATTGCGCGCATCGTGGTGAGGACGACGCCGTCGGAGTGGACCAGACCGCTGGCTGGCCGGCGGCGGCCCTGCACCTGGACAACCGACGCGGCGACCGCGTCTACCGCATCGGCCATTTGGGTCGAGAGTTCATTGAGCATGACGCAATCGTCGCTGATGCCGGCGACTGCAATCATCACCCATACGGGCGGGATCGGCGCGAAAGAAGAACTTCCGTGCGGAGTGCAGGCCGGGTCTGCAGACCCGGCGGCTCCTGGCGGGCTTAAAAGGAGGCCCGCACTCAAGCGATCAGAACGAGACAGTAACTCTCAAGTTGCCTGAGTTGTCCGTCAGCACGTCGTCGTTGATACCGAGATAGAGCCGGCCGGAATCGCGAGCGCGGAACGGACCGGTATCTCCGCCGATGAAGAAGAACTGATTGCGGTCGCCAATGCGACCGATCAGTGCGGCTGCCGGACGATCGGGAAGCGGACGGTTGGGATTGAGCGGCGAGTTGCGTTCGCCATCCGCGCCGTCGCGGCGATCGCGGCCCCACCGCGTCTCGCCCTGAGACGAAAAGTAGATCTGCTGACCGGCACGTACGTCGATTCCGGTATCGGTCAACGGCTCGCGCGCGTCCACGACGACCTGGCGCTCGCGCATGCCTCGGGCAGGTCCACCGATTGGCGCCTCGCGCTCATCGTTTCCGCGACGGGTGAATTCAATCCGCTCCACCTCATCACGAGAGATGCGTATCGTGCGCCTTCGGCCACCGCCACGTTCCTCGAACTCGATCTCGCGGCCGTACACGCCAAGGAGCTCACCCTGCAATCGCCGGCCATCGTTCAACACGAGCGTATCGGCGTGCACCAACGCCGTGACCGCTATCGAGAACAGACTCGCGAACAGGAGACGCAACTTCATGGACGTTCCTCCGGGCCGATTTATCGGGAGAACGAGTGCAGGTCGCCAGCCCTTCCGCCGACACTCTGATCGCGCTACTCTGGAGGTAGCAAGCCCAATGCCTGTTCTCCGAGCCGGTTTGTGGTGTTTTGGTGCCGTTCTAACGGTATTGCTGTCCTTTACCGCGGGCGTCGGTGTCTCCGCTCAACCCATCCCGTTGTCTCTCACCGTCGTGGACGCTCCCGCGTCCATGAAACCGGGAGGGGTGACGTTGATCGCCGTCATCTCGACTCACGATCTCGTTGAGCTGACCGGAGAGGTGTCAGGTCGGCGGGTGCATTTCTGGTCTGGCGCTTCCGCAAAGGAATGGAGCGGGCTCGTCGGCATCAATGTCGACTCCGTGCCTGGTCCGATCCCGCTG
>JALDXQ010000034.1:0-47663 GCA_032156805.1 Acidobacteriota bacterium
TCTCGATGACCTCGGGTGCCTCGACGATCTCGATGCCGAGCGACTGCCAGTCGGGATGCGCACTCAGGGCTCGTTCGATCGGGGCGGTCTGGCCGACGAGCGCGATCGCGGCGTCGAGGTGGCGTGCCGCAGCCACGGCACCGTCGACAACGACAGACGGCGCATGGTCACCGCCCATGGCGTCGACGGCTATACGGATCGGCAGCGTCCTGCGTCCTTACTACTCTTCGTCGACGGCCCGGACCGGTCGCGAGTTGTAGTACCCGCAATGCGGGCAGATGCGATGCGGCGCCTTGGGCTCCTGGCACTGCGGACAGAGGCCCGTGGTCGCACTGCGCAGAGCGTCATGCGTGCGTCGCTTCGCGGTGCGGGTCTTGGAGTGTCTGCGTTTTGGATTCGGCATGGTAGCTAGTCGGTCTCTAAGACACCGCGTGCGGTGTCACTTCAGTCCTTTGAGCGGCGCGAGCCGCGGGTCTTCCCATTGCGACGTGCACTGGCACGTCCCCGTATTGAGGTTCGTCCCGCACTTCGAACAAAGCCCAGCGCATTCCTCGCGGCACAGCGGCTTCATCGGCAGCGCGAGGTAGAACTGTTCCCGCAGCAGCTCGTTCAGATCGATCTGATCGTCCCGGTAGTAGCTGGTGTCGAGATCCTCTTCCGCAACCTCTCGCTCGTCCTCCACCGACATCTCTGAAGCCGGCAGATACCGAACGTCGATCGCCCCCTCAAAAGGCAGTCTGTACGGCTCGAGACACCGGCCGCAGGATAGTTCCAACTCGGTACGCACTGTGCCCACCAGACGAAAGCGGTCCTTGTCCTTGTGAATCTCGAGATCCACCTGGACGGGGGCCACGACCCGGTACGCCTCGCCTTCCTGCGCCATCTCGGTGGGCGGAAACGTCCGGACGAACTGGGTGACGGGCTGACGATACCGGGTGAGATCCAGCTGCATGACCGGTACACCTCTCGCGAAAATCGTGCGACAGGCGACCTTCAATTATAGCTGATTCCAGGCCATCGGACCCACCCAGGGCTTGGGAATGAACAGGCGTTCGTAGAGGGAAACGGCGAACCGGTCGCTCATCCCGGCAAGAAAGTCGCGCGCCGCCACGTCCAGTCCTTCGCTGGCCACGATCCGCTCGTCGAGCAGGTCCGCCGGGCGCTCTCGCACCCGCTCCCAGAGCCCGCCGAGAATCCCGGTCGCCTTCTTGAATTCGGCCGTGGCGACTTCGTTCTCGTACACGGCCTCGAAGAGAAACGCGCGCATCCTGAGCGTGGCCGACAGGACCGTATCGCTCATCCGGATGTCGGTCAGGTCGCCGTTCTGCGTTTCAGTCACGACATCCTTGACCATCCGGGCGATCCGGGCGGACGAGGTCCTGCCCAGTACCTCGACCGCGTCGTGCGGCAGGTCGCTCTCGTGCATCACGTTCGCGCGCACGGCATCGTCGATATCGTGATTCACGTAGGCGATGAGGTCGGCCACTCGCATGATCTGACCTTCCAGCGTGGCCGCGCGCTTTGCGGGATCGAGACCGACTGGCGAACCTTCCTTGCCTTTCGAATGCCGCCCGATGCCGTCGCGAACCTCCCAGGTGAGGTTCAGTCCCTTGCCGTCATTCTCCAGGACGTCGACGACGCGCAGGCTTTGCTCGTAGTGCCGGAAGCCCCCGGGCACGAGCGCGTCGAGTACCCGCTCGCCAGCATGTCCGAACGGCGTATGACCAAGGTCGTGCCCGAGCGCGATCGACTCGGTCAGCTCTTCGTGGAGACGAAGCACCTTCGCGATGGTGCGCGCAATCTGCGACACCTCCAGTGTGTGCGTGAGCCGCGTGCGGTAGTGATCGCCCTCCGGCGCGAAGAAGACCTGCGTCTTGTGCTTCAGCCGGCGAAACGCCTTGGAGTGAATGATGCGATCCCGATCGTGCTGGAACGCCGGCCGGACATCGTCTTCCTGCTCGCTGGTGAGCCGTCCGCGCGATTCGGCACTCTTGGCTGCTTGCGGGGCGAGCGTTTCGCGCTCACGCTGCTCGAGAGCCTCACGAATGCTCGACAACAATCTCCTCCAGGAAACTGGTGCCGCTGGCAAGCGGACCGACACCGAAATTGGCGGCGAGAGTCTGCCCGAGATCGGCAAAGGTACGGCGGGTTCCGATGTCCACCCCGGCGCGCACGCCCGCGCCGGCCAGGAGAATCGGCACGTACTCACGCGAGTGATCGGTGCTTGGCGTCGTGGGATCGTTGCCGTGATCGGCAGTGATGATCAGAAGGTCCGACTCCCGCAACGCCTTCAACACCTCGCCAAGCCGTTCGTCGAAGCGCTCGAGGTTGCGGGCGTACCCCTCGACGTCATTGCGGTGTCCGTACAGCGTGTCGAAATCCACCAGGTTCACGAACACGAGGCCAGCACGCTTCGAGCGTATGACATCCAGCACCTGGTCCAACCCTTCGCTGTCACTGCGGGCAGGAACCGCACGCGTAATGCCTCGGCCGCCGAACAGATCTCTCACTTTGCCAATCGATATCACAGGGATGCCGTGGCTGGCGAGGAGATCGAGGAGCGTATCTCCAGGGGGTGTCAACGCGTAGTCGTGCCGATTCGCCGTGCGGATGAAAGCGCCGTCCGATCCAACGAACGGCCGCGCAATCACCCGGCCGACGTTCAATGGGCCAACGATCTCGAAGGCGATCTCGCACATCCGGTACAGCTCGTTGACGGGAATCACGTCTTCGTGAGCGGCGACCTGGAACACACTGTCGGCTGACGTGTACACGATCGGGCTGCCGGTCCGCACGTGCTCGGCGCCGAGCCGCTCGATGATCTCGGTGCCCGATGCCACCACGTTGCCGATCGATCGACGACCGATGCGTTCCTCGAACGTCCTGATGATCTCGGGAGGAAAACCGCTGGGAAACGTCGCGAACGGGCGATCGAGCACGATCCCCATCATCTCCCAGTGCCCGGTGACCGAGTCCTTCCCCGCCGACGATTCCGCCATCCGGCCGAACGCCGACCGCGCCCGACCGCGATCGCCATTCCCGAGGTCGACCACCTGGCCAAGGCCCAGCGATCGCAGATGCGGAATCCGCAGCGAAACCTGGCGGGCGATGTTGCCGAGAGTATTGCTACCTTGATCGCCGTAAGCGGCAGCGTCCGGCAGTTCACCGCAACCGACGCTATCGAGCACGATCAGGACGACGCGTGGAAAGAGAGTCAGGTGAGCGATGTCTCGATGGTCGCGATGGCGTGCTTGAACGCCAGATGATCCCGGCCGTCGACGTCGAAGACGACGACGAACTTGTCGAAGTTCTTGATACGGGCCTCGAAGTAGCGTCCGTCCATGAGATGGATCGTCACGACCGCCCGCTCGCGCCGCGCGCTGTTGAGGAACGTGTCCTGGATGTTCGGCTGCGTGGCGGACGAAGCGCGTGATTCAGTGACCTGGGACATCAGGGAGCGTCTCCTTGCCTGCTCAGACCCCGAGCTGCGAGCGTATCGATTACGCGCTGCACGGTCTCCGGGCGCTCGCCCGGCCCCTCGAACCAGATAAGGTTAGGCTCTTTCCGAAACCAGATCAACTGTCGCCGCGCGTATCGTCGGTTCTCCTGGACGATGAGTGCGCGCGTCGCACGATCGTCTCGCACTCCGCGCAGCATCTCCATCACCTGACGGTAGACCAGGCCGCCGAAGGGGCGTGCATCGGCGGGAATACCGCTCGCCAGCAACCCTCGCACCTCATCCACGATCCCGCGCGCGAACTGTTGCTCGACGCGGCGCGCTACGCGCTCCGCCGTCAAGGCGGCCGGCAGCCTCAGGGCAATCGAGATCACCTCGCAGTCGGCAATGAGCGAGCGCGTGGCCGCAAAATGCGCGCTGAGTGGATGCCCGGTCGAAAAATACACTTCCAACGCTCGCACGAGGCGCTTCTGATCCCTGGGCATGATCCGATGTGCTGATTCGGGATCCACTGACTGCAGCAGCCGGTGCAGGCGCTCCGGTCCTTTTCGATCAGCGACCCTGTCGAGGCGTGCCCGCAACTTCTCGTCGGCGCCCGGGCCCGGAAACAGGCCTCGCGTCAACGCACGGTAGTAAAAACCCGTACCCCCGACCAGGATCGGTAGTCGTCCCCGGCTGTGAATACCACGAATCGCCCGCTCGGCGTCCTCGGCAAATCGTGCTGCCTTGTAGACCTCGGTGGGATCGGCGATGTCGATGAGGTGATGCGGGATACCGCGCCGTTCGTCGATGGCGAGCTTGTCGGTCCCGATATCGAACCCGCGATAGACGGCAGTCGAATCACAGTTGATGATCTCGCCGCCGAACGCGGCGGCAAGCGCCAGGCTGAGGGTGCTCTTTCCCGACGCGGTGGGACCGAGCACGGCGAAGACCCGGTTCACGTCATCTTCACGAAGACATAAACCACGAGTGCCACGAGGAGAACGATGAGGCCAAACTGCTGGCTCCTGGTCGGCACGCGCGTCCTGCTTCGGCGTTAGTTCGGTGGGTTTTCGTTGTAGTAGAACGTGACCGTGAAGAACGCTTTTGGCTCGGGATATTCGGGCGGCAGCGGTTCGGTCGGGTTCGAACCAAGGATGGCGTTGTTGGCCGCAAGGTTGAACGCATTGATGTCCGAAGGCCCCACGACGGAGATATCGGTGATCTGCCCGCTCTTGTGAATGTTGAACTGCAGCACGACGCGGCCGCGGAAGGTCATGGCCGCGTACGGCACGAACCAGTTGCGACGCACCTGCGCGATGAATCGGCGCAGCCACGGTCCGAATTCCACTCCCTTGGTATCGAACTGGATCGTCGCGCCCGGATCGGTCAGCCCGCCCTGCGGGTTGTGGAACGTCTCGTTCTGCACGTAGCGCTCGAGGTTCTTGAGCGCGTCGCCCAGGGCGCCGGGCGCCGGACGAGAGGTACTCGGCGCGCGCCGCGCTCCGGTATCGGCCGGTGGAAGCGTGCGTGCGATCTGTTCCTGTGGCTCTGGCTGGGGTGGTTGCGTGTCCGGTTTCACAGGCGTCTCAGGTCCGCGCGCCTGCTCCTGCGGCGCCGCCTCGACTCGCTCCGGCGAATTGCCTTGCGAGAACGGCTGTGGGTTCTCGGGCTCCTTGGCTCGCAGCGGCGCCTGTGACTGTCGATTGGCGTCGGACAGGTCCGCCCGCGGCCGGGGTTTTTCGGCCTCCAGATCGACCCTGGGCTGCACGAAGACAAAGCGTCGATCGTCGCGCTCGCGTTCCTGAAGACGAAGGAGTTCCTGGCGCCTCGTTTCGAGTTCTTCCGGGGTGGCTTCAAAGAGGTGGAGATTGGGTCCGAACTGGAACCAGAGGATCACGAAGACGTGGAAGAGCACTGACAGTAGCACGCCATCTCTTTTGGAGAGGGCGCTACCGACCACGAGCTCATCCTGGTACCGATCGTCGAAGTCGAAGTGTATCAATAACCTGAGAGCAAATTATACCAACCAGCCAGGCGCGCTGCGTTCGCTATCACGGCAGTACCCTGGCGTCCTCTACCTGTTTGTCGGCTCTTCTCTGACCGCCGCATACAGGTAGACGATTCCAAAGGTCAGCGGGACGGCGCGGACGTCCGAGAAGCCCGATTGTCTCAGGAGTGTCACGAACTCATCAGGCGGCGGAAAGGCGCCCACTGACGCCGGCAGGTACGAATACGCCCCGGAGTGGCCAGAGATTACTCGGCCGATACGCGGCAGCACGTGGCTGAAATAGAACCGATACAGCGCCGCCAGCCCCGGGATGCGCGGCACGCTGAACTCGAGAATCGCCAGCCGCCCGCCAGGGCGCAGCACACGCGCCAATTCCCGGCACGCCACGTCGGTCTTCGCCACGTTTCGAACGCCAAAGGCCACCGCGGCCGCGTCGCCGATGCCGTCCGGGGCCGGAATGCGCATCGCATCACCGCGCACGAGGGCAATGTGGCGCTGCTCGCCGGCGTCGCGCACCTTTCGCAGGCCAAGTGCCAGCATCGCACCGGCGAAATCGACACCGAGGACACGCGCGGCACACCCCGTCGCACCCTCACGCGCCCCACGACGCGCCTCAAGCGCGACATCGGCGGTGCCCGTGCACACGTCGATGAGCGTCTCGCGCCCCGTGAGCTGGAGCGAGGCGATCATGCGCGTGCGCCAGCGCTTGTCGATACCCATGCTGAGGAGGTGATTCAGCAGGTCGTATCGCGGCGCGATCGCATCGAACATCCCGGCAATGCGATCAGGTGTCTTGTCTGGGGCCAGATTAGCCAATGCTATAAACCACGAAGAACACGAAGGTCACGAAGAGTACAAAGATCGCGAAGATAGGAAATCAATAGCGAGCGCTCGGTATGGCGAATCACCCGCACTACGTGCGGGTGGGAGCGAGTGCGGCACGCTGTCGTTCCTTCGTGTTCTTCGTGGCCTTCGTGGTCTATCCAAGATACAGAGCCAGTGCGGTCGCGCCGAAGTACACGATCCCGACCCACCCGTTCAGATCGAACGCCCTCTTTACCTGCGACAGATCATCCGCGCTGACGAGCGACTGTTCGTAAATCAGCAGCGCGCCGACGATCGCAACGCCGGCGAGATACAGCGCTGGAAGGTGTGCCGCCCACCACAACGCGGTCATGGCAATGACCGTCATCACGTGCATCAGGCGCGAGATCCGAATTGCGTTGGTCACACCAAACGTCGCTGGAATCGAGCGCAGACCATGGCCGCGATCGAAGTCCACGTCCTGGCACGCATACAGGACGTCGAATCCGCCAACCCACAACCCGATGGCCAGGCCGAGGAGCCATGGTTCGGCGCCTGCGCCACCCCCGGCCGCGATCCATCCGCCAACGGGCGCAACAGCCAGAGCGAGGCCGAGAAACAACTGCGTGTACGTGGTGAACCGTTTGGCCAGCGAGTACCAGAAGACAATCGCCAGCGCGACCGGCGACAGCGCCAGGCACAGCGTCGACAACCGCGACGCCGCGAAGATGAACACCGCCGATGTCACGATCACGAACACCGTGGCTTCCGGCTTCGAGAGCACGCCTCTCGGTATCTCCCGCATCGCGGTGCGCGGGTTGAGGCCGTCCATCTTCGCGTCCACCAGGCGATTGAAGCCCATCGCGGCGCTGCGAGCGCTGACCATGCAGACGACAATCCAGACAACCTGCCACCACGAAAACGGCTGCTCACGCCACGCCAGCAACGCGCCGGTCAGCGCAAACGGCAACGCGAACACCGAGTGACTGAATCGCACGAACGACAGGTAGGTTCCTAGTTTGTGCATGCGTCCGCGAGCCACGAGAGGCGTACCGGCTCTCCTCCCGACACCAGGTATTCTTCCACATCGTTCACGCCTTCCGGTACGCGCACCGCGATGAGCGCGGCCCGCTTACCTGGCTCGATGCTGCCGTAGTCATCGCCGAATCCGAGCGCCGTCGCGCCCGTCAGCGTGGCGCTGTGCAGGAGCGCGCGCGCCGGAACCCTGGGGGCGATGCGTCGCGCCTCGGCAAGCTCGCTGAACATGTTCAGATCGTCCACGCTGGCGAGACTGTCGGTGCCCAATGCGACGTCGAGATCCATCGCGTAGAACGCTTCGAGAGGCGGTGAGCCGACGCCGACGTATCGGTTGCTCCGGGGACACGACACGACGGTGACGCCGAGCGTTCGCAACCGGGACAGATCGCTTCCCTCCAGCTGTACGCCATGAACGGCAAGCACCGAGTTTTGAAGAAAGCCAAGGTCGGACAGGTACTCGACAGGAGAGCATGCGGGCACTTGCCACGTCTCGTTCCAGACGCCAATGTCCTCGAGCAACGCCCGCCACGGCCCGGTGCCCTTCTTCAGCAACTCGACCTCTTCAGGAGACTCGCCCAGGTGTACCGTCGACACCAGACGCGTCCCATGCTCGTCGAGATCGCGGCGAATCGCCGAGAACAATGCCGGCGAGACCGAATACGGTGCGTGCGGAGCAAGGCTCAGTCGAACATCGTCTGTCGCCGACAACGCATCGATGGCACGCCGTGCGGCAGCCACCTGCTCGTTGGCGTCGACTCCTCGAAACCCGATCAGTTCGTGAAAGACACACGCGGCCATCCCGGCCTTGCGCAGCAGCGCCACGGCCGACAGCGTGTTGCTCACATCACCGAAGAGCGCTGTTCCAGTGAGGCGCGCGCGCCGGATGGCATCCGCGGCTGCGCTGAGGACGGCTTGTTCGTCGATGCCAGCACGCTCGCTCCTGGCTGCGAGCATTGGGCGCACCCACTCGAGGAAGCTGGGCGCAGGGGGAATGCGGCCGTGCAGATATGAGAGTTCGAGATGGGTGTGAGCGTTCACGAGTCCCGGCAGCACGGCTACGCGACCAAGCGCGATGTCCTCGCTGCCATCGCTGACGCCGACCGACACGATCCGGCCACCCTCTATCGCGACGGCTCCCCTGCCGATCGGAGCATCCGAGATCGGCAGGACCCATTCGGCGGAAAACCGTGTCACTGCCCCAGCCGAAGCTGTTTGCCGTGACGGCTCCTGGCCTCGTAGTTCTTCAACTCGTCCGGAACCGAGCTGTCGCCGTCGGCGCGCGCGGTGGCGAGCGCCAGCATGCGCGGGACTTCGCGCTCACGGAAGATCGGATCGCCGAGAATCTCGTAGTGCATGTTGCGCCGCTTGGGCAGGAACCCGGCATCCTCGATGTTGACCACGATCTCGAGCTCGTCCATGCAGTAGGCGGCGCCGGCGGCTCGCACGACGTTCTCTTCGATCATCACACTGCCCATGTCATTGGCGCCGTACGCAAGGCTCAGTTGCCCGACCTTGCCGCCCTGCGTGACCCACGACGCCTGCAGATTGTCGAAGTTGTCGAGCACGATGCGCGACAGCGCCAGCGTCCGGAGATAGTCGACGCCGGTTTCCTCGAAGCCGCCGTGCTCTGTGTGCTCGGGCTGATAGCTCCACGTGATGAAGGCGGTGAAGCCGCCGGTCTCGTCCTGCAGGTCGCGCAGCCGCATCATGTGCTCGATGCGCTCCTCATCCGTCTCGACCGTGCCGTACATCATCGTCGCGGTCGTGCGCAGTCCGGCCTGATGCGCCTGCCGCATGATCCCGATCCACTCGTCCGAGGTCGCCTTGCTGTAGCAGTTCAGCAGCTTGCGCACGCGGTCGACGAGAATCTCGGCACCGCCGCCGGGAATGCTGTCCAGTCCAGCCGCCACGAGCCGCTCGATCACCTGCGACGTCGGGATCTGATTCAGCCTGGAGATGTGCAGGACCTCCGGCGGTGAAAGCGCATGCAACTTGAAGTTGGGATAGCGAGTCTTCACGCCACGAAAGAGATCTTCGTACCACTGAATCGGGAGATCAGGATTGTGTCCACCCTGGAGCAGCAACTGGTTGCCACCGACCGCGATGGTCTCGTCGATCTTCTGAAAGATCTCCTCGAACCCGAGCACATAGCCCTCGCCCGATCCAACCGGACGATAGAACGCACAGAAGTTGCAGCGTGCAACGCAGATGTTGGTGTAGTTGACGTTGCGGTCGATGATGTAGGTCACGACCCGTTCCGGATGCTTACGCAACCGGATGGAGTCAGCCAGGCGGCCGAGCACGTGCGTGGGCGCATGGTGGTAGAGCGCGAGCGCCTCCTCCGCCGAGACGCGGCCGCCATCCCTCACCTTCGCAACGATCGAATCGACCATGCTCAGAAGAACTCCAGCTTACGTCGCCGGGGCGCCAGCCCCATGTCGGCGGCGTAGTCGAGAAATAACTGCAGTCCGGCCGCTTCGTCAGCGCCGAGGCCGTACTTCACATTATCCCTTAGGTATATCGCGGCACGGGCGGCGCGCGCCGCATCCCCGGCGCCATACTCTGCCGCGATTGCCTCTCGCGCGGCGACACCCTCCGCCTGCGCCTGCTGCAATGCCTGCACGACACCATCGCTGACGGCGGCCGGCCGGCCAGTCCACGCGGCGTAGATAAACGGCAGCCCGGTCATCTGCGTCCACACCTCGCCCAGATCGATCTTCTGCAGCCCGAGCGATTCATGATCGGCATCGAACGCCGGGTCACCGATCAGGAGACCAGCATCGCAGAGCGACGTCATCGCGGCGAGATCGGGGCCATGAAGGACAAAGTCGGGGTTGATGCGGAACTGATGACGGCAAAGCACCTGAATCAGGGTGACCGACGTGCGCGAGCTCGTGTCGAGCGCGATCCTGCGAACCGATCCGATCTCCATGCGCGTGTACAACGCGACCGAGGCCACTTTCCCGCGAGATCCGATACCCACACCGGGAACGAACCGGTAGCTGTCAGTGTGCAGGTACTCGATCGAAGGAATCAGCCCCAGATCGACATCGCCCTGGTGCAGCAGCGCCGCGCAGACCGACGGGACGTCGTATCTCACGCGCCAGCGATCCGGCTGCGCATCGAGAGCCCAGGTGAGGGGCCGCGCGTTGAGATATCCCACCGCGCCCATGCGGACTTGCGACATCAAACGGGCCTGAACCAGCCGTCACGCTCGACGGGAATCAACCCGGCCACTTCGATGTTGCGTTCGATCTCGGCGCGCGCTGCCCGGCGCCGGCCCTCGGGAGCATCATCCGATGCCGACACACCATCCACATCGTCGGCGCCGAAAGTCAACGCAACCTGGGCGAGCTTCGGCCCGTAACGTGGCCAGTCGACCTGAATCGACGACACAGTTGGCGCCGCCAGCCGCGCGATGGCTACCATCTTCACGTCTTCGTACCCGGTGGTCGGCCTGAACGCGCTCAGCGCCAAGGGAAGCGGGTTGAGCGAATGGATCGCTCCGGAGGCGTCCTGCAGTTCCGACGCGCGAATCAACAGCGCCGTCCGCGCATCCGCCGGCGCCTTGCCGACCGTGAGCCGCAACTGCCTGAAGCCGGCGTCCTTCAAGCTCTCCACTGCGTGACGTGGGTTATCGATGGTGTCGAGAGGCAGATCCACGATTGCATCGAGGCCTGCCTGCTTGAGCCGTGCGAGCACCTGTCCTGTCGACGATCCGGCTGACCATCGATCGATGTCAGCCCATGAGAAGGCGGACACCTTCCGGTCGCCGGCGACCGTTCTTGCCGCTTCAACCGCCGCGACACTTGCATCGAGCGTCGCTGGTGATCCTGTCAGTCGAATTTCGCGACCGGCCGCCATTCCACTCAATGCCGCCTGGTTGTCGAATGTCACCTCGGCCACACGCAGGAAGGTGACGCGCGTCTCGTGCAGCCGGCGTCGGACGGTATCGGCCAGCATGCCGAGCGAGAGGATGTCGGGAGTCCCGGATAACTCACGGATCTCATCGGCGGTCAGTCGCTGACCCTGATTGATCCGATCGGCATAAACGTCGAACGCACTCACTGTAGTCATCTCAGCGTCGTGTCCGGAATCTCAGCGTCGTGTCCGGCTTCAGCCGGACCCGTTGTTGCTTCATCACACCGCACTTGCCATCGCGTCAGCCACCCTGGTGGCCAGCTCCAGCGCTTCGCGTCCGGCCCGTCCACTCACCCCTGGCTCGCGGCGATGGCGCACCGCAGCAGCGAAGTCAGCCAGTTCGGCGTGCAGAGGCTCGTCGCGCACCACATCGAGTTTGCCTCCTTCGATCACCGGCCGGCCGTTCTGCGCGACCAATCGATAGATCTCCACTTCCTGCGAGGCGTAGTCAATTGACAGGTACGACGCCTTCTGAAAGAACCGCACCTTCCGGACCCTCTCGCGGCTGATTCGACTGGCGGTCACGTTCGCGATGCAACCTGACGCGAACCGTAGACGAACGTTGGCAATGTCAGTGCGAGGCGTGAGGACGTTCACACCGATCGCCTCAATCGACGTGACGTCCGACTTCACCGCAGCCAGCAGCAAATCCAGATCGTGAATCATCAGATCGAACACGACGTCGATGTCGAGGCTCCGCTCCGGAAACGTCCCGAGGCGATGGATCTCGATGAATCGTGGACTCGAGACAAGTGGCAAAGCCGCGACGACGGCAGGATTGAAGCGCTCGGTGTGTCCGGCAGCAAGCACAACGTCGCGTCGGGCGGCGGCCTCAATCAGGCGATCCGCCTCGGCGATCGATGATGCCAGCGGTTTCTCCACGAGCACAGCAATGCCGCGATCGATCAGCGGCAGCGCGACGTCGAGATGAGACACGGTCGGCACGGCAATCGTCGCAGCTGCCAGTCCTTCAAGTGGCAGATCGGACAGTTGCGTCAACCCGGGAACGCCGTACTTCGATCCCACTTCTTCGGCCCGGCCAGGCTTGGTGTCCACGACGCCGACCAGGTGCACATCGGGCATCGACGCCAGCAGGCGGGCGTGGTGCTGACCGAGGTGGCCGACACCAATGACCGCAACCCGAAGCGGCGTGCTCATGCTGTCGCGGGCGCGTCACGCCCGATGATGGTGATGCCCGCCTCGTTGGCCGACGCAAAGAACGCCTTGCCGTCGAGCACGAGCGTCTTCCCGGCATCGATCGACAGCGCGGTGGCGCCAGCGACTCGCATTGCCTCGACCGTGGCGAAGCCCACCACCGGTACATCGAAGCGCATATCCTGCTTCGGTTTGGCCACCTTGACGATGCGCACGCCCGGTCCGGCGAGGTGGCCCGCACGGCCGATCACTTCATCCGTGCCTTCCATCGCTTCAACGGCCACGACCGCCTGGTGCTTGACCGCAATCGTCTGACCGATGTCGAGCCCGGCGATGACATCGGCCATGCGGTAGCCGAACTCGAAATCACGCAACTCCTCATCGGAGGGCGCCCGTCGAGTGAGCACTCCTGGTCTCGCGAGCAATGGCGTCAGCAGGGTCGTCGAATCGATCAACTCGATCCCGTGCTCCCCCATCACTCCGGCAACCGCTCCAATCAGTCCGTCGGTGTTGCGGGACGTCAGCTTCTTCAGCACCGAGATGAAGGTGAGGTCGGGAATGATGCCGCCGAATATCTTCGTGTGCTTGACCTGCCCGGCCATCACCGCTCGCGTCACGCCCGCCTCGTGCAGCAGGCGAATGCACGTGCCCAATTGTCCCAGCGAGATCCAATGAATCGATGCGCCGTGTCGTTTGGCGGCGTCATTGAGCTCGGAGAACGCCTCCTCTTTGACTGCCACGATGGTGACATCGTGGCCCAGCGCGCGCGCGGCGTCGAGAACGAGAAACGGGAACCTGCCGTTGCCAGCGATCAAGCCCAGCGTCACGTACTACTCATCCGCTACGAGTTCTTCCGCCCGCCGCGTCGGCTTCCTGAGAATGACCCCGCGTTGAGATGTGCGAATGAACTCCACCAGGTAACGGACCTCCGGCGCCGACAGCGACTCGTCCTGCTCGATCTGCGCCAATGCCTGCGTGGTATTGAGCTTCGATTGCATCAGATACCGGTAGGCCAGCTTCAGCTGCCCGATCGTGTCGGGCGTGAAGCCACGGCGTGACAGCCCAATCGAGTTGACGCCGAACACCCGCGCCGGGCGGCTGCCGATCGTGCGCCCGAATGGGAGCGCATCTTTCGTCACGACCGAATATCCACCGATGAATCCATACCGGCCCACGCGGCAGAACTGGTGCACTGCAGAACCGGCACTGACGTTGGCGAAGTCCTCGACACCGACGTGGCCGCCAAGCGTAGCGTGGGGACCGAAGATCGTTCCGCTGCCAACGCGACAGTCGTGCGCCACGTGGACGTAGGCCATGAACAGGTTGTCGTTGCCGATCGTCGTGGCGCCGCCGCCACCCGCCGTGCCGCGGTTGATGGTGACGAACTCACGGAAGATATTCCGCCGCCCGATGCGCAGCGCGGTCGCCTCACCGCGATACTTGAGATCCTGCGGTGCCAGTCCGATCGATGCCATCGGGAAGATCTGCGTTTCATCGCCGATCTCGGTACGGCCGTCGATGACGACCGACGAGCCGATCCGGCAGTGCGTCCCGATGCGAACCTCTGGTCCAATTACACAGTGCGGACCGATCGTGGTCCCCGCTCCGATTTGCGCTGCCGGGTCGACGTGCGCCGTCGGATCGATGGCTGCCCCGCCGGCCTCGATCGCCAGCAGCAGTTCGGCCTCGGCAACGACCTGATCGTCTACGTACGCCACCGCCTGGACGCGCGCCAGGCGCGGCCGCGCGCGGCGCAGCGTGACCTCCAGTCGAAGGCGATCGCCGGGAACGACACTGCGGCGGAACTTGGCGCTGTCGACGCCGCGCAGCGAGACGTGCGCAGTCATCGGCGCCTTGGCGCGGTCGAGCAGCATGACCGCAGCGGTCTGCGTCAACGCCTCGACCGTCAACACCGCGGGCATCAGCGGCGAGCCCGGAAAGTGTCCCTGGAAGAACTCCTCGCCGACCGTGACGTTCTTCACCGCCACGAGGCGACGGCCTGACTCGTGCTCGGTGATGACGTCGAGGAGATATGAGGGGTAGCGGTAATAGACGCGCCCGAGCAGTCCCGGCACGTCCAGACCGTGATTCACCTGATTCGAGTGCGACGAACTGTCGTTCACCCTTCTCCGTTCTGCAAAGGACTGGCCTGAGGGCCCGTGTTACTTCGGCGCCGCGGTCGGAGCCGGTGCCGGTGCCGGTGCCGCGGCGGCGGGCGTATCAAATGCCTGAATCACCTCGGCGGTCAGGTCCATGCCCGGTTCTGCCCAGATGAGTCCGCTCTGCGCCGCGTTGAACACGAAGTGCACGCCCTTCTGCTTGGCGACTCTGTCGATAATCGGTGTCAGCTTCCGGTTGAACTCGCCCTCGACCTGCTCGGCGAGCTGCTGCACGTCCTGCTGTGCGTCTTCGGTGAAACGCTGCAGGTCGCGCTGCTGACGTTCGATGTTGGCTTGCAACTGCGCGCGCGCCGAGTCGCTCAACACGCTGCCGCCCTGCTCGAGCTTCTGCTGATCGCCCTGCAGCGACTTGTTCTTCTCCTGCAGCTCGCGCGACTTCTGCTCCTGCAGCACCTTGATCTTCTCGGCCGCTACCTTGCCTTCCACGGATGCCGCCGCAACCATCTGCACGTTCACGTAGGCGTACTTCATGCCCTCCTGGAAGCGGGGCTTCAGCTCCGCCGGAGCCGCAGCGGCGGGTGGCGCGGGCTTCTGGGTCGCCGGCGCCGGAGTCGGTTTCGGGGCGGGAGCCTGCGGCGCAGCCGCGGGAGCCTGAGCATACGCTGCACCAGCAGCGAGCATCGCACTGAACGCCAGAACGGAGGCCAACACTCTCATTACTCTCGGTCCTTTCGCTGACTGAAGCCCTAGAATTTTACTCAACCAAGCCACGCCAAGTAAGATGGTTCCAAGCCCGCCGCCTTGCCCAGGAGACTTGCCTGTTGATGCGCTACTTCGTTGCACCCGTGATGCTGCTTGCCGCGATGACGCTGGCGGGATGCAGCTCCAACAATGATTTGCCCGATACTCCAACCCAGCCTTCGCCCGTTCAGATCACGCAAAGCTTCAGTGAGACGCTGAACGTCAACGGTGCCCGCACTCATGAATTCACCGTCGACCGGGCCGGCACAGTCACGGCGCAGGTCAAAACGCTTTCCGACCAGGCTGCCGTCATCGGTGTCAGTCTCGGCACCTTCAACGGTTTGGCTTGCGCGATTCTCCTCAGCAACACCGCCGCCACGCTCAACACCATGGTGACCGGCACTGCCCAGTCGACCGGCCGATTCTGCGTGTGGGTGAACGACGTGGGCAAGCTCACCGCTGGCGTCAACTACACCATCGAGGTTACGCACTACTGAGGCGGGGCTCGAGACCCGCCTCACGCCAGCCAGGGGTCAGAACGTCGTCCCCACCGCAAATCTGAAGACCTTGTCCTTCGCCGGCTGGAGGCTGTTGTCCAGCACTCCACCGCGCGAAGGATTCCATGCGTAGATCAGCCGGAACGGCACGTTCAACACCGGCATGAAGAACCGGAGTTCGACCCCGGTCGAGACCTTGAAGGCGTGCGTCCGACCGATCTCGATCGTCTCCACGCCGGATGGACGGCTCGGATCGAGCAGCGATGACGTCGCGAACGGGTCGGTAATCGGGGGCGGCGTTGGTGCCCGCACCTCGAGCAGCGGTTCCATCCAGGAGAACGGCTCGCCGAAATCCTTGACCTGGCCAGCGTCGAAGAACGTGACGATTCGCACCTGGCTCATGATGGAAATGAGGTACTCAGCGTTGAACAACAGGCTCTTGTTGCCGCCGAGCACGACGAACGACCCCGGCACGCTCGGGCCGATGGAGCGGATGTCGAAGCCACGCACGCTGTATTCGCCACCGAGGAACAATCGCTCGAAGACGGGCAGGACGGCGTCGCACGGCGGCGTCTCGCAAATCGCACTGCTCGCACTGTTGCCGAGCGGCGAGATGAACTCCGCCAGGGCACGGAAGCCAACAGATGTCCTCGGCAGGTGGCGGAAGAAGAAGATCGCCTCTGCCCGGGGTTTGTAGAACTGCGTGTTGCCGCCCAGCACCGCAAGATCGATCGATGCGGTCAGACGTTTCCCGGTATTCGGGAAGATCGGGTTGTCGACCGTGTTGTGGACGATGCTCGGCGTGATCTTGCTGACCGACCGCTCACCGCCCTGTCCGATGAGCAGCGAGTCGTAGACGAACGGGTTCCGTCGCAGCACCTCGATCTGGGTCGGTGTCAGCTGCGACAGATCGCGGAGCGATGAGATCGTCGCGCATCCGGTTGGGCGCAGGACACAGGACGTATCGAAGAGCGCCTCGTTCAGGTCGGTCATCCGGACCTTCTCGAACGAGTAGTTCATGAACATGCGGGTGAAGTCGGCAACCGGGAAGCCGAACACCAGGTTCAGACCGCGCGACTTCTGCGTGTAGTAGCCGATGTACTGCAGCGACCGGTTATAGACGTCGAACCCACCGGTGATGTTGCGATCGAAGAGGAACGGCTCGGTGAACGCCAGTTGATAGTTCTGCGCGCGGTCGCCTGCCTGCACCGACAGCGTCAGGCTTTCCCCGCGGCCGAGGAAGTTCGAGGTCTGGAAGCCAAGCTGCCCGAAGAACCCCTCGTACTGCGAGACACCCGCACCGAACGTGAGCTGGTTTCTGTTCTGTTCCTCGAACCTGAGCGTGACGTCGACGGTGTTCTCCTGGCCGGGGGTCTTGTCGACCTTCATGTCCCGGTCGTCGCCTTTCAGCTCCTTGAAGTATCCGAGCTGATTCAGCCGGCGGACGCTGTACTTGAGCGCCTCGGTGTTGAAGATGCCGCCTTCGACGAGCCGCATCTCACGCCGAATCACGTTGTCGCGCGTCGTGGTGTTGCCGGTGAACGTGATGCGATTGACGAAGTACTGCGGCCCCTCGTCGATGCGCATCGTCACATCGACGGTTGGTGCGGTCGGCCTGGCATTCGGAGCGGCCGGGGCCGAGACCTCGGCGAGCGCCGCGGGAACCTGCGCCGCCAGCGTCCGTTCCGGACGGTTCGGATCGTCACTGAAGGTGAGCATCGGGAAGGGTGTGAACTCCATGTACCCCGCCCCGCCGTAAATCTCCTGCGCCTTCTTGTTTCCGTCCTGCAGCTTCTTCCGGCTATACCACTCGCCCGGCTCGATCTTGTAGAGCGTCTCGAGACCCTCGCTGCGAACGACCTTGTTCCCCTCGAAGCGGAGCTCGCCCATGCGGTAGCGCGAGCCCTCGGTCACCGGAATCCGCAACTGGATCCAGCGCGTCTTGCCGTCCTTGGTGTCCTCGAGGGTCTTCACCTCGGGCTGACCGACACGGGCCTGCGGGTACCCTTCGTTCTGGTAGTACTCGACGATCTTGGCCGCGTCCTCCTCGAACAGGGCCTCCTTGTAGGTCCCGCCGCCGGAGATCCAGCCGTAGAAGGGATTCTTCGGCTTGTTCTCCTTGATCTTCCGCTGCAGGGCGCCGTCGCTGACCGCCTCGTTGCCCACGAACTCGACATCGCGAATCTTCAGCTTCGGCCCTTCGCCCACGACGAAGGTGATGTTGATCAGTTTCGGGCCGCCAGCGACCGGCGTGATCTTGTGACCGACTTCGGCGTTGCTGAATCCCTTCTCCGCCATCAACTCCCGCAGCACACCTTCCACGCGCCGGATCGTCCCGTCATCGCGGAACGAGTCGAGCCGCATTTCGATGGTTCGCTCACGCAGCTTGTCGTCGATGTCGGTGCGCTTGATGATGCTGATGCTCTCGCCGTCGGAGTCGCGATAGTCGACGATCTTGATGCGTTCGCGCTCCTCCATGTGGTAGACGACCATCTTCCCCACGGTGCCGTTCGGGAAGGTGTGATCGGTCACCTCGATCGAGAGATCGTCAAGGAAGTTGGTCGCCCACAGCCGCTTGAAGTCCGCCAGCATCGTCTGCTCGGTCGTGTCGTCGTACCAGACGAACTGGTTCTGACGCGTCTGGCTCGTGCGCAGCTGGATGTAATACATGTAGGTCTCGTTCTCGATGGTCGAGAACCCACCCTGGTTGTTGAAGCACGGCTGGAGGATCCAGACGAAGGGTGGTGACCCAGGCGGCGGAAGGGCGAACGGCGCCGAGACCGGCGTCCCGCAGGCGGTCTTGGCGATGGCCGCAGCCGGTTGCGCAGCGGCCGGAGCTTCGGCGTTGGCTGCCGGCGCGCTAGTTGGCGCTGGCGCGACCTGCGCGGAGGCACCGGTCGCGAAAACGCCAAGGATTCCCAGAAACAAGAAGGCGGTAATCTGCTGACGCATCAGGGTGAAACACCTTAGTTTACTGGATTTTAGACGGCGTTGGCAGCCGGTTGGCTTGACACGGGTCAAGAAACCGGCCGTCCGTGCGTTTGGAGGGAAGAAAATTGCCGGGCTCCCACTTGTTGCGGCGGGTCTCCAGACCCGCCGTACTAGTTGAGCCGCCGTCCGGCGACCAGCTCCCCCGCCCCCACCGGGCGGTAGGAAATCTGGCCGGCGTCCATGTAAACCTCGACCTCGCCGTCCCCGAGGTTCCCTCGAATCAATTCCTCCGAGAGCGGATCCTCGACGTAGCGCTGGATGGCGCGGCGCAACGGACGGGCGCCGTACGAACGGTCCTTGCAGGTCACGTCGATGATCCAGTCGACCACGTCCCGGTTGATGGAGATCTTCATGCGCCGATCGACGAGGTTGGCGTTCAGCTGTTCGAGCAGCAGCCCCATGATCCGCCGCAGATCGTCGTCGGAGAGCGCCTCGAACACGATGATCTCGTCGATGCGGTTGATGAACTCGGGGTTGAAGGTGCGCTTGACCTCGCCGAGCACCATGTCGCTGACGTTCTTGTCGATCGCCGTCGTATCGCTGGCCTGGAACCCGAGCGACGCCTTCTTCTGGATGAAGCGCGCCCCGATGTTCGAGGTCATGATGATGATCGTGTTCTTGAAATTCACCCGGTTGCCGAGACCGTCGGTCAGGTGGCCATCCTCGAACACCTGCAGCAGGATGTTGAAGATGTCCGGGTGCGCCTTCTCGATCTCGTCGAGCAGCACCACCGAGTAGGGATTCCGCTTCACCTTCTCCGTCAGCTGACCACCCTCTTCGTGGCCCACGTATCCGGGCGGCGAACCAATCAGCTTCGAGACCGAGTGCTTCTCCATGTACTCGGACATGTCGAAACGAATCAGCGCGTTGTCGCTGCCAAACAGGAAGTTCGCCAGGGCGCGTGCAAGCTCCGTCTTCCCAACGCCGGTCGGTCCGAGGAAGATGAAGCTGCCGACCGGGCGATTCGGGTTCTTCAAGCCCGCGCGTGAACGACGAATCGCTCGCGAGATCGCCGAGATGGCCTTGTCCTGGCTGACCACGCGCTTGTGGAGGTCGGCCTCCATGCGGAGCAGTTTGTCGCCCTCGTCCTGGTTGATCGACGAGATCGGAACGCCGGTCCACTTCGACACGACTTCGTCGATGTCGCTCTTGCTGACCACCACACGTCGGACCTTGCCATCGAACCGTTCGCGCGTCAGCTGCAGGTTCTCACGTGCCGCCGACTCCTGGTCGCGATAGAACTGCGCCTTCTCGAAATCCTTCTGCGAGACCGCGTTCTCCATCTGCTCGACGGCCACGCGAATGCTCTTGTTGATTTCGCCGAACTCGTCGCTGTAGCCGGCTTCCTTCAACTTCGCGCGCGCACCCGCTTCGTCGACGAGGTCGATGGCCTTGTCCGGCAGGAAGCGATCGGTGATGTAGCGGCTCGACTGATACACGGCCGCCTCGATCGCCTCGGGCGTGTACTCGACGCGATGGAACTGCTCGTAGCGGTCCTTGACGCCCTTGAGGATCTCGATCGTCTCTTTCTCGGCCGGTGGATCGACCTTGATCGCCTGGAAGCGGCGCTCGAGCGAACGATCCTTCTCGATGTACTTGCGGTACTCGGCGGGCGTCGTTGCGCCGATGCAGCGGATCTCACCGCGCGAGAGCGCCGGCTTCAGGATGTTGGCGGCGTCGAGCGAGCCTTCCGCCGAACCAGCCCCAACCAATGTGTGCAGCTCGTCGATGAACACGATGATGTTCGGGTTCTCGGTGAGCTCTTTCATGATCGCCTTCAGGCGCTCTTCGAACTGACCGCGGTACTTCGTGCCGGCAACGATCAGCGAGATGTCGAGGGCGAGGATGCGCTTGTCGGCCAGGAAGTGAGGCACATCGCCGTACACGACTTTCTGGGCGAGTCCCTCGACGATGGCCGTCTTTCCGACACCGGGCTCGCCAATCAGCACCGCGTTGTTCTTGGTCCGGCGGCAGAGCACCTGCTGCACGCGCTCGAGCTCGTAGTCGCGTCCGACCAGCGGATCGAGGCTATTCTTCATCGCCGCTTCGGTCAGGTCGCGACTGAACTCCGCCAGCAGCGGCGTCTCCTTGACTCGGGTCAGCGTCGTCTTCTCGTTCAGGAGCTGGACGATGTCTTCACGCACGGTGTGGAGGCGCATCCCCTTCTCCATGAGGATGGAGGCGGCGACGCTACGCTCTTCCCGCAGGATCCCGAGCAGGAGATGTTCCGTCCCGATGTAGTTGTGCAGAAGGCGATCGGCTTCCTCCGCCGCGCATCCCAGCACTCGCTTGGTCTCGGCGCTGAACGGAATCTCGACCGAGGTCGAAACCTTCTCGCGGAAGACCGTGCGCCCCTCGATTTCCTTGCGGATGTTTTCCAGGGACAGATGCGAGCGTGCAAAAATCCGGCTCGTCAGCCCTTTGCCCTCTCGGATCAATCCAAGAAGGAGGTGCTCGGTCTCGATCGACACGCTGCCGAGCTGGCTGGCCTCATAGCGGGCAAAGAAGAGTACTCGTCGCGCCCGTTCCGTGTAACGTTCGAACATCCGGCCCGCCTTGGGGTTATGAGGCCGTTGACATTGACCTCGTTAACGTCATTATAAGGCAAAGCTTGCGTCCCACCAATGGGCCCGCACGCCTAAGTCCTACACCTGCTAGGGTTTCGGCGTTCGCTTCGGTCAGATGCCTGTAGCGCCGACCTGAGACCCATTCACCTTCTACGACGCTCAACGTTCGGGACAGGTCTCCCCGAACCCCACGTCCCTGTTTATCGGCGTTTCTCGCGCGCCTGGTAGGTAGTGAACCGCGAGGCCGTTTACGTTACGTGCTTCGCGACACAGCGGGCGACGACTTCTCGATCACCGCGTCGCGGGCGAACGCGTCATAGGCAAGGAAAGACTCCCAGCCAGAGACGAAAGGCCAGAGCCAATATACTGTCCCGCATGCCAGAAACCGTTGGATTCATCGGGCTCGGACTCATGGGCCGGCCCATGGCCAAGAACGTTCTCAAGAAGGGATTTCCCCTCGTCGTCAACAGCCGCAGCCAGGGTCCTGTCGACGATCTCGTTGCGGCCGGAGCCGAGCGCGCCTCGTCACCAGCCGATGTTGCGCGCCGCGCGACGCGCATCATCACGATGGTGCCCGACTCGCCGGAGGTCGAACAGGTCCTCGAAGGTCCCAACGGCGTCTTCAGCGCGATACAGCCGGGCACGATCATCATCGACATGAGCAGCATCGCGCCGGGCCCGGCACGGCGCCTCGCGGAGCGCGCGAAGTCGCTCGGCGCAACGATGCTCGACGCACCGGTCAGCGGCGGGGACATCGGCGCCATTGCCGGCACCCTGTCGATCATGGTCGGTGGCGATCTCGCCGCCTTCAACGCGGTCAAGCCGCTGCTCGATGCGATGGGCAACCCGGAGAAGGTGGTCCGCATTGGCGAGTCAGGCGCGGGCCAGCTGTGCAAACTGTGCAACCAGATGGTGATTGGCGGCACGCTCGTAGTCGTCGCGGAAGCACTCGCATTGGCGCGCAAGGCCGGAGTCGACGCGGGCAAGGTTCGTGAAGCGCTGCTCGGTGGGTTCGCCTCCAGCCGCGTGCTCGAAGTGCACGGCGATCGCGCACTCAAGGGCACCTACAAACCCGGGTTCAAGACGCATCTCTACGCGAAGGACATGCGGAACGTCATCGCCACCCTCGCCGAGAACGTCACGGCGGCGCCGGTCACTGCCGTCGTGCAGCAACTGCTGCACGCCACGATGGCAGCGGGACGCGGTGAAGACGACAACTCGATCATGGCCAAGACGGTGTTCGAGCTCTCGAAGCTCGAATAGGCAATTGTGAATTCAGAATTCTGAATTCAGAAAGGAGACCTCGATGCGTTCCGCACTGAGACACTGGGTTCCATCGATCATCGCGTGCGCGCTGCTGCTGTCGACGAGCGCCCACGCCGAGGTCACCAGGGTCACGATCACGAATCGCACCGTCGTTGCCGATGGCCAGGCGTTCGGGCAAGTCGGCCCGTACGAGAAGCTCACCGGAACGATCGAGTTCGCGATCGATCCGAAGGACAAGCACAACACACGGATTGTCGATCTCGACCACGCGACGCGAGCAGCCGATGGCCGCGTACACTTCTCAGCGGACCTGTACGTCCTTCGACCCGTCGAGGAAGCCAGAGCCAACGACGTCCTGTTGTTCGAGATCGCCAACCGCGGGCGCAAGGGACTGCTCGGGCGATTCAACCGTGGCGCGGGAGGGAGTCAGGATCCAACCGCCGCCGCCGACTTCGGTGACGGTTTCCTGATGAAGGAGGGGTACACGCTCGTGTGGGTGGGCTGGCAACACGACGTCCAGCGGCCGCTGGTCAGCATCGATGCGCCCAACGCCAACATACAAGGTCGCGTTCGCTTCTCGTTCATCGTCGACCAGAAACAGACCGAGGCCGCACCGGGTGATCTCCCTGCGTATCCACCCGCCGACGTGAACGATCGCTCGGCCACGCTGACGGTTCGCAACCGCTTCTGGGAGTCGCCGACGCGCGTGCCACGAGAGAAGTGGCGATTCACGCTGCAGAACTCTCGCGTGCGGCTGACGCTCGACGATGGCTTCGAACCTGGACGCCTTTATGAGATCGACTACCCCGCGACCGGCGCCAAGGTAGCCGGTGCCGGCATGGCGGCGATTCGTGATGCCGCATCGGCCTTCCGCTATCGGACAGACATGCCGGTTCGCGGTCGTTCCGCGTACATCTTCGGCGCATCGCAGAGCGGCCGCTTCCTGCGTCAGTTCCTGCACGACGGCTTCAACGTGGACGAGCAGGATCGACGCGCGTTCGACCTGGTGTGGCCGCACATCGCCGGCGCCGGCCAGGGATCGTTCAACGAGCGATTCGCGGCGCCTGGGTACAACACGTTCTCCGCAACGCGATTCCCGTTCGCCGACGCGGAGCAGGCCGGGCCAGACGGCAAGCGCGATGGCATCCTTGCCGGCTATCGACCGGATCAGGCGCCGAAGGTGATCTACACCAACACGTCTGTCGAGTACTGGGGACTCGGTCGATCTGCGGCGTTGACACATCTGACACTCGATGGCAGCCGCGACGGCACCGTGCCCGACAACGTTCGCATCTACCTTCTCGCCGGGACGCAGCATGGCGAGGCGGCGTTTCCACCAACGCGCAACACCGGTGAGGCGCTCGCCAACCCGATGCCGCAGGGCAACGTCATGCGCGCGCTGCTCCGGGCAGCACACGCGTGGGCTGGTTCTGGCACGCGTCCACCCGACAGTCGTTATCCGGCACTGCGCGATCAGAGCCTCGTGAAGCTGAACGCGTTCGCCTTCCCTGCTGTCCCCGGCCTGAGCGACCCGCACACCATCGAAGGCCCCGGACGCATGAACGGAGAGCGCTTCATCGCACTGCCCTTCCTCGTTCCACGGGTTGATGCGGATGGCAACGAAGTCGCCGGTGTCCGCGTACCCGAACTCGCAGTGCCGCTGGCGACCACAACCGGGTGGAACTTCAGGGCCGAACGCGTCGGCAATCCGACGACGCTCTACGCGTTGCTCGGGTCATACGTGCCGCTTGCGCGAACCAAGGCGGAACGCGAGTCTCGACGTGATCCCCGCTTGTCGATCGAAGAGCGCTATCGCGATCGGGAGGATTATCTGCAACGTATCCGCGCCTCTGCCGCAGATCTCGTGAAGGATCGGCTACTGCTCGAAGAGGATGTCGACGACGTCGTGCAACGTGCGACGCGTCACTGGACGTACGCCACGACGGTCACACAGACAGCGACTGCAAAGTAATTCTGATTCAGAAGGAATACGACCTGACGAGGAGCCGGAGGTTCTCGAAGAAACGGATCGCCACGGAGACACAGAGACACGGAGGAACGCACGGAGGGCCGGTGCGGCCGGACTCTACTGTCGGTCTCCGCGTCTTCGTGACTCCGCGGCGACCGTGCCTCCGGAATCTCCGACTACTCGGGCCGCAGTTGACCGCGTTCCAGCCGCAGCACCCGATCGCACGCCGCCGCGAGTCGCGGATTGTGCGTCGCGATCACCGACGTGAGGCCTTGCTCCGCGTGCATGTCCTTGAGCAGGCCATGCAGCGAATCCGCGGTGTTCTCGTCGAGGTCTCCCGTGGGCTCGTCAGCGAGCAGCAGCGCGGGCTTCATCGCCAGCGCGCGTGCGACCGCCACACGCTGCTGTTCGCCACCCGACATCTCACTCGGGCGATGCGCGACGCGGTCTGCGAGCGACACGCGAGCCAGGAGATCGGTCGCACGGCGACGCGCGTCCGCCCCGTTCTGACGCGCGATGCGCATCGGCATCTCGACGTTCTCGGCCGCTGTGAACTCCGGCATCAGGTGATGAAACTGAAACACGAAGCCGACGTTCCGGTTCCGGAACTGCACCAGCGCGGCATCGTCGAGCGCGCGCAGATCGGTGTCGGCAACCAGGATTTGCCCCGAGTCGGCACGATCGAGACCACCGAGCACGTGCAGCAGCGTGCTCTTGCCGACGCCGGACGCACCAACAATCGCCACCATCTCGCCGTGGGCCACGCGCAGATCGAGATCGCGGAGCACGTGGATGCGCTGCGCTCCGAGTTGATAGACCTTGTTCAGACCCTGAACGTCTACGTATGCCACGTTACTCGAACCTGAGCGCCTGAACCGGATCGAGCCGGGACGCCTGGCGCGATGGATAGATCGTGGCGAGAAAACAGATCAGGATCGTGACCACGACAACCACGAGGAAATCGAGCGGCTGCACGATGAACGGCACGTGCGACACCTGATAGACATCCATCGGGATCTGAATCAGCTCGTAGGTATCGAGCACCCAACAGAGGCCAAGTCCCAGCAGCCCGCCCACCGTCGTGCCGACCACACCAATCACCAGTCCCTGCATCATGAAGATGGTCATGACGCGCACCGACGATGTGCCCATCGTCTTGAGGATCGCGATATCGCGGCTCTTCTGCTTCACCAGCAGAATGAGCGAGGAAATGATGTTCAGCGCCCCGACCATGACGATGAGCCCGATCGTGATCGAGATGGCCATCTTCTCGAGCCAGAGCGCGGAGAAGAGAGACCGATTGAGCTCGGACCAGTCCTCGGCGACGTACTCGGGACCCAGGCGATCCGGGATCGACCGTGCGATGCCAGCGGCAGCCCAGATGTCGTCGACGCGCAGCTGAATCAGATCGGGCGCCTCCTTCGAGAACAGCCGTCGAGCGAAGTCGAGCGCGACGAAGCCGAACGCCGAGTCGTATTCGTACAGCCCGAGTTGAAACACGCCCACGACCTTGACGCGGCGATTGCGCGGCAGGAGCCCCATGGGCGACAGCGAACCACCAGGAGTGATCAGCGTGATCTCGTCGCCGACCGAAGCGCCCAGTTGTTGGGCGAGGTCGTGGCCAAGCAGGATTCCCGGGCGATCGTCCTCGCCCTGATCGGTCAGCCCTTCGAGGCTGCCCTGCGTGAGCGTGCGTTCGATGTCCGTCACCTGCCCCTCGAGAACCGGGTCGACGCCC
Source organism: Acidobacteriota bacterium (assembly GCA_032156805.1). GTDB lineage: Bacteria > Acidobacteriota > Vicinamibacteria > Vicinamibacterales > UBA2999 > Gp6-AA40. The sequence goes on from JALDXQ010000034.1 coordinate 26,255, forward strand.
TTGAGCGTGATGAAGGCATCGCTCCGATCCGACGAGACAATCGCCTTGCCGAGGATGCCCGGGCCGGCGCCGGCCACACCGGGCAGGGCGCGGAGGCGCGCGACCTCTGATTCGTAGTCCACCAGGCTGCCGGTCTTCCAGACGTAGATGTGGGCCTGGGAACCCAGAATCCGATTCCGGAGTTCCCCTTGCAGCCCGGTCATGAGGGCGAGCGCCACCACGAGGGCGATCACCCCAACAGCCACGCCGATCGTCGAAAACAGGGAGACCCGCGAAATCGAGGACTGCTGGCGACGCGCCAGCAAATATCGGAGGGCGATGAACAGCTCGAAAGACACGCTGGCGACCACTTATATTATGAACGTCATCTCGTAGAGACGAGTCTTTCGGCTCGACGTTCCCTCCGAGAGTCCGTCAAGAATCATGAAAACAGTCTGCCGTTTGGCGGACTAACAAATCGATCGACCGAAGATTCGCCCGATATTCATGGGCCAGATTGGCATGCATCGCGCTAAACGACCAAATTTGTGACTGCGACAACCGACTCAGCCAACGTGAAGACGGTCGCCTCGTTCCGGACCAAGGCGTCCGCGCAGTCCACCGCGCCAGGGCGGGAGGACGCCACTTTCGAGTTCGCCAGCGAAACCAAGGGGCCGGACAAGCCGGGGGGCCCGGTTCTCGTCAAGATCCGCAAGCCCACGATGCTCGCCCTCGCCGCCCTGGGTGTCCTGGCGGTCGCCGGGGGGATTGTCGCCGCGCTGATGCTTCGCCCGCAGGTGGCGGCGACCGGCTCGCTGGTTGTCGAATCGGATCCGCAGGGCGCGGAAGTCGTGATTAACAACATTGTCCGCGGAATGACGCCCCTCACGCTCAGCCTGCCAGAAGGCAATCATGCCGTGACGGTTCGACGCGGCTCGGACGTCAAGCGTCTGAACGTCGAGATTTCGGGTGCCGCTGCCCAGACCCATCACGTCGCGTGGGCGGAGCCATCGGTCGCCGCCGTTGCCACCTCAACTGGCAGCCTCTCGGTGGTCAGTGACCCTCCGGGAAGCACGGTCCTCGTCGACGGGACGCCGCGCGGTCAGACACCCCTGACGATCCGCGACCTTCCTCCAGGGGGGCACGAGGTCCTCGTTCGAAACTCCAGCACGACCTACCAGAGATTGGTGCAGGTTGAGGCTGGAGCCACCGCCTCGCTGGTGGTCGGCGGGGCCCCCGCCGCCGCTCCATCGTGGGGTTGGATCACGCTCCAGTCCCCATTTCCTGTGCAAGTCCTCGAGGAGGGACTCGTGGTCGGCACCAGCGAAATTGATCGCATCATGCTGTCGCCGGGCGGGCACCAGCTCGATTTCGTCAACGATCAGTTGGGATTCCGGCAGAGCCAGCGGGTAACCGTATTGGCAGGACGCGGAGGACCGGTCTCGCTTACAATCCCTCGGATGGCGATGAACATCAACGCATTGCCTTGGGCGGAGGTATACATCGACGGGGCCCGGATCGGCGACACGCCGCTGGCCAACGTGATGCAGCCGATCGGCGATCATGAGATCGTCTTCCGTCATCCACAACTCGGTGAGAAACGACAGGCGGCGCGATTGACTCAACACGAAGCCCTTCGCGTCTCCGTCGACATGAGGCGATGATGACGAAGCTCCGCTGGCCATTGAGGACCTGCGGCGGCTTGCTCCTGATTCTCTGTTTCGCTACCTCAGCCGCGCCGCAAGGCTCTGACGTCGACTACAAATCACTCTACGCAGCCGCCGAGTACGACAAGGCGCTGGCGCTGGCCGCACCCCTCGACACCCTCGAGGCACAACAGTACGAAGCACTCTGCCTGCTCGCACTGGGACGGCAAGCCGATGCGAGCGCAGCCATCGAAGGGCTCGTGAATACCGCCCCGACCTTCATTCCCTCGCCAGAGGACGCGCCGCCGCGTTTCGTCGATCTCGTGAGCAAGATCCGGCAGAAGATGCTGCCGGTCATCGCGCGCCGCGTGTTCGGTGAAGGCCGCGAGTTGTATGCCGCCAAGCAGAACGATGACGCGATCCTGCGCTTCTCGCTCGTCCTCAAGCTCCTGTCCGATCCGTCGTTCACGGACACGAGTGCGCGGCAGGACCTCGAGACGCTGGCGAAGGGTTTCATCGATCTCGCTACCGCTTCGGCGGTTCCGGTCGTGGCCGCGGCGCCGCCACCTCCCGTTGAGGAGCCGGCTCCCGCTGCTGCCGTGCCGACTGGACCCCCGAAAGTGACGCAGCCCATCGCGCTCGTGCAGCAGGTTCCGCCGATGCCGCTGGATATCGCAGCCCGCAGCTCACCGCGGCTCGTCGTCGTCGTGCAGATTGATATCGCTGGCAGGGTGACGGAAGCGACGATCAAAGAGTCTGCACATCCACGCTACGACCGGATGGTGACGATCGCAGCGCGCGACTGGCGCTACACGCCGGCAACCAGAAACAGTGTGCCGATCCCGTCGGAACAGGTCGTCACGATTCAGATCAAGCGCTGACCGCCTTCGCCAGGGCGAGCGAACCTTCCCCTCAGACCGGCGAGGCTGCACGTCGCTAATGGCAGCATCTCTTGCCCGCCCTGCGGGCGGGCTAGTGGCGGTCAGGACGCATCAGCGGAAACAGAATCACGTCGCGAATCGACAGGCTGTTGGTGAGCACCATCACCAGCCTGTCGATGCCGATCCCTTCACCACCCGTCGGAGGCAGGCCGTACTCGAGCGCACGGATGTAGTCCTCGTCCATTCCGTGCGCTTCCTCGTCTCCACCCGTACGGTCGCGCAACTGCTGTTCGAACCGGTTGCGCTGCTCGACCGGGTCGTTGAGCTCACTGAAGGCGTTGGCGACCTCGAATCCACCGATGTAGAGCTCGAAGCGTTCGACGGTATCGGGATCATCCTTGCGCTGCTTGGACAGCGGCGACACCTCGGTCGGGAAGTCGTGGACGAACACCGGCTGCACCAGGTCGTCCTCGCACAACGCCTCGAAGATCGCGGCCGTGATCTTCCCTGCCCCGTTCGCCGGCGCCACCTCGATGCCAAGGCGCGCGGCCAGCGCCGCGGCCGCTTCGCGCGACCGCAGGTCGCCCTCGGCCACATCGGTTCCCAGCCGCCGGGCTGCCGCCTGCCGTGCGGCCTCTCGCAGCGCGACGCGACGGAACGGTGGCCTGAGGGAAATCGTGTGCTCACCAAACGTCACTTCATCGCCACCCGTGGCGACAACAGCGACCTGCTGCAGCATCTCCTCCGTCAGCGACATCAGGTCGTGATAGTCGGCGTAGGTCCAGTAGAACTCCAGCATCGTGAACTCGGGGTTGTGCTGCGTGGAGATCCCCTCGTTCCTGAAGTTCCGGTTGATCTCGAAGACCTTGTCGATGCCGCCAACCACCAGCCGCTTCAGATACAGCTCGGGCGCGATGCGCATGTAGAGCTGCATGTCGAGCGCGTTGTGGTGAGTCGAAAATGGACGCGCCAGCGCCCCGCCCGCCATCGATTGCAGCATCGGTGTTTCGACCTCGAGGAATCCTCGAGCGATCAGGAACTCGCGAATCGTCGCGACGACCCGGCTCCGTACCTCGAACACCCGGCGTGAATCCGGGTTGACGACGAGATCGAGGTAACGCTGCCGATAGCGGGTCTCGACGTCCTGGAGGCCGTGCCACTTCTCCGGCAACGGCAGGAGACACTTGGCGAGAAACTTCAGCGACGAGACGTGGACGCTGAACTCGTTCGTCTTGGTTCGAAAGAGGTGTCCTTCCACGCCAACCCAGTCGCCGATGTCGAGCAGCCTGAAGACGCGGAAGTCCAGTTCCGGCACAGAGTCCTGCCGCACGTAGACCTGGATGCGTGCCCGCCCGTCCGAGAGCTGAAGGAAGCCGGCCTTGCCGAACGTACGTATCGCCAGGATGCGACCGGCAATCCTGGCTCCTATGTGTGCCGCCTCGAGTTGATCGGCTGCCTTCGCGCCGTGGTCGGCGACCACGCGCGTGATGGGCGTGGCATCGTCGAAACGCTGCGGGTACGGTTCAACTCCGAGCTGCTTCAACGATTCGAGGTTGGCCCTGCGCTGGACAACCTGATCGGATTCCTCTGTGCTCATTCGCGATTGAGAGTCCGCCGGATGGCGTCGAGTATGCCGTTGATGAAACGCACCGATTCATCGGCGCTGAAGGTGCGGCCGAGCTCGAGCGCCTCGTTGATCACGACTTTCGCGGGCGTCTCGGGTTCGTGGAGGAACTCGTACACGCCGAGCCGGAGAATCAACCGGTCCATCACGTTCATCCGTTCGAGACGCCAGTGTTCGGCGGCGTCGACGATGAGCGGGTCGAGTGCCGAGGTGTGCGCCGCGACGCCCGCAGCCAGCAGCGTCGCAAACAGCCGGATGCTCTCCGGCGGCGCCGCGCCTGCAGGGCCGCCAGTCCAGAACGTCTGGCAGACCTCGTCGATCGGCATGCGTCCGACTTCCCACTGGTAAAGCATCTGCAGGGCCGCCTCGCGCGCGCGATGCCTCGAGTCGGTCCCGGCTTGTGTCGTAGGCGGGCGTTCTGTTTCAGCCATCATGCCTGGCCCCATTCCCGAGTTCATGAACGAGGCTGGACATCTCGACTGCAGCCCAGGCCGCTTCACGTCCCTTGTTGTCGGGACCATCAGCGGCGCGGGCAATCGCCTGCTCCTCTGTCAACGTCGTGAGCACACCGAACGTCACTGGAATCCCCGTGTCAGCGCTGACCGCCATGATGCCGTGCGAGACCGCCGACGAGATGTACTCGAAGTGCATCGTGTCTCCCTTGATGACACATCCGAGGCACACCACAGCGTCGTAGCGTCCGCTTCGCGCGAGGCGTCGCGCGGCGAGCGGAATCTCGAAGGCGCCGGGCACACGAACGAGCGTCACGTCCGTGCTCTTGACGCCGGCCTCCGTGAGCACAGCCGCAGCCCCGCGAACCAACCCTTCGGTGATCTCCTGGTTGAAGCTCGACGCGACGAGCGCGAAGCGGCGACCCGTGGCCTGGCGCGAGCCCTGTAACTCCTTCACATCCGCCTACTGAGAAATGAGACCGGGTGCAATTTCCCGATGATTCGGATGTGAACTACACGCGGCGTCTTCCATCGGACCGAAACGCAATGATACCCCACAGCCAGCAGGCTCCAATGCCCATGACCACACCGCTCATGTCTGCAAACCAGTCGGCGATGTCGGCAAAGCGCCCCGATACGAACATCTGATGGATCTCGTCGAAGATGCCGTAGCCGCCCGCAATCGCCAGCGCGAGGAGCGCAACGCGCCACGTCACGGGACTCGACAACCCACCAGCGACGGCACGCAGCGACACGACTGCAAGGCCGCCGTACGCGACCAGGTGCGCCGATTTGTCCGACACCTCCTCGGGGAGCGGCGCAATCTGCAGCCCCGAGACGTAGAAGATCGCCGCCATGTACGCAACGACGGGCGCCCAGAGCGAAAAACGACCGGGGCCGACTCGGCTGGGCGATGACACCAGTTAGAGAGGAAGCGGGTACAGCAGCCAGCCAATCAGGATGCCAGTGCCGACGAAGCCGCCGAACAGGCGCGCACCGAAGATGATCTGCTCCGTCGGCTCGTCTCGTGTGAGTACGGAAAAGACCACCGAGACGAACAACGAGAAGATCACCATCAGACCGAGATGACTGGTCACTTGCGTCCCTTGGCGATGTCAAAGACATCGAGCACCACGAGCATGTTCAGGAGACCGGCTGCAATGACGAAGGTGTTGCCGTACTCATAGGTAATCGCCACCACGTCACCAGCACCCACACCGATCGCCTTGGCGACGAAGTACGGAAGCCCGATCCCGAGGTCCGCAACGGCCGCCAGCGCGACCAGTGGCTGCGAGATCTCGAAGGGAAACAGCCGGCCTTCGAGCCAGAGCCCAAACGCGAACATCAACGTCAGGGTCACCAGGAACACGATGCCCTTCTGCCGGCGGCCCAGCCAGAGGTGTCCCATCCCCGGCAGGAACCAGGCAGCCGCGCAAATCAGATAGATCGTTGAGGAGGTTTGGGTGCGGTCGGCCGCGGCGGCGCGCATTCACCGTAGTGTAGCGTAGCCAGAGCGCTCACCACCACGAGGGCAACGAAGCCGCCGACCGGAAACCCGGCGACGGCACGCGTCACGTTCGACGGATACCACATGCCGGCTGCCTCGAGCGCCACCGTTACGACCGTCGGAGCAGCGATCCCGACGGCAAGCCATCGCCGCGTCGCAGAGGCCGCGGGCAGAATATTCAATGCGGCTCCCGATCGCATCCAGACGACAGCAGCACCAGCAGCCGCACCGACATAGATGCCCAGGCATCTGGCGCACACCGGCAGCTGAAAGCCGGCGAGGTAAAACGAGCGCTCCGGAATCTGATGGCAGATGAGCGAACCGATGCCGTAGAGCACCGCGCCCACCGTTCCAGGCAGGAAGGGGCCAGTAACAAGGAAAGCCATCCAGGCCGTGGTGAGCACCACGGCCAGCAACACGATCACATCTGGATGATAGCCTCAGCCTTCATCGGGTCCGTGCTGAGAGATACCCGTTGCGCGTTCGTGTCCGGACATCGGACTTGTCCGCGACGCGCACGATCACCCGCCTGTAGGCGCCATCCATCCTGGGGTTTTTCGACGTATAGCCGAGTGCGTACTGGCTGGCCAGTTCGTCGGCGATCAACGAGTAGATCCCGGCCAATTCCGACACATCGGTCGGGAAGTACGACCTTGCCCCCGTCTCTTGCGCCAACGACTTCATCGCGAAGTCTGATTGCGAGAAGAATGGACGGCCGTCGCGCGACGACCGCACCATCTCGAACTTCGATCGCAGCGAGATTGTATAAATAGCAATTCCGCTCTGCTTCGCCAGGTCCAGCACGTCGTCGTAGCTCAAGAGGCTGGCCGTATCCGCGCCATCGGAGAGCATCACGATCGCCTGGCGACGAACCTCGCCGTTGCCGCGACGAAGCTTCGTCATCTCTTTCAAAGCCAGATAGGTCCCGTTGTACAGCGCTGTTCCGCCTCGAGCTGCCGTCGCGAGGATCGCCTGTTGTGCACCATCAACATCCTCACTCATCGGGAAGAGGATCTGCGTCGCGTCCTTGATGTCGATGACGCTGACACGATCGCCGTCGCGCAGCGTGGACAGTAGCCCGATCGCTGCTTTCCGAGCAGTGTCGAGCTTGTCGGTCATGCTGGCGGAGGTATCGAGGAGAATCGCGAGATCGAGCGGGACATTCGAAGCGCCGAAGAACGAGAGGTCCTGCTGCACACCGTCCTCGAACACGGCGAAGTCCGTCACTGCCAGACCGGTCACGAACCTATCCCTTGAATCGGTGACGACGACATTGAGCGCGACGAGATCGACCCCGGTTCGGAACGTGGGCGACGAAACCTGAGCCTGTGCATCAAGGGCGAGCACGAAACTGATGACAAAGAGACACAGGCACTTCACAACGAACCTCCTCGACCGATCGTTCCACTCTCTAATTCACTAGTGGTCCACGCGGCGTTCCCGTTTCAGCCGCCGCGTCGCGGCCCTGAACGATTCATCGGTTTCGACTACACTCTTCGACGACGGAGGCGGAATGGACGAGTTCGTCTGCGGAGACACCCGGGACGACAAGCCTCTTTTCAATGCGAAATAGACGGCTCTGCCTTTAGTCCATGTCCAATCTCCTTCAACTCGTTCGCGGGTGCACGTTCGACGACTTTCTCTTCAACCCGCAGTACAGCGTCATCGAACGGCGCGACCCGGCGGCAATCGATCTATCGTGTCAACTCTCCACCCGGCTCCGCCTGAGAAGGCCGATCGTTTCGGCCAATATGGACACCATCACGCGATCCGAGATGGCGATCGCCATCGCCGAGGAAGGCGGCATCGGGATCATCGATCGCGGGTTTCGCTCGGGTGACATCGAACCGCAAGTCCGCGAAGTCGAGCGCGTGAAGCGCCGCCAGCACGGCATCGTCAGGGATCCGTACACGATCAGAGCGGAGGCGCCGCTGACGGAAGCCGCGACCACGATGCAGCGCACCGGCGTCGGAACGCTCGTTGTCGTCGACGACGCGCGACGGCTCACGGGACTGCTGACGACGCGTGACCTGCGCTTCGCCGATCAAGGAAAGACGGTTGCCGATCGCATGACCGCACGCGACCACCTGGTCGTGCGCGAGGGCGCGATCGACGCGGCCGCCGCCGAAGAGGTCATGCGGACGCACAAGGTCAAGAAACTTCCGCTCGTCGACAGCGCGGGGCGTCTGCTCGGCCTGATCACGGCAAAGGACTTGATCAAGCAGAAGCGCCTCCCTTTCGCCACGCGCGACGACCACGGCCGGCTTCGCGTCGGCGCGGCCATCGGGGCCACGGGTGATTACCTCGAACGCGCCGCGGAACTCCTGCGCGCCGACGCCGACGTCATCGTCATCGATATCGCCCACGGCCACTCGGCAGTCATGGGCCGGGCGATCGATGCCTTCCGCGCGACATTTGGTGACGTCGAGCTGATTGCTGGCAATGTCGCCACGGCTGAAGGCGTGAGGTTCCTCATCGATCGCGGTGTCAATGGCGTCAAGGTCGGAATCGGGCCGGGCGGCGGCTGCACGACCAGGCTGAACACGAACTTCGGCGTGCCTCAGGTGGAAGCACTCGTGACCTGCCGCGAAGCTGCCGGGGGACAGGTGCCGCTCATCGCCGACGGCGGGGTCAAGCGAGACGGTGCGATCGCCCAGGCGCTGCTCTTCGGTGGCGACACGGTGATGCTGGGCAGCGCGCTGGCAGGGACGATCGAAACACCGGGCGACACGGTGCAAAAGCCGGTCGTCATCCCCGAATCACACAAGACCGTGAAGGTTCCGTTCAAGGTCTTCAGGGGAATGGCGTCGCTACAGGCGATCGTCGATCGGCTCGACGTGGAAGATGCCGAATCGGCGGATGTCGAGGCGCTCGGCGCCGAAGGCACCGAGATCAGCGTGCCCGCACGAGGCTCGGTACGGCCGATCGTGCGGGACATGCTGAAGCACCTCTGCTCCGCCATCAGTTACGGCGGAGCAGGAAGTCTGTCGGAGTTGCAAGAGATGTTTCGTCGCGATCCGAGCCGCTACGCAATTCGACTGTCGGAGTCCGCGCGGCGCGAGTCGTTCGACCGATGATCGCTACAACACTCCTGCCTTGAGCTTCAGCACCTCGGCCTTCTCGGAGCGCGGGCCGTACTGACTGATCACCTGCGCCGCCATCGCACCACCGAGCCTGCCTGCCGTCTTCAGGTCGGTCCCCTGTGTATACGCATAGAGAAAGCCCGCAGCATAGGCATCGCCGGCACCGGTCGTATCCACGACCTTGACGCCTTTGACCGCGTCGATGACGTGAACCTCGTCACCGTTGACCACAACCGAGCCCTTCTCACTGCGCGTCAGCGCCGCAATCTCGCAGTGTTTGCGCACCTGTTGCAGCGCATCGTCAAAGTCCTCGGTCTGATAGAGCGACAGGATCTCGCTTTCGTTCGCGAACAAGATGTCGACGTACTTCTCGGCCAGATCGAGGAACTCGTCGCGGAAGCGGGCGACGCAGAAGGCGTCCGACAGCGTGAGCGACACCTTCACGCCGCTTTCCTTGGCCTTCATCGCCGCGTTCAGCATCGCCTGCTTTGCGCGCGGCAGGTCCCACAGGTAGCCTTCCATGTAGACGACCTTCGACGCCGTGACGTGATCCAGGTTGATGTCTTCCGGACCCAACTGCGTGCACGCGCCGAGGAACGTCTGCATCGTCCGCTGCGCATCGGGTGTCACGAAGATCAGACTGCGCGCCGTCGGGAGCCCGCTGACCAGCGGCGGCGTGTCGTAGGTCACGCCGGCGGCACGGATGTCGTGCGTGAAGATCGTGCCGAGCTGATCGGATGCGACTTTGCCGATGTACGCCGTCTGTCCTCCGAGCATTGCGATGCCGGCGATCGTGTTTCCCGCCGATCCACCGGATGCCTCCTTGCCAGGTCCCATGATGCTGTACAGCTTCTCGGCCATCTCAGCGTCGATCAGATTCATCGCGCCCTTCGGCAGCTTGTGCGCCGCGAGCAAGGCGTCGTCGGCCTGGGCAATCACATCGACAATGGCGTTGCCGATCGCAGTCACATCGAACTTGGCGTTGTTCATCAGCGGTTCTCTCCTGGGGTCTGGCCCCTTCACGGTTGTCTAGGTCGTCTGCAGATACTTGCCAACCAGCGGCGCCAGGTCCTGCCTGACCTGAGGTGGGATCGCATCGGGCCGGGTGATCAGGGCGTACTTGAGTGCCGACGCGCATTCGCACGAGCGCTCGTAGGGAAGGCCTTCCACCGCTGTGGCGATGATGTGTTGGGCTGTCCGGGCATTCTGCATCAAGTTCGCAATGACCATGTCCACGGTCACCGAGTCGTGGTCGGGATGCCAGCAGTCATAGTCGGTGACGAGCGCGATCGTGGAGTAGCAGATCTCGGCCTCTCGCGCGAGCTTGGCTTCCTGCAGGTTGGTCATTCCAATGATATCCGCTCCCCACGACCGGTACAACTTCGACTCCGCAAGCGTCGAAAACTGCGGGCCCTCCATGCAGACATACGTGCCGCCGGTGTGAACCACCGCCCCGGACTCCTGGCCGCTTTCGCTGACCAGCCGGCTGAGAAGCTTGCAGAAGGGATGGGCGAATCCAACGTGCGCCGCCAGGCCACGGCCGAAAAACGTGCTGATTCGGCCCCTGGTCCGATCGATGAACTGATCCGGGATCACGATGTCGAGTGGCTTGTACTCCTCCTTGAGGCTGCCGACCGCGCTGGCCGAGAGGATGTATTCCACGCCGAGCAGCTTCATCCCGAAGATGTTGGCGCGGAAATTCAGCTCGGACGGAAGCAACCGATGCCCGGCTCCATGACGGGCCAGAAATGCCACGCGCTTCCCCCGCAGGGTGCCCAGCACGTACGGACCAGACGGATCGCCGAACGGGGTGCCGAGTGTGACTTCCTTGCGGTCGGTGACATCGGCCATGTCGTACAAGCCGCTGCCGCCAATGATGCCAATCTGGACGTTATCCAATCGATCTCCGGTCTCCGGTCTCGTCCCGGTCTACAGTACCTGTTCCACGAATCGCTTGCCGTTCGCCTCGCGAATGTAGCCAGCGGCCACTCTCGGATCGTGCTCGAAGAAGATCAGATATTCGCGCTCGATCGCCTCGCGAATGAACCGCTTCTTGAACGCAAGGGTCTCCATCGGGAAGAGGTCGTACCCCATCACCCACGGATCCTGGAGGTGAGCCGTCGTAGGGATCATATCGGCCACGAACACGCCCGTCCGTCCGCCCGACTCGAGGTACACGATCTGATGCTGCCCGGTATGCCCGCCGGTCCGTTCGACGCGAACGCCAGGCTTGATCGTACCGTCGTCAGGGAAGAAATCGACAACGCCTGCTGACTTCAACGGGACGAAATCCTCCTGCAGATAGCTCGCACGATTGCGCTCGTGTGGATGCGTGGCATCCTCCCACTCCGCGGTGCGAATCAGGTATCGCGCGTTGGGAAAGCGCGGGCGCAGCGAATCGCCCCGCTGCATCGTCGCACCGCCAAAGTGATCGAAGTGCAGGTGCGTGGCGAGCGCAAAGTCAATCGACGCGGACGTCAGCCCCACCTCGGTCAGGGCGTGGTCGAGAGTGCGTGATCGATCGAGCGCGTAGATGTCCACTTGTTTGGGGCCCATCTTGTCGCCGGCTCCGCAATCGATCACCATCCGTCCCCATGACGTCTCGACCAGCAAGGGTCGCATCGCCAGTTGAATGCGGTTGCGATCGTCTGGCGGAGTCACCTTCTCCCACAACGGCCGCGGCACCACACCAAACATTGCGCCGCCGTCGAGTCTGAACGGCCCGTCATAGAGCGTCGAGAGCCGCAGATCGCCGAAGGCCATCGTCTTCACCTCCAGCCTCACGCCTGGAGCCGCGCTCTGTTTGAGCTCGACCAACACACCATGGGCCGATGATGGGTGAATGAACGCGACGAGAGATCCTTCGGCGCCGCGTCGCGGCTCGGAGTTGATCAGGCGGACACCACGCGCAGCGAGGTGCGCAAGCGCAGCGCGAATGTCCTCCACGCGCAGCGTCACGTGGTGAAGGCCGGGGCCGCGCTTGCCTATGTAGGTCGCGATCGGGGAATCAGGCGCTGTGGCTTCCAGTAATTCCAGCGACGGACCACCCACCGGGACCGCGCGTGCTCTCACGCGCTCGGTTGCGACCTCTTCCGGCGCTTCGATCTGCAGTCCCAGGGCCTCCCCGTAGAAGGCGAGCGCCTGCTCGATGTCCTGCACGGCGATACCGACATGATCGAGGATGACTTTCATCGTCGCTCACGATCCGGGACGGCCGACTCCGCCGGGATTCGATTGTCGCGGTTTGCAGCCGAGGGCTCCGCCAGCACGCGATTCATGATGTCCTGAGCTACCGAGTATGGATCGCGCGTGCGCTCGCCGACATCGTCCACCAGGCGATCGAACTCCCCCGCCGGCAGCGAGCGATCGACATGCTGCAGGAACGAGACCGCCAAGACCTCGCGCAGACGGGCACGATATCGCTGCCGTCGATGTTCCCGGCGATGCGCCGCCGCCCACTCACGGAAGCGACCGGCTTCCTTCCACAACGCGCCGATGCCGGCGCCGGTCGTCGCCTCGGTCTTCACAATCGGTGGTTGCCATTCCGACGCATCGTAGGTCCTGAGCGACAGATTCGCGGCGACCCCCTGGACCACGCGATCCGCACCCTCGCGATCGGCTTTGTTCACCACGAAGATGTCGCCGATCTCCATGACGCCGGCCTTGATCGCCTGGAGGTCGTCGCCGGCGCCGGGGACGAGCAGGACGATGGAAATGTCGGCGGTCGAGACGATGTCCACTTCGTCCTGCCCCACTCCCACCGTTTCGATGATGACGACATCGAGACCGGCCGCATCGAGCACGAGCGCGGCGTCGGACGTCGCGCGGGCGAGCCCTCCGAGGTGGCCACGGGTGGCCATGCTTCGGATGAAGACGCCCGTATCGGCCGCGTGTGCGTTCATCCTGACGCGATCGCCGAGCACGGCCCCGCCAGAAAACGGGCTCGTCGGATCGACCGCGATCACACCGACCTTCTGACCCGCACTTCGAATCTCAGTGATGAGGCGATCGACGAGCGTGCTCTTGCCGGTACCGGGCGCGCCGGTCATTCCAACGAGAAACGCACCGCCGGTGCGTGGGTAAATCGCGCGAATCAGGTCTCGTCCCGCGGGCCCATCGTCTTCCACGAGCGAAATCGCCCTGGCGATCGCGCGCGCATCGCCCGCCGCGACGCGCTCGGACAGATCTGTGATGGGGTCGGAGGTCATTTGCAGTGGACAGTTGGAGACTATCGCGGGCCGAGTGTCCTCATCAAATGACCCCCGACCCCATTGCGGATTTAGTCGGTCGCGAGCAGCTGACGGGCGATCACCAGGCGCTGAATCTCACTCGTGCCCTCGCCGATCGTGGTGAGCTTCACGTCGCGGAAAAACTTCTCGGCCGGGTAGTCCTTGACGAAGCCATACCCGCCGTAAATCTGCACGCCATCCTCGGCGACGCGGACAGCGACCTCACTCGAATAAAGCTTGGCCATCGCCGCCTCGAGCGTCGTACGACGCCCCTCGTCCTTCATGGCGGCAGCGCGATACGTCAACAGCCGCGCACCCTCGATGCGTGTCGCCGCGTCTACCAGCTTCGCGCGAACACTTTGGAACGCGCCAATCGGCTGACCGAACTGCTTCCGCTCGAAGGCATAGCCGCGCGCGGCCTCATAGGCGCCCTGCGCGAGTCCGACAGCAAGAGCCGCAATGCCGATTCGTCCCGCGTCGAGCACCTGCAAAGCGTTGATGAACCCCTGCCCCTCTACTCCCAGCATCTGCGATGCCGGCACGCGACACTGCTCGAAGATGACCTCGCTCGTTTCGCTCGCCCGCATCCCGAGCTTGTTTTCCTTCTTCCCCGCACGCAGGCCCTGCGTGCCGCGTTCGACGATGAACGCCGAGATGCCGCGACTGCCTTTCGCACGATTGGTGACCGCCATGACGACCATGACGTCGCCGTCTCGTCCGTGTGTGATGAACTGCTTCGTGCCGTTCAGCACCCAGCTGTCGCCGTCGCGCGTCGCGGTCGTCCGCATCGCGGCCGCATCGCTGCCCGACGATGCCTCGGTCAGCGCCCACGCGGCCAGTTGCCGGCCGGTCGCGAGTGGAACGAGGTACTGCCGCTTCAGCGGTTCGGTCCCGAACATGAAGATGTGCGCGGACCCGAGGCCGTTGTGCGCGGCCACCGAGAGGCACACCGACGGGTCGACGCGCGCGAGTTCCTCGATGCAGATGCAGTAGTCGACGGCCGACATCGCCGCGCCGCCGTATTCGTCCGGAAACTGGATGCCCATCAGGCCGAGCTCGGCGAGCTTATCGATGAGCGCACGCGGGAACTCCTGCGACTCGTCCCACTCCATCACGTGCGGGCGTAGCTCTGCCTCGGCGAACTCGCGGACCGTCCGTCGCAGCAGTTGCTGCTCGTCAGTGAGGCACACGTTCATGGGACTCGCGCTCGGCGCTCGCGGCCCATCGTATCATTCGACATGCGACACGCCCGATTGCTGGTCCTGACCAGCGTGCTCCTGTCATTTGCCTCGACAGCGTGGGCCGATGCCACGGCGTTCATCGGTACGGCTTTCGCGCCGTCCAACCGCACCACGCGCGGTTTTGCGCTCGGCGGCGGCCTCCTCTTCATCGGCTTCGAGTTCGAGTACGCCGACACGGTCGAGGATCTGCCGGAAGGGTCGCCCTCTTTGCGCACCGGTATGGGCAACGTTCTTTTCCAGACACCGGTACCCGTGTTCGGGTTCCAGCCGTACTTCACGACCGGCGCAGGTGTGTATCGCGAGAGCTTCGCCGGCCTCAGCGAAACCAACTTCGGCATCAACAACGGCGGCGGCGTGAAGATCTCGTTGATTGGTCCGGTGCGCGCTCGTGTCGATTACCGTGTGTTTACGCTGCGAGGCTCGCCGATCGAGGACGTGGTGCAACGGGTTTACGTGGGCGTGAATCTCAATTTCTGAAGCGCGCATCTGTGCCGGCAGCCACAGACTCGCATCGACGGAGTTCCTGGGTCGACGTCCTACGGCTGCGGCGTGACTGCAGGCGGCGCCGGCTCTACCGGGGTCAGGCTGAGCAGACTCCCACCGGTGGCAAGCGAGTCGGTGTAGAGTTTCCAGATCTCCTGCAGTTTCGTCTGGTCGGGAATGGCGTCGGCCAGAATGCGCCCCAGCCCATACTCCGCACCCTGCACGGCCGGATCGAACAGGAACACGTACAGCACCGCACCGTTCGGTCCCGGTTCCGATGCTTTCATCACGCGCCACCCTTGCGCCTGTGCACGAACCGTGGTGTTGGTCGATGCGGCGAGCGCCTCCTGCAGGTACCCGATGACCTTTTCGAAGTCGGCCACCCGCTCGGGCCGCACGGCATTGATGATCATCCCGGTCGGCGTCGTGAACGTTCGCGCAGACGACACGGTTGCAGGCACTGTTTCCTGTTCACCCTTCGGTGCGGTCACCGGAGCGCCAGGCGGCCGTGGCTGCTGCCCGGCCCGAACTGTCGCGGGCACGAGGGCGATCAGCACCACAGCGAGAACCACCTTCATCGGACCTGCCTCCATCAAATGAAAAAGCCACGGACGGCCTGGCCGCCCGTGGCTTCGTATTGTACGGTGCGAATGGTCTACTTCGAGAAGTCGGCGGTGACCGGTCCCTGAATCAGGAACAGCGGCTTTCCCAACGCTCCCTTATAGAGGTTGAAGAAGTCGGTCCGCGCCATGGGATCAGTCACGACCTCATAAACGATGTTCGTGATCGAGTAATCGGCGTCCTTGACGACCGGCGAGATGACGTGCAGATAGAGAGAGCTGCCATCGGGCTGCGCGGCGGAATTCTTGATGACCTTCCAACCGGCAAGCTGCTGCTTGGCTTCCGGCTTCGTCGATTTCGCGAGGGCGTCTTTCAACGTCGCGATCACCTTCTCATAATCCGCATCCTTGCCGGGGTTGACGGCGTACGCGGCAATCACCATGTCGCCCGTGTACGTGGTTTTCTGAGGCGCGTTCTGCGCCCACGCGCTCTGCGAGAATGCCGGCAAAAGGAGAATCGCGCCAGCCAACAAGACTCCGGACAATCGTCGCATCTTCAAGCCTCCTCGAAATGGCTGCCAATCCTAGCGTACCGGCGGGCCTATGAAAACAGTCATTACCTCGTTTGCGAGCAGCATGCCCTCCCGCGTCAACCGGAGGGCGCCGCCATCATAGATCAACAAGTGCTGGTCAACGAACGGGCGAAGGTCCTCTCTGTACCGCTCCCACAGGTCGATGCCGTAGCGAGCTCGGATCGCATCGACACTGACACCGTGCACCAGACGCAATCCGGTGAATACCGCCTCCTCGAAGCGCTCCTGCGCACTGAGCACGCGCCGCTCGGTTCCCAGCGGCCGTCCCGCGATGACCGCTGAGACGTAGTCCTCGGTCGCGGCGATGTTCTTCTCCCGAACTCCTCGTCTCGTGGTGTGCGCTCCACACCCAAACCCAAGCCACTCTCCGTCGCTCCAGTACTTGAGGTTATGTCGCGACTCGAGCCCGGGCCTCGAAACGTTCGAGATTTCGTATTGCACGTAGCCGGCGGCGTCCAGTCGAGACATCGCGCCGAGATACATCTCCGCCGCGTCGTCGTCAGGCGCCAGCGACCACTTCGAACGCGCCATCGTATCCCTGAGCGGCGCATTCGGGTAGACCTCCAGCAGGTACAAGGATGCATGCTCCGGGCCAAGGTCAATCAGTGAATCTACCGAGGAGAGCCATTCCACTACCGACTGCTGTGGCAGCCACATCATCAGATCCAATGAGACATTGCCGAAACCGGCCTCCCGGGCCAATTCAAAGGCATCACGAGCGCGCGCTGCCGAGTGCAGCCGCGTCAGCCGGCGCAGTTCTTCGTCCCGAAATGATTGGACACCGAAACTGAGGCGGTTGACGCCGGCATCGCGAAATGCCCGCAACCGCTCGTGGGTCACGGTCTCCGGATTGGCTTCAAGCGTGACCTCGGCGTCCGGCGAGACCGTGAAGGACGTTCGACAGGCGCTGATGACATTCTGCACGTCCGCAGGCTCGAGCAGAGACGGCGTTCCACCGCCGAAAAAAATCGTGTCGGCGTCAGCGCCGTCGCCCTTGCTGACAATCTCGATCAGAAGTGCGCCGAGATACCGCTGCTTGAGGTCAGCGTCGAACAGACCGCGGTTGAAATTGCAGTAGTTGCAGATCGCTGAACAGAAGGGGATGTGGACGTAGAGGCCGAGCACGCCCCTACCGCGAACCGGCGCGGCCCCCCGGCCATTTCAGATCAGCTTTGCCGTCGTACTCGCGCTTCCTGAGCTGGGCCTTGGCCTGACCAGTGGTCTTGGGCGGCAATGTGGCGCCTCGCCGATTCTTGGGAGACGCCGGCGACGTCTTCTGCCAATGCTCAATGTCGTCCGGCGTGGGGTACGGCCCCACCTCACGGGCATCGACACCCTCGATTGGCATCCAGTCGCACATCTCCTTCAGTCGCGAGCGGGTCCGCAGGCCGATGTGATAGGCGAAGGATCCCGGCTCGGTGTTCTCGACGTCACGCAGATTCGTGGTCAAAATAGTCAGCCTGCGTTCACTGTAGCGCGTATTGATCACGAGGCCCAGGGTTTCGTCGACCCATTCCGACTTCTTCTCCGCTCCAAGGTCATCCAGCACGAGCAGATCAGCCTCGAGCACGGGCCGGAGCACCTCGAGTTCCGACATTTCCGTCGATGCGTTGTAGGTGTCGCGAACAAGCTTCAGCAGCTCGCGCACTTCGTAGAAGACGGCGCGCGCGCTTTTGCGCACGATCGCGTCCTTCATGAGCGCGACCGCGAGATGCGTCTTGCCGACGCCCGCGTCGCCGTAGAACAGGAGCCCTTTGTCGACGACAGGAAATTGCTCGACCAGGCGGGCCGCTTTTCGATGTGCCGCCCGCTGAGTGTCGGTGTGGATTTCAAAATTACTCAGCTCGCAGTGCGCGTAGCGCCGTGGCACCCGAGCATTCTTCAGAAGAGATTGCGAGAGCCGCTGCTGCCAGCATTCGCACCGCGCGACCCGCGAGACACCATCGATAGTGATCGTCTTCCACCCGGTGTCTCCACAAATTCCGCAGGCCACGCGTCATGGTAACTCGGATCGCGTATCGTGAATCGTCAGAGTGAACGGAATTTGTACGGTCGGACTCTGTAAAGCATGTGGTTGTACTTCAGGCAACGTACATGCCACGCGCACTTGCCACATTTGCCGCGACAGGACGGATGGACTGAAGACGGACCTGGAACTAGGTCCAAGAACCGAGGACGGGTACACGCAATCGAAAGCCGCAATGGCGTCGGTCAACGGAACGGCGCGCCTTCAGCCAGTCTGCGTGGCGGCGAGTCTTTAGACCTCTTTAGAGACCCGCCGTTTACGTGTTGGTCTTCCGCTTCGGTTTGTCTTCTTCGACGTCAGATGCTTCGGTCGGCGGTGCGTGCCGCACGAGATCGGTCGGAGCCGACTTGACGAGGGCCGTGCCAAGGCGCTGTTCCCAGTCGTCGATGCCCTTGGCCATTTCGCGCTTGACGTAGCCCATGAACTCGTTCACCTCGGTCTGCATCAGTTCGATCTTGCGACGCAGGTTGAGGATGATTTCGACACCAGCCAGGTTCACGCCCAGGTCGCGCGTCAACGTCAGGATCGTCTCGAGCTGCTCGAGATCTTCTTCTGAGTACAAGCGCGTGTTGCCTTCGGTGCGCGACGGCTTCAGCAGCCCCTCGCGCTCGTAGAGTCGCAACGTCTGCGGGTGGATGTCGTACTTCTGGGATACCGCGCTAATCATGAAGTACGCCTTGCCACGCTCACCGCGCTTCGCCATCGTCTCTACTCCCGCACCGGTTCGACATTGATCCGGCCGAACTCGCGCAACAGTTCCTTCGACCGCTCGTCGAGCAGCCGGGGCAGCATGATGCGCACTTCGACGATCAGATCGCCGCGCTGTCCGTTCATGGTGGACGGCGCGCCGTGTCCACGCAGCCGGAAGCGCTGACCGGTCTGCGTGCCGGGTGGCACGCGCAGGCGGGCCGTGCCATCCAGCGTACGAATTTCCACGCGCGCCCCCAGCGCCGCTTCGTGCACGGCAACGGCCACCGCCATGTGGAGGTCGTCGCCTTCGCGGCGGTATTGGGGATGGGCCGCTACCTTGACGGACACGTACAGGTCGCCGGCCGGACCACCCGCGATCCCGACGTTCCCCTTTGCCGGCACGCGCAGCCGATCGCCGTCGGCGACACCGGGCGGGATGCGCGCCACCACCGTCTCGCTGCGCGTTTCCTGACCGCCTCCACCGCACGGCTCGCACGGCCGCGGGCGCTGCCGGCCCGTCCCACCGCACGCCCCGCAGTTGCGTGAAAAGATCATGTGGCCACGAACGGAGCGGACTGCGCCAGTGCCCTGACAGACATGACACGGCGCGGTCGTGGTTCTTGTTCGACCACTGCCCGCGCAGGCGTGGCAATGATCACGGCGGGTCACCGTCATCGCCCGTTGACCGCCCGCCAACGCCTCTTCGAACGAGACGTGCATCTCCACGTGCAGGTCGGCGCCACGTTGCGGCGGCGTCTGCCGGGCGCCACGCTCGGTGAGCACCTCGGCGAACAAATCGCCAAAGGTCGCCGAGTAGTCGACGCCACGCGCGGAGAAATCAAAGCCCTCGAATCCGCTTCCCTGCGCCGCCTCGCTCGCGCTCGCTGGATGCCCGGCGTCGTAGCGCGAGCGGCGTGCCGGATCGATCAGCGTCTCGTACGCCTCCAGGATCTGACGGAATCTCGCCTCGGCTGTCTGGTCACCCGGATTGATGTCCGGGTGAAAACGGCGCGCAAGGCGACGGTAAGCCCGCTTGATCTCGGACTCACTCGCCCCCTGCTGCACGCCCAAGACGATGTACAAATCCATTAATCGATCTTTGATTTCTGAGTGGTGATTGGTTTTCGATCGTTGATTGGTGATTGGTGATTGCCGAAGACGCGAACCATCCATCCGCTAGCCAATCGAAAATCCCAAATCGACAATCAGCAACCAATCAACAATCACTACTCACCAAATCTCCAATGCTCTATTTGTCATCCACGACTTCGGCATCGATGACATCGCCGCCTTCGGTCGGACTCGCTGATCCTTGTGGCCCCGCGGAGCCCTCCGAACCCGGGCCCGCCTGACCCTCAGGACCACCTGCGCCCTGCGCGCCTGCCGTCTTGTAGAGCGCTTCCGCAGCCTTGTGCTGCACCTGCGTCAGTTGTTCCATGGCGCGCGTCATCGCCGCCGAGTCTCCACCAGCGATCGCGCTCTTGAGCGCTTCGACTGCCGACTCCACGGCGGCCTTGTCTGAAGCTGGCAGCTTGTCGCCCATCTCCTGGAGCATCTTCTCGGCCGCGTAGACCGCCTGGTCGGCACGATTGCGCGTCTCGATTTCCTCGCGCCGCTTCTTGTCCTCCTCGGCGTGCGACTCGGCGTCCTTCATCATCCGCTCGACTTCGTCCTTGCTCAGGCCGCTCGACGCGGTGATGGTGATCTTCTGTTCCTTGCCGGTGCCCATGTCCTTTGCCGACACGTTCACCATGCCGTTCGCGTCGATGTCGAAGGTCACCTCGATCTGCGGCACGCCACGCGGGGCCGGAGGAATGCCCACGAGCTGGAACCGTCCGAGTGTGCGGTTGTCGCGCGCGAGCGGCCGCTCCCCTTGCAGCACGTGCACTTCGACGCTGGTCTGGCTGTCGGCCGCGGTCGAGAACGTTTCGCTCTTGCGGGTTGGGATCGTCGTGTTCCGCGTGATGAGCGTCGTCATCACTCCGCCGAGCGTCTCGATACCGAGCGACAACGGCGTCACGTCGAGCAGCAGGAGGTCCTTGACCTCGCCGGCAAGAACGCCTGCTTGAATGGCAGCGCCCACCGCAACCACTTCGTCCGGGTTCACGCCGCGGTGCGGTTCTTTGCCGAACAGATCCTTGACGATCTGCTGCACACGCGGAATTCGCGTCGAGCCGCCGACGAGCACGACCTCGTCGATCCGGCTCGGGTCGACGCCGGCATCCGACAGTGCCTGCTTCGTGGGGCCCACTGTCTTCTGCAGCAGGTCTTCAACGAGCTGCTCGAACTTCGCCCGCGTGAGCTTCAGCTGCAGGTGCTTCGGGCCGCTCTGATCCGCGGTGATGAAGGGCAGGTTGATATCGGTCTCCATCACCGTGGAGAGCTCCATCTTCGCCTTCTCCGCCGCTTCCTTCA
>JALDXQ010000035.1:0-47169 GCA_032156805.1 Acidobacteriota bacterium
GTGTCCGGCTTTAGCCGGACCTCGGGTCAGCCGGACCTCGTTTCAGTACTCGGCGAGTGCCTTGATGGCCTTCAGCACGTCGGACGTTCCCGGCAGGATCACTTCTTCGAGAACGGGCGCGTAGGCGACCGGGCAGTCGAGCGCCGCGACTCGTTTTACGGGCGCGTCCAGGTACTCGAAGAGCTCGTCCGAAATCCTGGCGGCGATCTCGGCGCCGAAGCCGCACGTGAGCTGGTCCTCGTGCGCGACGATGACCCGGCTGGTCTTTTTCGTATACGCGGCGATCGTTTCCCAGTCGTAAGGAATGATCGACCTGAGATCCACCACGGCCACGCTGATGCCCAGCCGCTCGGCCTGCTGCGCCGCGAGCAGCGAACGTTGCACGAGCGCACCCCAGGTGAACACAACGAGGTCGGTTCCCTCACGGGGGACTGCGGCCTTGCCGAACGGCACCATGTACTCGGGGCCGGGATACGGCGCCTTGTTGTATGTCTGGCGGTAGAGGTGTTTGTGCTCGCAGAAGAGCACCGGGTCGTCGCATCTGATTGCCGTCCGCAACAATCCGGCAGCATCCTGCGCGTTTGATGGCAGGACGATTCGAATCCCCGGTGTGTGGGCAAAGATCGAGACGCCGGACTGGCTGTGATACGGCGCACCACCGCGCAGGTAGCCGCCAATCGGCACCCGGATCACCACCGGGCACGACCAGTGATTCCCGGAGCGGTAGCGCATCATCGACAGCTCATCGCGGATCTGCATGAACGCGGGCCAGATGTAGTCGAAAAACTGAATCTCGACGACCGGCTTGAGTCCGCGCAGCGCCATCCCCACAGCGCGCCCCACGATGTTCGCCTCGGCAAGCGGCGAGTTGAAGACGCGATCGCTGCCAAACGTTCGCTGCAGACCGTGGGTGGCCTTGAAGACACCGCCTTTGCCCGCGACCAGCGGAAGCGCAGACTCGTGGCTCGCATCGGCCACGTCCTGGCCGAACACGACGATGCGTGGGTCGTTGGCCATTTCGTCTTTCAAGGTGGCGTTGATTGCGGCAACCATCGTGTCGCCCTTGCCCTGCGTCGCAGGTTCGGTCGAGAAGCGGCTCGACGTGGGATCGACAGCCGGCGAGAAGACATAGAGCGCGGCCGTCTCCGGCTCCGGATGCGGCGCGGCCAGTGCCTTTTCGGCGGCGATCTTCACCTCCTGCTCGGCGGACGCGAGGATGTCCGCCAGCTCTTCTTCCGTCGCGAGCTCTTCGACGAGCAGCAGCTGCCGCATGCGCACGAGCGGATCGCGGCGTGCTTCGGCGTCGCGCTCTCCCGGCGTCTTGTACAGCTTCTCGTCGTCTGAGAAGGAGTGTGAGTACGGGCGAATCACCGTGGCATGGACGACCGCGGGACCTTTTCGACCGCGCACGTGCTCGACCGCCTCGCGCAGCGTCCGGTGGCTTGCCAGATAGTCGGTTCCGTCGCAGCGGGACGTACGAAGACCCGGGAACCCGTCGAGCACACGCGAGATATCACCACCAGGCGTCTGGACGTCGACCGGAACCGAGATCGCGTAGCCGTTGTCCTCGATGAGATAGAGCACGGGCAGCTGCTTCGTAGCGGCGGTGTTGAGCGATTCCCAGAACTCGCCTTCGCTCGTGCCACCCTCACCGATCGAGATGTAGACAATCTCGTCAGGGGAATACAGGCCGTCGCGTCCCTCGATCTGTGGCAGCCGGCCGTACAGGATTCCTGCCTCGGCGCAGCCGACGGCGTGAAGACAATGCGTGCCGACACAGCTGCTCTGCGATGGCATGTTCAGCCGTCGATGGCCCCAGTGCGACGGCATCTGCCGGCCGCCGTTCGCTGGATCGTCTTTGGCACCGACCGACGCGAGGAACATCTCGTAGGGCGTCATCCCGACTGCCAGGCAGAGGGCGCGATCCCGGTAGTACGGGAACAGCCAGTCGACGCCAGGCCGCAGGTGTCTGGCAGCAGCGACGAGCACGGCCTCGTGGCCGGCGCCGCTGATCTGAAAGAAGCTCTTGCTCTGGTTCTTGATCTGGATCTCTTTGTCGTCAATCCTCCGCGACAAGAGCATCAGGCGGTAGGCGTCGAGTAGCTCGTCTCGCGTCAGCCCCTCGTAGTGGCGTTCGGTTGCGCGGGCGTCCGCGCCAGTGGCCAGGCCCGACCCCTTCATCTGAGGAAATTATCGCACGGGGCGCGGGCTCACGCTTCCGTCCCC
Source organism: Acidobacteriota bacterium (assembly GCA_032156805.1). Taxonomy (GTDB): domain Bacteria; phylum Acidobacteriota; class Vicinamibacteria; order Vicinamibacterales; family UBA2999; genus Gp6-AA40. Next base: position 2,227 of record JALDXQ010000035.1, read on the forward strand.
GGTTCGTCGGCGGCGCCGACCCAGTCCTGCCGGATGGGACTGAATACGTCCAGTTCAAATGTGTCCTCGAGCGCCTCGGCCTGGTGTGGGGTCTGCGCTGGCACGTGGAGAACCTCGCCCTCGCGCACGATGACTTCTTCCCCGCCGACGAGGAAGCGGAGCGCTCCCTGCAACACATAGGTCATCTGTTCGCTGTCGTGCGAATGAATTGGTACGAGCGCACCTCGCTTGAGATACGTCTGCGCGATCATCTCGCGCTCTCCGGTGACGATCTTCTGGGAGAGCATCTCGGTCACCTTGTTGAGCGCGATCTCGTCCCAGCGATGAAGGCGGGCAGTCATCAGTGCACGCGGCGATCGTAGTCGTCCTTGCGTCCGCCGGAGTAGACGTCGAACTTCTTCCGCATGCGATTGATTCGCCATTTCAGGTAGCGATACTGGATCTCCGAGAAGAAGTTGAGCCGTTTGCCTTTGAGATAGAGATATCCCGAGACGAGACCGCCAAGGTGGGCGGTGTGGGCGACACCGGAACCTCCTCCGAGTGAGAAGAGCAGTGAGAGACCACCAAGGATCATCACGAAGTATCGCGCCTGGACCGGGAAGATGAAGAACACCAGGAAGGGCCGGGTCGGATAGTAGAGCGCGAACGCGAGCAGCAGCCCGTAGATTGCACCGGACGCGCCCACGGTCGAGGGAAAGTAGAACTGGCTCGCGAAAGGAAAAGGCAGGATGCCGAGCAGCACCTGCGTGAATCCAGCGCCCAGCCCGCACGCGAAATAGTACTTCGTGAAGTAGCGCGTTCCCCACATCCGCTCGAGTTCCACGCCAACGAACCACAGCGTCAGCATGTTGAAGAAGATGTGAGAGACGCTGGCGTGCGCGAACATGTACGTGACCAGCTGCCACACGGCAAGCCGTCCGAACAGGTCCGCTGGACGCAACCCGAGTTGTACGAGCAGGGCGGGAGACAAGAACGTCAGGACGAACACCGCGACGTTGGCGATCATGATCGCCTTCACCGCTGGCGTGAGCCTGCCCGGGCCGAACGAGTAGGTCACGTCCGACAGCCCCGGGTATCGTCCTCGCATCACCCCTCAGTCTCCACCAACTAGTGCCTAATCAGCAACATCGATGCCGATTCCTTCGGCCGTGGTCGCATCAGACGCGCGTGCAGCAACATGCGGCTGTTTACGCGAAGGAAGTGCGATCGCGAGCAGGGCGGCGACCAGGGGCAGCCCAGACATGGCGATAAGTGCGCGCTCGATGCCGAATCGGTCGGCCAGCATTCCGACCAGCGGCACACTGAGTCCTCCCGTTCCCCACGCAAAGCCCATCATCAGTGACGACACCGTTGCCGCGCTGATCGGCGCGATGGTCTGGGCGAACGTCACGTTGACCGGCAACGTCGACTGCAGCAGGAACCCGCCGATGGCCAGCAGGACGACGAACTGCCAGCCATGGAGGAGAGGGGCAATTACCAGGAACGGCACACACGCGACGAGAGAAATCAGGATCACGCGCCGTGGGCCGAATCGATCAGCAGCTGGTCCGCCGATGAATCCGCCCAATCCGACAGCGACGAGATAGATCGACACCGCGGTGCCCGCCTGTGCGAGCGACAGACCTCGCCGTGTCAGCAGCACCGGCACGAACGTCCCAAAGCTCATCGCCGTCAGTGTTCGCAGCACGACGATGAAGTACAGCAACGTCAGCGGTCGGGCATACGGTCGCAGCGCGGCAAGTCCGCCTGTTTCGTGGTGCTCCTGCAGCCTTTCGAAGGTTGGTATCCGGCGCAGCAGCACGATCAGCGCGATGAGCGCCGGAATCATGAGGATCGGTGTGGCGGGCAAGCCGAACTGTTGCACGAAGGGCGCGAACGCCAGCGGCGCCATGGCCTGACCGACCGTGCCGCTCGTGATGTGCGTCGACATCGCGATGCCGCGCTGCGCCCCGGACAACCGGTGCACCATCGCTGCGGCAGGCGGATGAAATGCCGCGCCTCCCAATCCGCCGACCACCAGCACGAGCGCGAGCATCACCGGATCAGGCGCCAGGCCGATCAAGGTGATCGTCGCCACGCACAGAAGTGGTCCTGCAAGCAGCAGCAGCCGGGGTCGCCATCGATCGGCGATGTGGCCGAAACCCAGCTGCGCAACCGAATTGGCCAGCTGAAAGCACATCTGCAATGTCCCCGCTGCGGCCAGCGATAGGTCGAGGTTCAGGATGAGCAGGGGCAACAGCGGTGCAAGGATGTTCCCGTAGCCGTCGACGATGAAGTGGGTGGCGGCGAGCACGAGGACCGTTGGGTGCAGCCCAAGCAGTCGAGGCTTCATCGCGGCCGTCGGCCGATCCGGCGCGTCACGAGAGAGAGGCCTTCCTTGAACTCACGGATGTGCAGCAGCCACGACGCCCCGCCGAGCACCACGACCGAGATCCCGATGGTCGCCGTGAGCCTGAGAATCTGCAGCGCGAGCGAACTGCCTGGCAGTTGACTCTCGAGCGCGTCTGACACTCCATATGCCGCAAGGCCCATCGCGATCGACGCGACGATGATCCGTACCAGCGACGCCACGATCTGTGCCTCCTGCAGACCGCCGAGCTGACGTCGCAGAAGGATCAGCAGCGTGATCGCATTGAAGAGCGCGGCAATCGAGGTGCCGAGCGCCAGCCCGCGATAGCCCATCACGCGAACGAGCATCACGTTCAGGCCGGCGTTGACCAGCACCGTAATCACGCTCACGATGACCGGCGTACGATTTCGCCCGAGGGCGTAGAACACCGGTGACACGATCCGCACCACCGAGTAGGCGAGCAGACCGATTGCGTAGAATTGCAGTGCCGCCGCGGTGGCGAGCGTATCGACCGCTGTGAACGCGCCGCGTTCGTAGATGACTTGAATGATCGGAACGGCGAGGATCACGAGCCCGACCGTCGCTGGAACGTTGAGCATCAACATGAGCGCGAGGCCGTTGGCGATGGTGCTGCGCACCGATTGCTGATCTTCCACCGTGTGCTGGCGTGCGACGGTCGGCAGCGTCGCGGTCGCGATGGACACGCCAAACAATCCAATCGGCAGGTACATCAGGCGGAAGGCGTAGTTCAACCACGAGACGGCACCGTCACCGGCGCCTGTTGCCAGCAGCGTGTTGACGAACACGTTGACCTGCGTGGCGGCGAGTCCGATCGTCCCCGGTCCCATCAGCACGAGAATGCGCCGCAGGCCTTCGTCCTGCCAGGCCACCCGCGGGCGGTACGCGAAGCCTTCGCGGCGCAGCGTCGGCCACTGCAACGCGAGTTGTGCCACGCCACCCAGTAGTGTGCCGATCGCGATGGCGGCGATTGGCTCGAGTCCAAACGCCGGCATGATCGGCACCAGAGCGAACGCGCAGATGATCGTGACCACGTTGAACATCGCCGGTGACAGCGCGGGGATGAAGTAGTGATGCAACGAGTTCAGCATCCCCATGAACGCTGCCGCGATGGCGATGAAGGTGAGCGCCGGCAGCATGATGCGGGCGAGCTGCACCGTCAGCGGGATCTGATCAGGGTCCTGGCTGAACCTATCGGCTGTGAATGCTCCGACCAGTGGCTCGGCGAACACGATTCCGAGCAGCACGAGCAGCCCGGTGACGATGAGCAGCGCGTTGACGACGTTGTTGCCCAGGCGCCAGGCGGCTTCCTTGCCAGAAGTCGCCAGGTACTTCGTGAAGGTGGGGACGAAGGCGGCGCTCATCGCACCCTCTGCGAAGAGATCCCGCAGGAGATTCGGGATGCGGAACGCGACGTTGTAGGCGTCCATCGCGGCGCTCGCGCCGAACACGTGAGCCAGCACCGATTCCCGCACGAGACCGAGCACGCGGCTGGTCATCGTGGCGATGCCGGCGGAGGCGGCCGACCGCGCCAGCACTGAGGAGGATGTCGGCTCAGGCGCCAAGCGTGCGCCGGACGGCTTCGTTGACGGCCTTGCCGTCGGCATTCTTGCCAGCGAGCTTCGGCATGACGGCTTTCATCACCTTGCCCATGTCTTTCGGAGAGGTGGCGCCGGTTTCCGCGATGGCTTCGGCGACAGCGGCGTTGATCTCCTCAGGTGTTGCCGAAGGCGGGAGATACGCCTGCAGGATCGTGAGCTCGCCGGTTTCTTTGTCGACAAGATCCGTGCGGCCGGCCTGGGCGAATTGCTCGATGGAATCGCGGCGCTGCTTCACGAGCGAGGCGACGACCTGAAGCACCTCCGCGTCGTCCAGATCGCGTCCCTTCTCGACGCCCTTGTTCATGATCGCGGCCTTGAGCATGCGCAGCGCAGACAGCCGCGACGAATCGCGCGCCTTCATCGCCGCGGCGATGTCGGCGCCAACTTGTTCGTTCAATCCCATGTGTCAGCGATCCTGTTCCGAGTCACCGCTCGTGACGTGCCAGCCCTCGGTCTCGTCGTAGAAGCCCTTCGGGACTTGAACGGCATTGACCTTGACGCTGACTTCGAGCGTGGACTTCACGTTGAAGTAGCCGTTGCGGCGCAGCACGCGGCGAAATGCCCCGTTCATGACCGAGCATCGGACTTTGTCGGAGTCCTCGGCTCGCGCTTCACGGTCCACCCAGCGCAGCAACGTCTTGAGTCCCGAGACGTCGTCCGGATCGACCAGGAAGTCGACGAGCATCGTCACGCGCCCGAGCGGTTCGTGGCGATGGCGGTACACCGCGTAGCCATGTACTTCGCCCTGTCGCTTCAGTGCGACAATCGAATAGCGAACATGCGGTGGCTCGATGTAGCGCCAGTTCAAGTACGAAGCGTCGCGGCGCACGGCGAGGTCGAACTTCGAGGCGAGCCGCTCCCACAACGTCGTGAAGCTGTTGTCGAATCGTCGAATGGGCTCGCATTCGGCGCGCAGCGGCCGTGATCTCGAGACGACCTGCACGACGGGAAAGATGAGCGCCGAGATGAGCCGATTGAACGGCGTCGGCACGTTCGGTACTCGAAAGGCGCGCCGCGTCAGCGGCTTCACGAAGCTCGGTACCAGGTGCGACGGCGGCCAGTGAAGGCGATCGATCACGCCGCGCGGCTGCTCCGATGGGCCGAACGCCAGGACCGCGCCGCTGTGACGATCCCACGCGCGGATCAGCGCTTCATCCAGTCCCTGGCGATCGCGTTCGGGCGCGATCATCGCGCCCGCGCCCCAGGCGCCATCGATCTCCATCCCCTTGAGCGACAGACGAACAGGGAGCGTCGGATACTGCCCGACGACCGTGGGACCTTCTCGCGCGACCCAGATCCCCGGTTGTCCCGTCGAGTTGTACGGATTACGGCGATGCTGCCAGTCCCACCTGAGGCGAATAGCCTCAGCGGCGTCAGCGCCGAACGTGCGCCGGTAGAGAGTGTCGACACCCCGGCGATCGTCAGGGCGGAAGCGGTCGATATCAGACATGAGACGCAGAAGGGCTGCGTCTATTGTACGGGAACGAACAGCCCGCTATCGCGGTGTCTGTTCCTCCTCGCCGGGACGTTGCGGCGGCGTGTTGATCGTGCCCGGACGCGCTCCGCCAGGAACGACGCCGAACGGATTGCCCGGCGCAGGTGGAGGCGGCTCTTCCTCTTCCTCTGGATTGATCTCGTCACTGTCGTCAGGGGGGATCGGGGCGCCTCCCTGAGGTGCGTTTGCATTCGGTATGCGCCCGCGCGGGAAGCGTGGACCAGGCGCCGGAACGGGCTCCTCCTCCTCCTCGACTTCTGGCTCGGGCTCGCGGAATTGCGGTGGTGCCGGAGCCGGCTGTGGAAGCGCCGCTGCAGCAGGAGCCCGCGCCGTCGTCGGCAGCACCATGATCTTCGCGAAGGCAGACGCGCCCTTCGAGTTCGCGTCGCGTGCGAGCACCATGTAGCCGGCGGCGCTTCGAAGGACGATCTCGAGCGCCTGCCGCTCCGGAGTGTCGACGAGCTGAAGCGTAACCGGTGCACCCGGGATGCGCTCCCCGTTGACGATCTGCGTGCCGCCCAGCCGCGCCCACTCCGCGAGGATTCGGCTCACGGGGACGTTTTCAGCGGTCAGTTTGACACGCCCATCGTGGAACTCGAGTGAGAGGGCCTGCGCCGAAGCGATGCCTGCGCTGCTGAGAAGGACAAGGAGCGCTGCGACGAAGTTCCTGCTGCGCATAGGGCATTGTAGCCCGTCGCCGGGTGGCTGGGGTAGCGCGATTTGACGCTGAGCGCCGCGTGATTCTGCTCGAGCCTGGACCTCGGATATCGAGTTGATGACTATGCCGGTGAGCGTCCCTTCACGAAGGCATTCACACTGCGGGTCACGCGCGCGACGTCGGCGTCGGCGAGCCGTGGGTGCAGCGGCAGCGACAGCAATTCCGCCGCCGCCGCAGAAGCAGTGGGACACGGCCTCGGCTCATACGCGGCAAAAGCTTGTTGCTCCGACAGCGGCACAGGGTAATGGATGAGCGTTCCGATTCCCGCCGCGGCGAGATGTGCGCCGAGTTCGTCTCTCGCCCGCAGACGCACCGGGAAGAGATGGTACACGTGGCCGGAGTCGCGCTCGCGGATGGGCGTCGCGCCGTCTGACAATTGACTCCGGTACTGCGACGCCAGCTGACGACGGCGTGCGGTCCAGGCCGAAAGAAACGGCAACCGTGCGCGCAGAACAGCTGCCTGTAGTTCGTCCAGCCTGCTGTTCACGCCCGGCTCGACGTGATGATACCGGTCGCGCTGGCCACCGTTTCTCAGGCGGCGCACCCTCGTGGCGATTGCATCGTCACCGGTAATCACAGCTCCGCCATCGCCAAGTGCACCAAGGTTCTTCGTCGGGTAGAAGCTGAACACCGCAGCATGCGACTGCGTGCCGATGGGAAGACCGTTCTCGGTCGCGAGGTGCGCCTGGCAGCAATCCTCGACGATCGCCAGCGCGTGCCGGCCGGCGATTTGGCGTATCGCGGTCATGTCCGCCGGTTGGCCGTACAGATGTACCGGAACGATCGCTTTGGTGCGCGACGTCACTGCATCGGCACAGGCGTCGGGATCGAGCGTCAAGGTGTCGGGCTCGACGTCCACGATTCGCGGCGTCGCTCCACATGCGATCGCCGCGAGACCGGTAAAGGCGGCGGTCAACGCCGGAACGATGACTTCGTCGCCGCGCCCGATATCGAGTGCGCGCAAGGCGAGCGTGATGGCATCCGTGCCGTTGCCGACGCCGACGGCGAATCGCGCCGCGCACGCGTCGGCGAACGCGTTCTCGAAGGCCTCGACTTCCGGACCGAGGACGAACCAGCCGCGTTCGATGACGCGAGCCACTGCTGCGGCAACCTCGAGAGCGTCTTCGCCGGGACGGAGGTCAGAGAAAGGAAGGGCCGACGACTCGTTCACAACGTGCCGACCGGGGACCCACTCGGCACGTAGTGCGGGAGGTTTGCCCGGTAGAACTCGACTGTCCGTCGCAGGCCTTCGCGGAGTGACGTGGTCGGCTGCCATCCGAGCGTCCGCTTGATCAGGGACGAATCAGCATGGAAGTCGCCGATGTCGATCGCCTTCTTCTCCTGAGGCCAGGCGATCAACCGATAGCGGCCGGTCCCGGCGACGGAGATGAGCAGTTCGACCAGCGCTCGCAGTGATATCGCTTCGGCGCCACCCACGTTGAACACCTCGCCGTTGCACTCATCGCTGGCGCCCGCCCGCAGAAACGCCTCGGCGGCATCGTCGACGTACACGAAGTCGCGTAGCTGTTCACCGTCGCCGTAGATCTGGATCTCGCGATTCTCGACCACCTGGCGGATGAACCATGCGATGAAGCCCTGGCGGTTGTGTTTGATCAACTGGCGCGGTCCGTACACGTTGGTCAGCCGGAGTGAGCATGCGCGCACGCCGAAGACGTTGTTGTACACCATGTGGTAGTACTCGCCGGCTGCCTTGTTGATCCCGTTCACATCGGTCGGTCGTACCAGGTGCGACTCGGTCACGGGAAGAAAATCGGCGCGGCCGTAGATCTGCCGCGTCCCTGCGAAGACCACCTTGACGGTCGGATTGTTGTGCCGGCAGGCCTCGAGCAGCGACAGCTGAGCGCGGCAATTGATCTCCAGGTCGGTATATGGCTCCCGCATGCTGTCGATGTGACTGACCTGACCGGCCAGGTTGAAGATCACATCGTGACCGCGCACCAGATAGTTCATGGTGCTCTGCTGACGGATGTCAGCGATGTTCACCTTGAGGGAGTCTTCGACGCCGTCGATGTTGAACAGATTGCCGCCGTAGTCGCTGATCAGTGAATCGATCAGCAGAACGCGGGCGCCCAGGGCTGCCAGCTGCCGCGCCAGGTTGCTGCCGATGAAACCCAGCCCACCCGTGATCATGACCGAGCGTCCCCGGTAGAACGCTCGATAGTCGTGCGCGGACACGGTCACGGCCGAACCCCGCGAGTCGGCTCCGAAGGAGCCTGCCTGTGCGCCATCGGGTTACGAAACAGCACCGGCGTACTCTGTCGTCCGCGCCCGAGCACCACGAGCTCGATCCAGAGTTTGAGCACGTCGATGCCGGTCCGGAAAACGCGACGGAAGTTGAAGAACTGCGAGCGTCCGTGTGTCCGGTGGTAGTGGTGGACCGGTACTTCGACGACGCGGAATCCGGCGTCCTGCACCTTGCGCATCAGCTCCAGGCAGATGACACCGCTATCGCGATCGAGCTTCACGCGATCGAAGACCTCGCGCCGCATCAGGCGGAAGTCGCAGTCGACGTCGCGGACGCGCAGCGCGAAGAGCATCTTCACCGTGAAGTGATACGCACGGCCGATGACGATGCGGTGCAGCGGGTCCGAGCGGCTGATCTTGTAGCCCGTCACCATGTCGGCGTCGGCGCCGAGACGCGCCCACAGTGCGGCGATCTCGGACGGGTCGTACTGCGCGTCGCCATCGGTATAAGCGATGAGTTCCTTCGTCGCGGCTGAGAACCCCGACCGCAGCGCGCCGCCGTAGCCTCGATTGCCGACGTGATGAATCACGCGAACGTTGGGGTAGGTACGGGCGAGTTCGTCAGCAATTTGTCCGGTCTGATCGCGGCTCCCGTCGTTGACGACAATGATTTCGAAGTCGGGTGTGAGGTGGCGGATCGCTTCCTGCGCCTGGATGACCAGGCTGGCGATTGTGCCCGCGTCGTTGTACGCGGGAAAAAACATACTGAGACCGGGGGCGCGCGTCACGGGGCGATCCGGCATGAGAAGGCTCCAAACCGTAGCACGGGAAGGTTTTCGGTGACAAGGACGAGCTGGGCCATAACGCCTCTGCCATGCCACTTCGCGGTCAATCCGATCCCTGAAGCAGGATCGAGGCCGATCATGTCGCGAACCGGAAGTTGATGATGTCGCCGTCCTGAACGATGTACTCCTTGCCCTCGAGGCGGACTTCGCCGTGATCCCGGCAGGCCGCCATCGAGCCGCGCGCCACGAGTGCGTCGTAGGCGACCACTTCAGCTCTGATGAATCCGCGCTGAATGTCCGTGTGGATTTCACCGGCGGCCAGCTGGGCAGGCGTGCCGCGTGCGATCGACCACGCACGGCACTCGTCTTCCCCGACGGTGAAGAACGACATATAGCCGAGCAGATCGTAGCTGGTGCTGATGACGCGATCGAGGCCCGACTCGTTCAGGCCGAGATCGGAGAGAAACGCCTTGGCGTCGGCGCCTTCGAGTTGAGAGATCTCCAGCTCGATTTTCGCGCAGAGCGCCACCGCACGCGTCGCGGCGTGCGCGAGGAACGCGGTCAGGCCGGATTTCTCGGCGGCCTTCTCGACTGCCGAGCCCACCTCACTCAAATCCTCTTCGTCGAGATTGATGACGAGGAGCAGCGGCTTGGCAGAGAGAAACTGAAAGCCACGCAGCCGCTTCAGATCGTCGCCGGTCAGCTCGAGTGCGCGCAGCGGTTTTCCATCCTCGAGCGCTGTCTGACATCGGCGCACCAGATCGCGTTCCTTCTCGAGTTCCGCCGAGCGGCCTTTCTTCAGATCCTTCTCGATGCGTTCGAGCCGGCGCTCGGCGACACCGAGGTCGGCGAGGATCAACTCGTCCTCCATGGCCTGCGCGTCTCGCGCAGGGTCGATCGCCCCCGATGGGTGCGGGACGCTTTGATCGCGGAACGCGCGCACGACATGCACGAGCGCGTCGGCGTTCTTGTATCCCGCGACGTCGACGAGCGCCTGGGCTCCGCTGCGAGCGGGAGCAATGATGTCGGTGAATTCCACGGTCGCGGGCACCCGCTTGCGCGGGTTGTACATCGCCGTCAGCACGTCGAGACGGCTGTCTGGAACCTTTGAGATGCCGATGTTGACGTCGCCCCTGCCTTTGGGAGCGTCCCGTGCGCTCGTCATGAGCTGAAACAGAGTCGTCTTGCCGCTGGAGGGGAAACCGATGAGAGCCGCTCGAAGCATGAACCAAGCAGCCTAGCACGCGACGAACGTCACTCCTTTGATCACGGTCGCCTTTGCGCGCACACGGCCCGATGGGTACGCGTAACGCGGGGCGCTATTCGCTGTGTACGCCGTTTCGCGGCGCGCGAAATTCTGGCGAAAGTTTGGCGTAACTTACTTTGGATCAGGAGTTTGCCGATTGACATCCTCTCCGACGCCACTTAATATCCATGTGGAAATTTTTGGAGTTAAGTGGACCAAAACGGCATGCGCGGGAGCGCCGCGGCCAGGATCGATGAAAAAGGCCGACTCAAGGTGCCAGGGATGTTCAGGGCGGACATCCAGGACAAGCAGGGACCGGACGTCTTCGTCACGAGCCTGTCGGGGGAGAACGTGCGCATCTACCCGATGGCCGCGTGGCTCGAGGTCGAACGCAGGCTGATGGCGATGCCCAGAAACCATCCGACGCGTTTGAAGTTTCTCGACCGGGTCAACTACTACGGCCAGACGAGCGAGCTCGATAGCCAGGGCCGCGTCGTCATCCCGCCGCACCTGCGCGAGAGCGCGTCGATTGTCGGCGACGTGCGCGTGTTCGGTCGCATCGAGTATCTGGAGGTCTGGAACGATCAACGGTTCCTCCAGAAGCTGCAGCGTGAAGCGTGGACCGACGAAGACGGAATGCGGTTGTCGGAGCACGGGATCTGATCGGGCATCGTAACCGAAGAACCGTGACGTGTGAACGAGGACTTCTGGGTACATAAGCCGGTCATGGCGGGAGAGGTGGTCGAGCACCTCGAGCCATCGCGCGGCGGAGTCTTCGTGGACTGCACAGTGGGGTTGGGAGGACATGCGCTCGCACTCGTCGAAGCGGGGGCGTCGCGCGTCATCGGGCTCGATCGCGATCCGCAGGCACTCGATCGCGCACGCGAGACCCTGCGCGACGCTGGCGCCATCGTCGAGGTCGTGCACGCCGACTATCGCAGGTTCGAAGACGTGCTGAACGCAAGGGGTGTAGGACAAGTCGATGGAATGCTGGCCGACCTCGGCGTGTCGTCGCTGCAGCTCGATGCACCCGGTCGCGGGTTCAGCTTCAGGCGCGATGAAGGGCTCGACATGCGCATGGACATGACGAGTGGCGCCACGGCAGCCGACATGCTCGCATCGGTCGACGAGAAGTCGCTCGCCGACGTGATCTACGAGCTCGGTGAAGAACGGCACGCGCGCCGGGTGGCGCGAGCGATCGTCGAGGCTCGGAAGAGTCGGCGGATCGAGACGACCGGACAGTTGGCTGACGTCGTGAGGCGAGCCGTCCCGCGCAAGGGGTACACGCGTATCGATCCGGCGACCCGCACGTTCCAGGCGATCCGCATCTGGGTCAACCGGGAACTGGAGGGGTTGGACGGGTTTCTCACGCGCGCGGCGGCGCGGCTGGCGCCGGGAGGACGGCTGGTGTTGCTGACGTTTCACTCGCTCGAGGATCGTGTGGTGAAGCACACATTCCGGGCGCTGCAGGCGGCGGGCACGATCACCATCCGTACCAAGCGACCGATCGTGCCGTCAGAGGCGGAGATCGACCGCAACCCTCGCGCCAGGAGCGCGAAGCTCAGGGCGGCCGAACGGCCGGCCTGATCGCGGAACGAAGCAGGCGGACTATGAGCGGCGACGCATACGAGTACTCGATCAAGAAAGACGTTCGCAACAACCCGATCGTGCGCGAGGTCGATCAGGAGCGCCACCGGGAGATGTGGCGATCGATGGGGATCGGCCTGTTTCTCGTGCTCGTCCTCCTCTTCTCTGCGTGGCAGCACTTCGAGTTGCAGCAGCACGGTTACCGCTACGAGCAGATGCTGCAGGAACGCGCCGAGCAGGAGCTGGTCAATCGGCATCTGCGTCTCGAGGTCGAGACGCTGAAGGCGCCGGCGCGGATCGAACGAGTCGCAACCGGCCGGCTGCGGATGGTGGCGCCGACGCCGGACGATTCCACAGTCATCGAGCGGGTCATGCCCGCTCCGGCGCCGCCGCGCTCGGTTGTGGCGCGCCGGTAGGTCGAAACGGAGTTCGCGGTGGCCGACAAGTCCAGCAACGACTGGCGCACGACGCTGAGGCAGAGGCTCACGGTCGCGTTCTGCCTGCTCCTCGTGTGGTCGGCTGCGATCGAGGCCCGCCTCGTCTATCTGCAGATCTTCCGGCACGCCGATCTGACCGCGCGCGCGGATCGTCAGCAGTCACGAACGATCGAATCGCCTGCCAAACGCGGCGAGATCCTCGACCGCAACGGCCGCATCCTGGCGCGCAGCATCGACGCTGACACGATCTACGCAGTGCCGACCGAGCTCGGTGACCCGGATCAGGCGGCGGCCACACTCTGCAAGGCACTGCGGGATTGTGAGTCCGGTGATCGCGCCGCCATTGCCGACCGCATTCGCAAGGGCAAGCACTTCGCGTACGTGCGTCGTCAGGTCTCACCCGAGCAGGCGCGACGAGTTGCCGACCTGGACATGGAGGGTATCGGATTCGTCCAGGAGAATCAGCGCCGCTATCCGAATCGCGAGCTCGCGTCTCACCTGCTCGGCTACGTCGGTGTGGACAACGTCGGGCTCGGCGGCATCGAAGGGACCTACGACTCGCTGATTCGAGGTAAGGCCGGCACGATCCTCGTGCAGACGGATGCGCGGCGCCACGCCTTCAGTCGCGTCGAACGACCGCCGACGACCGGCGCGACGCTCGAGCTGACGATCGACCAGTACCTGCAATACGTCGCGGAGCGCGAGTTGCGCGCCGGCGTCGAGTCGAGCGGGGCTTCGGCGGGGTCGGCGGTGATCATGGATCCGGCCACTGGTGAGATCCTGGCGCTCGCCAACTACCCGTCGTTCAACCCCAACGCGTATCGCGACGCGAAGGTGGAGTCGCGACGCAATCGCGCGGTGCAGGATTATTACGAGCCCGGCTCGACGTTCAAGATCGTCACGGCGAGCGCCGCGTTCGAGGAGAAGGCGATCACGCCTCAGGCGATGATCGACGCCAGCGCCGGCAAAATCAGGTTTGGATCACGGGTCATCAACGACGACCACAACTACGGCGTGCTCTCGTTTGCCGATGTGATCGTGCGCTCGAGCAACGTCGGCGCGATCAAGGTCGCGCTCAGGCTCGGGCCGGAGAAGATCGGCGATTACGTCAAGCGGTTTGGCTTTGGCAAGCCGTCGTCTCCCGACTTCCGCGGCGAGAGCCCCGGGATGGTCTGGGATCCTTCCTCGCTGAACGACAGCGCGCTTGCGTCGGTCGCGATGGGCTACCAGGTCGGCGTTACACCGCTGCAGATGGCCGCGGCGGTGGCCGCTGTTGCCAATGGCGGCGATCTTCTCCAGCCCCGCGCCGTGCGCGCCGTGTTTCGCGGCGGCAGACGTCTGCCCGTTCCGCACAGGGTTCTCGGTCGCGTGGCCAGCGAAAGCACCATGGCGACGCTGACCGAGATCATGGAGAAGGTCGTCGAAGAAGGGACCGGCGAGCGCGCGCAGATTCCCGGCTACACCGTCGCTGGAAAGACCGGAACCGCGAAGAAGCTCGTGAACGGAAGCTATCGCGGGCATTCCGACTACAACGTCTCGTTCATCGGCTTCGTTCCTTCGCGCAAACCGGCCTTCGCAATCGTGGTCGTCGTCGACTCGCCGCACCGGGTCTCGCCTTACGGTGGTGTCGTCGCCGCGCCGATCTTCCAGCGCATCGCGACGGCGGCGCTCAGGCAATACGGAATACCGGCGTCGATCGATGCGCCCGAGCCTGTGCTGGCAAGCCGAGTGGACACGACCGGCCAGTTGGCGACGGCGGGACCGGTGATGCCGCCGCTGGCGTTCGTGCCGGCCAGCGCGAGCACCTCGGCTTCCCACTTTCCCGACGTGACCGGCCTGAGTGCACGTGACGCGCTCGCCGTCATGTCGCGTCTCGGCTTGACGGCGCAACTGCGTGGCAGCGGGTTGGTGGTGGAGCAGTCACCGGCGCCAGGTGAACCGCTCGAGTCCGGCGTGACCGTCGTGCTCACGCTCGAACGACGTGCCGATCGAGTGGTGAGCACTGAAGCGCCATGACCGTTGAGGAACTGCTTCGCGCATTGCAGCGCCTCGTCACCTTTGACGAGCGCGGGTTGTCGGGGGGGCAGGCCGCCTTGCAACGGACCTGTGCAGGAGTGACGCACGATTCGCGCCGCGTCACGCCGGGAACGGTGTTCGTCGCGCTGCGCGGTCTGAAAATCGACGGCGTTGCGTTTGCTCCCCAGGCCATCGCCGCTGGCGCCGCAGCCATCGTGTCGGAGAGCCCGGCGCAGGGTCCCGTGGATGTTGCCTGGATTACCGTCCCCGATGCGCGCCTCGCCCTCGCCCATCTTGCGGCGGAGTTCAACGGACACCCCAGCCGACAGATGCGGGTCGTCGGCATCACCGGAACGAACGGCAAGACGACGACGGCGTACTTGATCAACGCCATCATGGAAGCGGCCGGCATCAAGTGCGGGCTGATGGGGACGGTGCTCTACCGGATCGGCGATCGCGACTTCGAGGCCACGCGCACGACGCCGGAAGCCCCCGAAGTGCAGGGCTTCATGAAGGAGATGGTCACGGCCGGATGCCGTGCGTGTGTCATGGAGGTGTCGTCACATGCGCTGGCCCTCAGGCGCGTGGACGGCATCCGGTTCGCGGCAGCCATCTTCACCAATCTGACGCGCGATCACCTCGATTTCCATACCGGCATGGACGACTACTTCGCGGCCAAGCGCCGGTTGTTCGACATGCTGCCGGACGATGCGCCGGCCGTGATCAACATCGACGATCCACGTGGCGCATCGCTCGTGGATGCCGTGAAGCGCCCGGTGACGTACGGGTTGACGAAGTCAGCCGACGTCGCGCCCGGCTCACTCTCGTACTCCCTCGAAGGTCTGCAGTTCGACGTGCGCTCGCCACGAGGTCCCATCCGGGTGCGCTCCAGGCTCGTCGGCCGTCCGAACGTTTACAACATCCTTGCCGCGATCGCGACCGCGAGTGCGCTCGACGTACCGACCGAAGCCATCGAGCAGGGGCTGGAACAGCTTTCGGGTGTGCCCGGCAGGTTCGAGGTGGCGTCGAGTACGGCAGACGACGTCACCGTCGTCGTCGACTACGCCCACACCGACGATGCGCTGCGGAACCTGCTGGAGACGGCGCGACCCGTTGCACAGCGGCGGCTCATCACGGTGTTCGGTGCAGGCGGTGACCGCGACAAGACGAAGCGGCCGCTCATGGGCATGGTCGCCGCCCGCCTGAGCGACGTCGTCGTGATCACGTCCGACAACCCTCGCACCGAGGATCCGAGCCGGATCATCGAAGAGGTCAAGCGCGGCGCGGACGCGGAGACGAGGCAGAGCAGAGCGGAAGTACTGACGCGCCTGGACCGCCGTGAGGCCATTCAGGACGCAGTTGGAATGGCTGAACCCGGTGACGTCGTGCTCGTCGCGGGCAAGGGGCACGAGAAGTACCAGGAAGTCGGGGGCCGCACGTTCGCCTTCGACGATGTCGAGGTGGCGAGGGAGGCGTTGGCATCGCGACGGCTGAAATCGCGGGCAGGGTGACAGCGCTGACGATGACGCTCGCGTGGGCCGCCGACGCAGTGGGTGCGACGCGGCGAGCTACGAGCGGCGATTCGGTCGTTGGTGATGTTGTCACCGACAGCCGGACGCTCAAGCCCGGCGACCTGTTCGTGGCGCTGCGCGGGCCGAGGTTCGACGGACACGTGTTCGTCGCCGATGTGCTCAACCGCGGTGCGGTTGCAGCGATCGTCGAGCACGGCCGGGTGCAGGACGACGGCCGGACGATTGAAGTGCCCGACACGCTCGAGGCGTTGCAGCGGCTGGCCCAGGCCGTTCGCACGTCGGTCGCAACCCGGGTGATTGCGATCACCGGGAGTGCCGGGAAGACGACGACGAAGGAGGCCATTGCGGCACTCCTGGCCACGCGGTTTGCGGTGGTGAAGAACAAGGGGAACTTGAACAATCACATCGGACTCCCGCTCTCGCTGATGCAGCTGCGCACTGCACCCGACATGGCCGTGATGGAGCTCGGGATGAACCACGCGGGCGAGATCAGCAGGCTCGTCGAGATCGCCTCACCCGACGTACGCGTGTGGACCAACGTCGGCGACGCGCATCTCGGGTTCTTTGCGTCGGCGGACGCGATTGCCGATGCCAAGGCCGAGATCATGGAGCGCGCGAACGCCGACACGGTGCTGGTGTGCAACGCCGACGATCACCGGGTGATGGCGCGGGCGCGCAAGTTCGCGGGCAAGGTGCTGACATTCGGAGAGACAAAAGGGGCCACCGTACGCGCGCACAGCGTTCGTGACCGCGGCATTGCCGGCATGAGTGCCGACGTCGAGACGCCGCTCGGAGAGCGAACGATCGAAATGGCGCTGCTCGGGCGCGGGAACCTGTTGAACGTGCTGGCCGCCACCGCAGTGGCCCTCGAATGCGGGATCGGCCTCGATGAGATCGCGGACGAGATTCCCCGTCTGCAGCCAGCCGACCGCCGCGGCTCAGTGCGACGCCTGCGCGACGGCATCACGCTCATCGACGACTCGTACAACTCGAGCCCGTCCGCCCTGCGGCGAACGCTCGATGTCGTTGCCTACGAGGCACGAGAAACGCGCGCAGTCGCCGTTCTTGGAGAGATGCTCGAGCTGGGCGCCCACTCGATCGATCTCCACGAGTCGTGCGGCCGGGCCGCCGCTGCCGCGGGTCTCGGCCGGCTGTTCGTCGTTGGTGGCGCGCCGGCAGAGGCGCTTGCTCGTGCCGCGGTTGCCGCAGGAATGGAGTCGACGGCGGTTTCGTACTTCGAGACGAGCGATCAGGCGGCGCCTGCGGTTCTGGCCGAGATCAAGGCCGGTGATCTGGTGCTCGTCAAGGGATCACGTGGCACGCGTACCGACATCGTCGTCGATGCACTCGTGGCGGGACTCGGCTGATGCTGTACTACCTGTTACCGCCGCTGGCCGACCTCTCACCCGTTCTGGGTGCGCTGAACGTCACGCGCTACATCACGTTTCGAACCGCCGCCGCGAGCCTGACCGCGCTGGCCATCAGCATTCTGTTCGGCCCGTGGCTGATTCGGACGCTGCGCGACTTTCAGATCGGCCAAATCATCAGGCAGGAGGGGCCGCAGTCGCACCGTGCCAAGGCCGGCACGCCAACGATGGGGGGCCTCCTCATCGTGACCGCCGCCGTCGTGCCGACGATGCTCTGGGCGGACCTGTCGAACCCGTACGTCTGGATTGCGGCGCTCGCGACCGTCGGTTTCGGGGCGGTGGGCTTTGCCGACGACTACCTGAAGATCACGCGGCGCTCGCATCACGGGCTGATTCCACGTTACAAGATGCTCGGCCAGGTCATCGTCGGCCTGGGAGTTGGCCTTGCGGTGCTGTATCTGTCCCAACTGAATCCACCGCTCTACAGCACGCGGCTCATCTTCCCGTTCTTCAAGAATCTGATTCCCGACCTCGGGTACTTCTACGTGCTGTTCGCGGCATTCGTGTTGGTATGCGCCAGCAACGGCGTGAACCTGACCGACGGCCTGGACGGGCTTGCGATCAGCACGTTCGGCGTTGCGGCGGCGGCCTACACGGCGTTGGCGTACGTGACCGGGCATGCCGTCCTCGCCGACTACCTGTTGCTCGTGCGATTTCCTCCGGCCGGTGAGCTGACGATCTTCTGCGGAGCGCTCGTGGGGGCGAGCCTGGGCTTCCTTTGGTACAACTCCTACCCCGCCGAGATTTTCATGGGCGATGTCGGATCGCTGGCGTTGGGCGGCGCCCTCGGTACCGTCGCGATCCTGATCAAGCAGGAGTTGCTGCTGCCGATCGTCGGCGGCGTGTTCGTGCTCGAGGGGCTCTCCGTCATCATCCAGGTCGGCTCCTTCAAGCTCACCGGAAAGCGCGTATTCAAGATGGCGCCGCTCCACCATCACTTCGAGTTGCTTGGATGGAGCGAGCCGAAGGTCATCACCAGATTCATGATCGTCGCGGTGATCTTCGCGCTCTTCAGTCTCACCACGTTGAAGCTGCGGTGATGGTGTGGCGGATGACGGGTTCTCGGTGCAGGGTCGGCGCGTCGTGGTGGTGGGAGCGGCGAGGAGCGGGATTGCCGCCGCGGAATTGCTCCGGCGAAGGGGTGCGCGTGTGTTGTTGACCGAGCAGCGGAAGGACTTCGACCGCGCCTCGGCGTTGCGGGAGGCGGGCATCGACGTGGAGCTTGGTGGTCACAGTCAGGGGGGCTTCGACACCGCTGACCTGATCGTCACGAGTCCCGGTGTCCCGCCCGAAGAACCGCATCTCATTGCCGCACGGCAGCGCGGCGTGGAAGTCATCGGCGAGCTGGAGCTGGCCTCGCGATGGCTGCGTGGTCGCGTCATTGCGATCACCGGCACGAAGGGGAAGTCGACAACGACCACGTTGCTCGGGCGAATGATCGCGGCCGACGGCCGGCCGGTCCTGGTGGGAGGCAACATCGGCGTCCCGCTGTCGTCGCAGGTCGATCAGTCGAGGCCGGACACGATTCACGCGGTCGAAGTCAGCAGCTTTCAGCTCGAGATGACAACGACGTTCCGCCCGTGGATCGCGCTGTGGCTCAACCTTGCCGACGACCATCTCGATCGCCATCCGACCTTCGAGGCGTATGCGGCGGCCAAGGCGCGGATTTTCGCGAATCAACGTGCAGGTGATTGGGCCGTCGTCAACGTCGACGATGCGACGGTGATGGCGCGTAGCGAGGGGATCGCCGCCACGCGCGTGGGCTTCTCGCCGATGGGATCGACGAGCCACGGGTTCTCGGTGGATGGCGACTGGATCGTCCGTCGCACCGGGACGGCGACAGAGCGGTTGCTGCCTGTGTCAGCGGTGGAGCTGAAGGGCAGGCACATGCTTGGAAACGTGGTGGCTGCGGTGGCGACAGCCTCTGTCGCCGGCGTCAGCACCACGGCAATGCGCGCTTCCCTCGAAGGCTTCCACGGTCTCGAGCATGTCATGGAGCCCGCGGGGCAGATCGGTGACGTGAGCTTCGTCAACGACTCGAAGGCCACGAATATCGAGGCTGCCCGCCGCTCGATCGAGAGCTTTGAGGGGCGTGTGGTGGCGCTTGTCGGCGGCCACTTCAAAGGCGGCGACTTCAGGGATTTGCGGGACACGGTCCGGTCGCGTGGCCGCGCGGTCGTGGCGATGGGAGAGGCGGCGACCCAGGTTCGCGAAGCGCTCGCTGACGTGGTGCCGGTTGTTGATGCGGCGTCGATGCGGGAGGCCGTCGAGCGGGGCTACGAGGCGGCACGCCCGGACGGCGTCGTCCTTCTGGCACCGGCGTGCGCGAGCTTCGATTGGTTTCGGGATTACGCGGAGCGAGGACGCGTGTTCAAGGAGGAAGTTGAGCGACTACATCAACGGTTGTCGTAGTGGGGACAGCGCTTGTCCACCGAAGCTGCGTTGCAGCGTAGGTGGAAGCAATGAGCTGTCGTCAGTCGGCCGGCGCGGGTGGGAGCTTACCGCTGGGAACGCAGGCTACCCCGGTCTGCGAGGTGAGTGTCCCATCCCACGCGCCGACTGATGACTGCTGACTGCTTTCCGCGTCGCGGCTGTGCCGCTTCGGCGGACAAGCCCCGGGAGGGGATCGGGATCTTAGCCGATCTTCGGTTGGCGGGTCTTCACAACAAGACCCGGCCTATGGGCATGCGCCGGAGGACGGGTCCTGTTCTTCGGACCCGTTGGTCGTTCGGTCGTTTTGCGGGGTTTCTATAGGCGGCAGGGAACGGGATGGCAAGAAAGCTCAAATCGGATCGAATCCTCTTCACCGCGGCGGTGTTGCTCGTGTGCGTCAGCGTCGTCATGGTCTACAGCGCGTCGGCCGCGCTTGCCTTCGACCGTTTCGGCCAGGCCTACATGTTCCTCACGCGCCAGGCGATGTGGACGGCGCTCGGCCTGGTCTCCCTCGCGGTCGCGATGCGGATCGACTATCGCACCTACCGGAACGACACGTTCATCTGGTCACTCACCGGAGCAGTCGGCGTGCTGCTCGTGCTCGTGCTCTTCAGCGCACCGGTCAACGGCGCGCGCCGATGGTTCAACATCGGCGGCCTCGGCATCCAGCCGTCCGAGTTCGCGAAGATCGCGGCGGTACTGTTCACCGCACTGATGCTCGAGCGGCGCATGCACCGTATCGACGAGCTCTCGTACTCGCTGCTGCCGATCGGGATCGTGGTTGGGGCGATGAGCGGACTGATCCTGCTCGAACCGGATCTCGGGACTGCCGTGTCGCTCCTGATGATCGTCGGGACGATGGTCTTTGCGGCGGGACTGAACTACCGCTACCTGGTGGGGACGGCGATCGCCGCGGTGCCCATCTTCTACCTGCTGGTGGCGAGCTCACCCTATCGATTGCGCAGGCTCCTTGCGTTCCTGAACCCGGAAGCCGATCCGCTCGGCGACGGCTTTCAGGTCATGCAGTCGCTCATCGCCGTCGGCACGGGCGGTGTGTTCGGGCGGGGACTGATGGGTGGCGTGCAGAAGCTCTTCTTTCTTCCCGAGCCCCACACGGACTTCATCTACGCCGTCATCGGCGAGGAGCTGGGTCTCTTCGGGACGACAACCGTGCTCGTGTGCTTCTGCATCATCGCGTGGCGCGGTGTGCGCATCGCGATGCGGGCGCAGGACGCCTTCGGATCGTTTCTCGCCCTTGGCTTCACCGCGATGATCGCCGTCCAGGCGCTCGTCAACATCAGCGTGGTGCTCGGGCTGCTGCCGACGAAAGGGATCCCGCTGCCGCTGGTGAGCTCGGGCGGCTCGTCGCTCCTCATCAGTCTTGCGGGCATTGGCGTGCTGCTGAACGTGTCGCAGCACGAGGAGACGAGTTGAAGCGGTCCGGGGGTGCGAGGGGGCGACGGTGCGATGGTCCAGTCCGGGGTTCGGCGGTCCGAAGGTGAGGGTGTGAGTGACGCTGTCCGTGTTGATCGCGGGTGGTGGAACAGGAGGTCACCTGTATCCAGGGATTGCCGTCGCCAGGGCGCTGCTCGCGCGGGTTGCGGACGCGCAGGTGACCTTCGTCGGGACCGCTGCCGGCATCGAGTCACGAGTGGTTCCGCGCGAGGGCTTCGCGCTGGAGGTGATTCGCAGCGCGGGCCTCAAGGGCAAGTCGCTGCCGTCGCTGATGCGAGGGCTTGCGCTCCTTCCGGCGAGTGCAATCGATGCGTGGGGCGTGATCGCGCGCCGACGACCATCTGTCGTGATTGGTGTGGGTGGGTACAGCTCGGGACCCGTCGTCGCGCTTGCCGCCGTGCGACGCATTCCGACGCTGCTGATGGAGCAGAACGCGGTGCCAGGATTGACCAATCGATTGCTGGCATCGATGGTGAGCGCCGCGGCGGTCACTTACGACGAGGGGCGGGCGGCGTTTGGCGCGAAAGCGTTTGTAGCAGGTAACCCGGTGCGGCCGGAGTTTTTTCGTGGGGAGGCGTATGCGGAACACAGTTCGCCGCCAGGGGCGGCTCGGGTTCTAGTCTTTGGCGGCTCTCAGGGCGCGCACGCGATCAACGTGGCCATGGTGGAGGCAGCGGCGCGGCTGGCTGCCGCTGCACCTGCAGTGGCCATCACGCACCAGTCGGGAGAACGCGATCTGGAAATGGTCAGGGATGGCTACCGGCGCGCCGGGCTCGAAGCCCGCGTGGAACCGTTCCTGTACGAGATGGATCGGGAGATGAACACGGCCGACCTCGTCGTCTGCCGATCGGGAGCGACGACGCTGGCGGAACTGACCGCCGCGGCGCGGCCATCGATTCTCATCCCGTTCCCCGGCGCGACTGATGACCACCAGCGCAGAAATGCGGAGGCGCTCGTCAGGGCTGGCGCCGCCAAGATGATCGAGCAGCGGGAACTGACCGGAGAGCGCCTGGCGACCGAACTCCTGGCGCTCGCGGCAAACGAGGTCGAACGTCGGCGGATGGGCAACGCCGCGGCACAACTGGCGAAACCCGACGCGGCAAGGGTCATCGTCGATCGGATCCTGGAGTTAGCACGGTGACGGTTCAGGGTTCAGGAACCCTGAACGGTGAACTCGGAACTGGGAACTACAAGTGGCGCTAATGCTTGGTCGGACGCGCCGCATACATTTCATTGGGATTGGCGGGATCGGCATGAGCGGGATCGCCGAGTTGCTGGCCAACCTCGGATACGTGGTCAGTGGGTCCGATGCGAAACGGTCGGACGTCACGACGCGATTGGAGCAGTCATTCGGCGTGATGGTGTTCGAAGGGCACAGGGCAGAGCAGGTCAGCGGCGCCGACGTCGTCGTCTACTCGTCCGCCGTCAAGCCGACCAACCCGGAGATCGTGGAGGCGCGCGCGCGCGGCATTCCGGTCATTCCGCGAGCGGAGATGCTCGCCGAACTGATGCGCCTGCGATTTTCGATCGCCGTGGCCGGGTCGCATGGAAAGACCACGACGACCTCGATGATTGCGCTGGTGCTCGAACGGGCGGGGCTGGATCCGACGGCAGTGATTGGTGGCCGGCTCAGCGCATTCGGCAGCAACGCGCGGCTCGGACAGGGTGACTACATGGTGGCTGAAGCTGACGAGAGCGATCGCTCGTTCCTCAAGCTGTGGCCGTCGATGGCCGTCGTCACCAACATCGACGATGAGCACATGGACAGCTATGGGAGCCTGGCCACGCTGCAGGACGCGTTCGTCGAGTTCGTGAACAAGGTTCCCTTCTACGGCGCAACGGTCGCGTGCGCCGATGACGGCAATCTTCGAGCGATCTTTCCGCGCGTCAACCGCCGCCTCGTGACCTACGGCATCGATCACGCCGAGGCCCATGTCGTGGCCACTGACGTCGAGCTCGGAGCCTTCGGCGGACGCTGTGTCGTCCATCGACGCGGTGTCGGTGGCATCGAGACGCTCGGCCGGATCGACCTCGCAGTGCCAGGCAGGCACAACCTGATGAATGCCCTGGCCGCGGTGGCGGTGGCCGACCGCATCGGGCTCGACTTCACTCGCGTGGTGGCGGCACTCGCCGGCTTTCATGGCGCTGAACGTCGGTTCGAGCGTCATGGTGAGGTCAACGGCGTACTCGTCGTTGATGACTACGGCCATCACCCGACAGAGATCGCGGCCGTGATGGCTGCCGCGCGGGCGACACTCGGCCGCCGGCTCATCGTCGCGTTTCAGCCGCATCGCCACTCTCGAACGGCGCATCTGCTGGACGCGTTCGGTCCGGCCCTGCGCGATGCGGACGAGATCGTGCTGTCCGACATCTACGCCGCCGGCGAAGAGCCTGTTGAAGGTGTCACGGTGGACCGGCTGGCCGACGCCATTCGAACAGCATCGGGGCGGCCGGTTCACGTTGCGCGCACGCTCGATGACGTCTTGGCAGCCCTGCTGCGCATCGCGCGACCCGGTGACGCCGTGGTCACGCTTGGCGCCGGATCGATCGGCACCATGCCGAAGAAACTCACGAAAGCGCTGGAGCAGCGAGGAGCCGTGTCATGACGCCGGTCGCCGCGCCCGCAGACAAACGATTCCGACGCGCGCACGTCAGCCCCGCACGCAAGCGTCGATGGCGCCCGTCCTGGAAAACGGTTGGGCGGGTATCGGCCGCGGGCGTGGTCGTTGGGTTCGCGCTCTATCAAACGCTGAGTTTCGTCCTTGCGTCCGAGGCACTGACCGTGTCGCGGATCACCGTGCAAGGCAATCAACGCATGTCCAGAGGCGAGGTGCTCGGCCTGCTCGACGGGTTGTCGGGCGCGAGTATCGTCATGACCGATCTCGAGAGCTGGCGGCAGAAGCTGCTCGACTCGCCCTGGGTTGCGGACGCGTCCATACGCCGGATGTTTCCCGGAACGCTCGCCGTGTCGATTACCGAGCGCCATCCCATCGGGATCGGGCGCATGAAGGGCACGCTGTTCCTGATCGACAGGACCGGCACCGTCATCGACGAGTTCGGTCCCAACTATGCTGACCTCGACCTGCCGATCATCGACGGGCTCGGTGTGAAGCTTGAAGACGACGGATCGACCGACCAGGCGCGCGCGGCGCTGGCCGGCCGCGTCATGAGCGAGCTCGAGACCCGACCGGGGCTGGCGTCGCGAGTGTCGCAGATCGACGTTACCGACCGTCGCAACGCCATCGTGCTGCTGAAGGGCGATACGGCGCTGCTGCGCCTTGGAGACGAACGATTCTCGGAGCGCGTGCAAGCCTATCTCGATCTGGTGCCTGCGCTGCGTGAGCGCATGCCGGGCATCGACTACGTGGACCTGCGTTTCGGCGAACGGGTCGTGGTCCGGCCGTTGAGTGAGGGACGCAGACGAGGGAACGCGACGACTCGCGCGCCCGGTCAGCGCGGTGGCTGATATGAGCACCATTCGTGTGGACGGTTCGGAGACACCGATGCGCGCGGACGCTCGGTTCGTCAGTGAGGTCATCAAGGAGTTCACGTGGCTCGAAGAGAGCAATACATAGTCGGGCTCGACGTCGGCACCTCGACGGTCGTCTGCGTCGTGGGCGAAAGCCTCGAGGACGGCAGCCTGAACGTGGTCGGCATCGGCGTCTCGGAGTCCCGCGGGATCAAGCGAGGCGTCGTGGTCAATCTCGAGGCGGCGGTCGACTCGATCAAGAAGGCGATCGAGGAAGCCGAGCTGATGGCCGGCATCGAGATCGACTTCGTCCATCTGGCGCTCTCGGGTCCGCACATCAAGGGGTTCAACAGTCGTGGTGTGGTGGCGGTGGCGGGCAAGAACCGGGAAGTGACCCGCGACGATGTGAGGCGGGCGATCGATGCGGCGAAAGCGGTGGCGCTTCCAACCGGCCGCGAGATTCTGCACGTCCTGCCCCAGGACTTCGTCGTGGACGAACAGGACGGCATCGGGGCGCCGGAGGGAATGACCGGCGCCAGACTCGAGGTCAACGTCCATGTCGTGACCGGCGCGGTCTCGTCCACGCAGAACATCGTCGCGTGTGTCAATCGTGCGGGCGTTCAGGTCGTCGATACCGTGATCGAACAGTTGGCAGCCGCCGAAGCGGTGCTGACGCCAGACGAGAAGGAACTTGGCGTGGCGCTGGTCGACATTGGCGGCGGAACCGTGGATCTCGCGATCTTCGAGCGCGGTCATCTCTGGCACACCGGGGTGGTCGCCGTCGGTGGTGATCACTTCACCAGTGATATCGCGGTAGGACTGCGCACGCCCATCCCTGATGCGGAAAAGGTCAAGCGCAAGTATGGGTGCGCGCTGTCGTCGATGGTCGACGAGGACGACACCATCGAGGTTGCCAGCGTTGGAGGCCGCAAGTCGCGCCTGATGGCGCGGCGGATCCTGTCAGAGATCATGCAGCCCCGCGCCGAGGAGATCTTTCACCTCGTCTGGGACGAGATCAGGCGCGCCGGCTACGAGAAGTCGCTCAATTCCGGGATCGTGCTGACCGGCGGCGGCGCGATTCTCGAGGGCATGCCCGAGATCGCCGAGCAGATTTTCGATCTGCCGATCAGACGCGGCACGCCGGTCCAGGTCGGCGGACTGTCCGATCACATCAGCAGTCCGGTCTTTGCCACACCAGTCGGAGTTGCGCTCTACGCGCATCGCAACCGGGTGCCCGAGCAGAGGGGCCCCGGCAATGCGTTCAGCCGCGTCGTGTCGCAGCTTCGCTCGATATTCAAGGAATTCCTTTAGATGAGTGTTCAGTCGAACGATAGGAGGTCTAGCATGAAGGAACTCGACGGGCGCAAGGGTCGCGAGGCCGAAACGCTCAGACTGACGCTGGCGCCGGAACACCGGAACGGCGCCAAGATCAAAGTCGTAGGCGTCGGTGGCGGCGGCAGCAACGCGGTGGATCGGATGGTGGAGGTCGGCCTCGGCGGCGTCGAGTTCATCGTCGCCAACACCGACGTCCAGGCGCTCGATCACAACAAGGCCGACGTCAAGATTCAGATCGGCCGCAAGCTGACGAAGGGACTGGGTGCCGGTGCCGATCCCAACATCGGCCGACAGGCGGCCCTCGAGGACACCGACAACATCATTCAGCAGTTGTCGGGCGCCGACATGATCTTCGTGACGACGGGGCTCGGCGGTGGAACGGGTACCGGTGCGGCACCGGTGATCGCCAGCCTGGCGAGCGAGCTGGGTTCACTGACGATTGCGGTCGTCACCAAGCCGTTCCGCTTCGAGGGCAAGAAGCGCGCGCTGCAGGCCGAGGCCGGTCTCGAGGCGCTGCGTGAGTGCGTGGACACGGTCATCACCATTCCCAACGAGCGGCTGCTCTCCCTCATCGATCGCAAGACGTCGCTGACCGATGCGTTCACGCTGGCCGACGACGTGCTGCGACAGGCCATCCAGGGGATCTCCGATCTCATCCTGGTGCCTGGTCTGATCAACCTCGACTTCGCAGACGTCAAGACCATCATGTCAGGGATGGGAGTGGCGATGATGGGCACCGGCACTTCCGAAGGTGACGGGCGCGCCATGCAGGCCGCGCAGAGAGCGATCTCGAGCCCGTTGCTGGAGGACAGCTCGGTGCATGGTGCGCGTGGCGTGATCATCAACGTCACGGGCGGACCGGACCTGTCGTTGATGGAAGTCAACGAGGCCTCGTGCGTCATCCAGGAAGCCGCGCACGAGGACGCGAACATTATCTTTGGTGCGGTCGTCGATCCTCACCTCGCAGGGAAGGTGAAGATCACGGTCATCGCGACAGGGTTCGAGCGCAAGTCGATACGTCAGGCGCCCGCTGCCGCCTCGGTGACGCCGGTCGATCTGAATATCTACTCGGCGCACCTGAATCCGGCCGCGGCAGAAATGCCCGCGCAGGTGGCGGCCGCAGGATCGAGAGGGAGGGTCGTTGCCAGCGCGTCGGAGTCCCCGGCGATGACGCTTCCGGCCGGGCCGCCCGCGGCTGGAGTCATCCGCCGCCCGGCGTTGGATCTGTCGCTTTCCAATATGGCCACGGGAACCGGAGTGTCGGCGGGCGAGAACGTATTCGAGGCCAGCTCACCGCTCGACGTACCAGCGTTCCTGAGGCGCCAGACGTAGCGAGGCTACGCCTCGCTCCGTCTGCTGTTTCTCGTGCCCGCACTCCGTGCGGGCGGGACGTCTCTGCCTCCCTTCCGAGACGTCCGGAGTCGGGTGATGCGGTGGGGGCCGGTGGTACACTGAGTAGACCCACGGCACGCGGGAGCGGCGGCGAACGAGCCGAAGCTCTCGTGCCAGTGTTTGCTCGAGTTCCAGTTCCGGTTCAGCTTCCGGCCTTTGCATGCCGCAATCATCCTCTTCACCGCCCCGCGCACACGACACGCGGCGAGGGACACGATCGTCTCCACCCCACGGCGCCACCGACGCGCGGCGCGGGGGGCGCTGGTCCCAGCGCGAACGGGCACGCGACCTCCTGTCGAAGGAGGTCGGCTACACGCACAAGCCGCACGGAGGGCGACTGCGGGTCGCACTCGCATTCCCGAACACGTACTTCGTCGGGATGTCCAACCTCGGATTTCAGACCGTGTATTCCCTCTTCAACGCGGAAGACGGGATCGTCTGCGAGCGAACGTTTCTTCCGCCCAAGAGTGAGCTCGACGCGCTGCGGACCTCGGGTGGCGGGTTGGTCACGATCGAGTCCCAGACACAGGTTCGCGAGTTCGACATCTTCGCGTTCTCGGTGTCGTTCGAGTGGGACTACACCAACGTCCTCACCATGCTGCGCCTGGCGGGGATCCCGCCGCGCGCCGCCGATCGCACGCCACACGATCCGATCGTGATGATTGGCGGTGCCGTCACGTTCGTGAATCCCGAGCCGCTGGCGCTGTTTGCCGACATCATTGCCGCCGGTGAGGGCGAGGCGCTCATTCCGCCACTGCTCGCCGCGTTTCAGACCGCCAGCGACCGCGATGACATGCTCCGCCGTCTCGTGATGGAGCGTGGCTTCTACGTCCCCGCCTTCTACGACGTGACGTATCGGGACGACGGCACCATCAACGCGTTCGTCGTGAAGGAAGGGACCTCGGCGCCGCCCGTCGTGCGCAAGGCCGCACTTCGTACGACCGAGGCGGTGGACCCTCCCGCCACGAAGATCTTCACGCCCGAGACAGAGTTCGGGTCGAGGTTCCTGGTCGAGGTCGTCCGTGGCTGCGCGAACCTGTGCCGGTTCTGCTGGGCGGGATACAACTACCTGCCCGTGCGCGCCTTCCCCAAGGATCGGATCCTCGAGCTGGCGAAACGAGCGCGTCCCTACTCCAATCGCGCCGGCCTCGTCTCGATCGCGCTGTGCGATCACCCGGAGATCGAGGCCATCCTCACGGGTCTCGTCGAGATGGGATACAGCATCAGCCCGGCATCGCTGCGGCTGGACGATCTGACGCCAACGATCCTGCGCCTGCTGCGCGAAAGCGGAGAGCGGACGATCACGATCGCGCCCGAGACAGGCTCTGACCGGCTTCGCCGCGTCATCAACAAGACGATGACCAACGACGAGATCCTGTCGGCGGCGGACATGATCTTCGCGACCGGATTCGAGAACCTGAAGCTTTATTTCATGCTCGGCATCCCCACCGAAACGGACGACGACCTGGTGGCGATTCGCGATCTGACGCTGCAGTTGCGCGATGTGATGCTCACGCATGCGCGCCCCCGCGGCCAGATCGGGCGCATCGTCGGGAGCGTGAACCCGCTGGTGCCGAAGCCCGGCACCGCCTACCAATGGCTGCCGATGGAAGACGATGACTCCGTCGAGAGAAAGATCAGGCGGATGCACAGCCTGATGGCCGACATCGACAACGTCTACTTCAACATCAAGTCCGAGCGGCATTCCTTCTACCAGGCACTCCTCTCTCTCGGAGATCGACGCGTGGCTCCCGCAATCGAGGCTGCCGAACGCAACGGCGGCAACTGGCGCGCGGCCGTGAAAGAGGCCGACGTCGATGCCGGCTTCTACGTCTTTCGCGACCGCTCGCACGATGCCGTGCTGCCGTGGGACATCATCGACGGCGGCATGAAGGACGCGTTCTTCCGTGCCGAAGCCGACAAGGCCTTCAAGGCCGAGTGGACCCTTCCACCCAAGCGGCAGAAGGAGAACGCCCGCCTTCTCGCGATGTTGCAGGACGGTCACTAGAGAGCTCCCTATTGCGGTTTTCGATTGCGTGTAGCCGTGTTGCCGTCCGCGGTTCTTGGGCCTTGGTTCACGGTCCGTCCTCAGTCCATCCGTCTTGGTGCGCTGTCAGTGTTCCGGTTCAGCGTCGCCACTGTCTGCGACCTGTTCGAATTCAGCGTAGGCCTGCAGCACGAGCTCGCGAATGCGATCCTGCCTGGTGGCGTCACCATTGACCGGGCGCAGCAGCGCGTAGGTTCGGCGCTCACCGTTGACTGTGTACTGGCGCGCGGGAAACGTGACGTTACGGCCGTTTCCCGTCCGCCGCTCCCACACGGCGAAACCAATCAACTTCAAGCCCTCGAGTGCACCGTCGGTGAAGTGAACTTCCGCGTCGGCGAGCTTGCCGGGCGGGTTGCTCTTGTCAGTTGGTGTGATTCGTACGACCACGGCGTTCCTCCGTTTGTGGCGGCTGCTTGCGCGATGTGGCGTAAGCGATGCGCTGGCGCAGACGGAGACGGCAAGCGCCGGGCCACGTCTCCCGGCGGAGAGGCGTCGAGTCAACCTTTTGAACGGACCGCGGTTGCGAGAGGACGTGGAACACGCACGCATGACGCGTGCAGTGGTGCGTGAACTGTGGTTGTCGACGGTCAGTCCTGAAGAAGCATCACGTGCGCGATCGCCAGCTCCTTCGAGTGTGTCAGCGTCAGCAGTGACCCGGTGCCGCCGAGCGCCGCGCAGCGCTTCGCGGCCCCGCCGGGAAACTGCAGCCTGGGCGGTCCGTGACGGCGCACGACCTCGATGCCGGTCCAGAAGACACCCTGTGAGTGGCCGGTGCCGAGCGCCTTCATGGCGGCTTCTTTTGCGGCAAAGCGGGCGGCAAACGACGAGGCGAAGTCGCGCTTGGCGCGGCAGTAGGCGATCTCTCCCTCGGTGAAGACACGCCGAACGAAGCGGTCGCCGTACCGGCTGATCGCCTCCTCGATGCGATCGATCTCCGTTGCATCGAGGCCGGTTCCTATAATGGTCATGTGTCTGCTCAATCCTACACGAGCCGCCTTCCAGCGCTCCCGACGGGTTTCGAGTGGACGGATGAGTCGTGGGGCGCGGCGCTCCGTTGCACCCCTCTCACCGCCCATGCCCCTCATTTGTTTACGACGCGCCAACTGGAGTTGTCGTTGCCGGCGCACCTTCGCGATCTGGCCGAGGCCGTCGGCGCTCGCAAGGTCGCGATGGTCACGCAGGTGCATGGCCGCGGGGTCGTTGTCGTGCGAGCAGGGACACCAATTCCTGAGTCGCGACCTGAGGCCGACGTGATTGTCTCGGACGCGCCCGACACCGCGATTGCCATTCGTGTAGCCGACTGCGTGCCGCTCCTGATGGCGGATCGCGTGCGCGGCGTCGTCGCCGCGGTGCATGCCGGCTGGCGAGGGACGGCGGCGCGAGCCGCGGGCGCGGCGATCGAGGCACTCGGGCGTGCGTTCGGAACGCGTCCCGTCGATCTGGTCGTCGCCATCGGGCCGAGCATCGCGGCCTGCTGCTATGAAGTCGGGACCGATCTCGTGGATGCTTTCGCCGCCGCCGGCCACGAACGCTACCTCATCGACCGCTGGTTCCTGGCGCCCCCTCCGGCCCGCGGGTCGCAGGACCGGTCGGGGCTCACGCTCGATGTCGCCCGCGCCAACATTGACCAGATGATCCTTGCCGGCGTGCCCGACGATCAGATCTTTGCGTCTGGGCTCTGTACCGCGATGCACCTGGACGTGCTCACCTCGTACCGGAAGGAAAAAGACAAAGCCACGCGCATCGCGGGCGTGATCCGCGCCGCGACGGAGGCGTCAGCGCAGCCGCCGTTCGCCGCGCGCGGATGGTAGAGTAATGGTATGCGAACTACCATTGATAAGGCAGGCAGGGTCGTCATCCCGGCCGGTATCCGGGAACGTGCCGGCCTGGCCGCCGGATCAGAGATCGAGATCACTGCGGATGAACTCGGGATTCGTATTGAGCGGGTCGCCGCCGGCCCGCGGCTGATCAGAGTTGGTCGACGGCTGGTGGCGAGACCAACCGTGTCCCGCGACGCCCGTCCGCTTGTCGACGTCGCAACTCTTGTCGAGGACGAGCGAAACCGCTGGCCATGAGCGTATTCCTGGACACCAGCGTCATCCTGGCCGGCCTGATCGACTTCGGTCCGCAGAGTGCCCCGGCGCAGTCGCTGATGCATGCCGTGGCCGAAAGGCGCGTGCAGTCAGCCGCGACCGCGTGGCACTGTTGTCTCGAGTTCTACTCGGTTGCAACCAGGCTGCCGCCCGAGTTCAGGGTTTCACCGGCCGATGCGGTCACGCTTCTCGAGGAGGAGCTCTTCGCACGGCTTGTGGTCCACGACCTTCCTGCGGCCGATCGACTGCCGATGCTTCGCGGTGCGGCGCATGATGCTATCGCGGGCGGGCGAATCTACGACTCCCATATCGCTGACGTTGCGCGGGCATCCGGTGCGCGGGTGGTGGTGACCGACAATCGTCGGCACTTCCTGTCGGCGCTGCGCTACGACCTCCGCGTCGAAACACCGGGCGAGTTCCTTGCGACTCTCAAGAAGGGGAAATGAGCTCGGCGCCCTCCTGCGCAGGGTGGCTCTAAGATATTGTCCAGGAATTATTCGAGCGAGGCCGTCATGAAGAGATTCGTATTAGCCGCCCTGATTTTTGCGCTCTCCGCCGGCGTCGCTGCCGACGAGGGGATGTGGACGTTCGACAATGTCTCGAGGGCCGAGATTGCGAAGCGGTACGGTGTGCAGCTGACCGATCAGTGGCTCGCGCACCTGCAGAAGTCGGTGGTCCGGCTCGAGACGGGCTGCACCGCCTCGTTCGTGTCAGCTGAGGGGCTCGTCCTGACGAATCACCACTGTGTCGCCGAGTGCCTCGCGGATAACTCGACTGCTCAGCGCGACCTCGCGGCCAATGGCTACATCGCGGCGCGGCTGGAGGACGAGCTGAGGTGTCAGGGCGCGCGCGCCTCGGTCTTGATGAGCACCGAGAACATCACGGATCGCGTCACGAAGGCGATCGGTGACGTCGAACCAGCGGAGGCAACCGCCGTTCGCAACAAGGTGCTGACCACGCTCGAAGCCAATTGCGAGGCGGCAGCCAAGCAGGCGGGCACGCCGCTGGCCTGCGAGTCGGTCACCTTGTATCAGGGGGGACAGTACTGGCTCTACAAGTACAAGCGCTACGACGATGTGCGCCTGGCGTTTGCGCCAGAGCACGCGATCGGTGCGTTCGGTGGCGACCCGGACAACTTCCAGTTCCCTCGCTGGTGCCTCGACATGTCGCTGCTGCGTGTCTACGAGAACGGCAAGCCGGCGGCGACCCCGGATCATCTCTCGTTCGAGTGGGGAGGCGCCAAAGAGGGAGAACCGGTCTTCGTGGCCGGCCATCCAGGCACGACGCAGCGCCTGCTCACAGAGGCTCAATTGAAGACGCAGCGGGATGTGTTTCTGCCGTTCTGGCTGCTGCGGTTTTCCGAGCTGCGCGGACGAATGATTCAGTACTCGAAGACGTCCCCCGAGGCCGGGCGGACGGCACATGACTATCTAGGCAGCGTCGAGAACGCGATCAAAGTGCGTCGCATGCAGCTTTCATCGCTGCTCGACGATCGCATGATGGGGCAACACGCCGCCTCCGAACGCAAGCTGCGCGACGCGGTGAACGCTGATGCCGCAGCCAAAGCCGCAGCTGGCAGCGCCTGGGACGATATCGCCCGTGCCGAGCAGCGCTACCGCGAGATTCTGATTCCGTACACGTGGCTCGAAGGGGGAGCCGGGTTCAACAGCGATCTTTTCGGCTACGCCAGGCAACTCGTACGGGCGGCCGACGAACGCGCAAGGCCGAACACCGAGCGGCTGCGCGAATACACGGATGCCGGCCTGGCGCGGTTGAAGCCCGCCCTCGAGGCCCCAACGCCGGTGTATCCGGCATTCGAAGAAGTGCGGCTGTCGTTTTCGCTCGAGCGGATGCGTGAGTATCTGGGGCCGGATCATCCCATCGTGAAAGCCGTCCTCGGGGCGAAGTCTCCTGACGAGAGAGCTCGCGAGCTGGTGGCCGGTTCGGCGCTTGCCGACCCGAAGGTTCGGATGAAACTGTTCGAGGGCGATGCCGCGACGCTGCGCGCGTCTACCGACACGATGATTGCCCTCGCTCGTGAGGTCGATGCCGAATCGCGTCGGCTGCGGAAGATCTACGAGGAAGTCCAGGGGATCGAGGCCGTGGCGCAGCAGAAGATCGCCGAGGCGCGCTTCAAGATCTACGGCACCGGGGTCTACCCGGACGCGACGTTCACATTGCGCCTCTCATACGGCGCGGTTTCCGGATGGAGCGAGTCAGGCAGTCCGGTCGACCCGTTCACCCGATTGGATCGGCTCTTCGCGCGCGCCACCGGGGCACCGCCGTTTGCGCTTCCGAAACCATGGCTTGACGCGAAGCCGCACCTGGAGATGAACACACGCGCCAATTTCATCACCACCAACGACATCGTCGGCGGCAACTCCGGTAGTCCGATGGTCAATGCCGCCGGGCGCGTCGTCGGACTGGCGTTCGACGGTAACATCCACTCGATCGCAGGAAGCTACTGGTTCGATCCGCAAACGAATCGAACCATCGGCGTGCACCCCGAGTTCATCCGGACAGCGCTGGCGCAGGTGTACCGCGTGGCGAGGCTCACGAAGGAACTCGGCATCCAATAGAGACCGCCGGGTCCGCACGTCGGACCCGGCCTACGCGGCGGTTAGCACAACGGGCGCGCCACGCGTGATGACCAGCGTGTGTTCGTGGTGGGCCGACAGGCTGCCGTCCTTCGTGCGCAGCGTCCACCCATCGGAGTCCTGGACCGGGTGGGCTGAGCCTGCACTGATCATCGGTTCAATCGTGATGACCATGCCTTCGGTCAGCACGTCACGTTGAAACGGGTCGTAGTAGTTCGGCACGGACGGTTCTTCGTGAATCGCGCGGCCGACCCCGTGTCCGGCGAGGCCGCGAATCACGGTGAAACCGTACCGGTGGACCTCATGCTCGACCGCGCGGCCGATCTCGTTCACTCGAACTCCGGATCGCGCAACGGCCAACGCGGCATGAAACGCGTCACTGGCGCACGTGGCAAGGCGATGCGCCGTCGTGCTGGCCGGGTCGACGACAACGCTGCGGGCGGCATCTGCAACATAACCGCCCTTCTCGACGGTCACATCGAGCTTGACGATGTCGCCGGTGCGGATGCGGCGAGCGCCCGGGATGCCATGAACGATTTCGTCGTTCACGCTGATCAGCACCGTTCGCGGGAATCCGTACGTGAATGCAGGTGCGGAACGAGCGCCATGAGCGGCGAACAACTCCGCCGCGGCCTCATCCAGTGCGCCGGTCGTCACGCCCGGCCGCACCTGTTTCGTCAGGGCGTCGAGCGTGAGCCGCGCCACGTCTGCTGCCTGCTTGAGTCCTTCCCAATCAGCGTGAGATTCAATCGACATCGTCTCATCCTGGCGGAGGCGGTGGCTGTTCGTAGCCGAGATCGGCCGGCAAGTTCGAGTCACCCGCCGCGGCCACTGCGAGCTCGTCGCAGCGTTCGTTCTCGGCGTGGCCGTCATGGCCCCGCACCCACTCGAACCTTACGCGATGATACTCACAGAGTTCGAGCAGCCGGCGCCACAAATCCCAGTTCGGCACTGTCTTCCCCTGGCGGCGCCATCCTTTCGCGCGCCAGCCCTGGGCCCAGCCCTTCGAGATGCCGTTCACGACGTATTCCGAATCGCTGACCACGTTCACCTGGCATGGTTCCTTGAGGGCTTCGAGGGCCTTGATGACAGCGATCAGCTCCATGCGGTTGTTCGTCGTGCGTCGAAACCCGCCAGAGAGCTCACGGCGATGCTCGCCGTATTCGAGGATGGCGCAGTACCCACCGGGCCCGGGGTTCCCTGTGCAGGCCCCGTCGGTATAGATCGTGACCGACTTCGATTTCACGGAGCGTGGACGACGGGAGGTTCGACCGGCGGTGGCGGTGGGATCCAGTAAAGCACTCGCTGGCAGCTTTCACACTGCACGATCGAGTCGTTGTGCCTGACCTGTTGAAACACCGGCGGCCGGAGCCGAACGTGACAGACGGAGCACAGGCCCTCGCGTGTCGCGCTGCAGATGGCGACACCCTTGCGGGCCCTGGCCACTTGTTCGAACAAGGCGACGAGGCGAGGTTCGAGCTCCTTCAGCAGCGCCGCGCGCGACTCCGTCGACTGCTTCAGCGACACTTCAGTGGCCGCCAGATCCTGGACCAGCGTCTTCTTTTCGGCCTCGATTTCCTTCGACTGCGCGGCGAGAGCTGCTTCCGCCTTCTTGGCCGCGGCACTGAGCTCGTCGGCCGCGAGCATCTGCTCCAGCACTTTCTCTTCGACCGTGCCGAGGTCAGTCTGCGCGGTGGCGATCTCGTGCTGCATCGCCTGATATTCGCGATTGGTCTTGACGGCCGAGAGCTGGTCCTTGAACTTGGTCAGGCGGCCCTGATAAAGCGCCACATCCTTTTCGAGTTCGCGCCGCCGATCGTTGTTCGCCTTGAGTTGTTCCTTGACCGAGTCGACGGCCTGTCTTGCTTCGTTCAAACGCGCGTCGAACGCTGCGAGTCGCTGGGGATGGAGCGTGATGGCCGACTTGGCGTCTGCGATGATGGTTTCCAGGTGCTGAAGTTGAATGAGGCGTTCTAGGTCTGGGGACATCGCAGCATTTGCATGACGATTGATATGGGCCCGCCAGGATTCGAACCTGGGACCAACCGATTATGAGCCGGCCGCTCTAACCGCTGAGCTACGGGCCCGTCGAAAACGGGCTTTCGGCTCCGGGCTCTGGGCTTTTGGCCAGGCCGACAGCCAAGAGCCGACAGTCCAGAGCCTTTCCGCATCCTACGTCCTGCCTTCGAGGAAGGCCTTGAGTTTACGCGACCTGGACGGGTGCCGCAGCTTTCGCAGCGCTTTGGCCTCTATCTGCCGGATGCGCTCGCGCGTCACGGCGAAGTTCTGACCGACCTCTTCGAGCGTGTGTTCGCTGCCGTCGCCCACGCCGAACCGCATCTTGATGACCTTCTCTTCGCGCGGCGTCAGCGTCTTGAGCACCGCCTCGGTCTGCTCCTTCAGGTTCAGGTTGATGACCGCCTCGGCCGGCGACACGATGTTGCGGTCCTCGATGAAGTCGCCAAGATGTGAATCTTCTTCCTCGCCGATCGGTGTCTCCAGCGAGATCGGCTCCTGCGCGATCTTGAGAACCTTGCGGACCTTGGCCACCGGGATGTCCATCCGCTTGGCGATCTCCTCGGACGTCGGTTCGCGGCCGAGTTCCTGCACCAAGGCGCGCGAGGTGCGAATGAGCTTGTTGATCGTCTCGATCATGTGGACCGGGATGCGGATCGTGCGCGCCTGGTCGGCGATCGCCCTGGTGATCGCCTGGCGGATCCACCACGTCGCGTAGGTCGAGAACTTGTAGCCGCGGCGGTACTCGAACTTGTCCACCGCCTTCATCAGGCCGATGTTGCCTTCCTGAATCAGGTCGAGGAACTGGAGGCCGCGGTTGGTGTACTTCTTCGCGATGGAGACGACGAGTCGGAGGTTGGCTTCGACCAGCTCCTTCTTTGCCTGCTCGGCCTGCGCCTCACCGCGCTGAATGACCTCGATGGTGCGCCGCAGGCGTTCGGGTGTCTCCTCGAGATCATCCACCATCTGCTTGACCTGCAGACGAAGGTCCTTGCATCGCTTGAGGAGGTTCTTCTTCTCCTCTTCCTTCAGCTTCGGCCCCTTGACCTTCGCCTTGGGATTGAGCTGCCGGTCGAGATGGTCGGCCTCGCGCTGCACCTTGACCACCGCGTCGACGGCTTCCTTCACCTCGTCGACGAGACGGCGCTTCACCGTCTCGGTGAACTCGATCTCGCGGATCCGGCGGGAGACATCCACCCACGCGCGCAGCGTCTTCAGACGTGCACGGCGATACTTGCGCTTGTCCTTCTTCGGAACGTCCTCGAGCTTCTCGACCAGCTTGGTGTAGTTGCCACGCGCCTTGCGAACCGCTTCGATCTGGCCGAGCACTTCAACTGCGCGTTCCTGGATCACTTCGTCGGTGATCTCTTCATCGCTGAAGATCACCAGCTCGCGAATCGTACGCTCTCCTGCCCTGAGCTGATCGCCCATGATGAGGATGCGCTTGGCAATGGTGGGGGTGCGAGAAATCGACTTGATGACGGCGAGCTTGCCGCGCTCGATGCGCTTGGCAATGGCGACTTCACCTTCACGGGTGAGCAGGGGAACGGTGCCCATCTCGCGCAGGTACATGCGAACCGGGTCGTTGGTCTTGTCGAGCGCGCCGGGCGTGAGGTCCAACTCTGGTTCGTCGCCCGAACCGTCACGATCGAAGTCCTTGTCGCCGCGGTACGCTTTGTCCGAATCCACGACCTCGATGCCCGCGCTGCCGAAGGCATTGAACAGGTCGTCGAGCTCTTCCGACGAGGTGATCTCCGACGGCAACAGCTCGTTGACTTCGTCGTAGAGCAGGTACCCCTTCTCCTTGCCGACAGTGATCAGCTGGCGTACTTCGTCGTATTTCTCTTCAATCGACAAGATCAATCCTCCGATATCACGAGGGTCTGTATGAGACGGACTAAATCACCCTTGCGTACTAGCAATGCATCGAGCTCGCCACCGGTGGCCAGGCCTTGGGTCTGGAGCTGAGCAATCTGGCGTTGAACGTCTGCCCTCTCTCTTTCATAACGACCGCGTCGAAGCTCACGTACGCAGGAACCGAGCGACAGGGCAGGTGGCTCCGGCTCGCTCGCAATCGCAGTGACGAGCTGGGCTTCCAACATGTTTAGACGCTCCAGCAGCACAGAAGGAGAGAAACTTCTATTGTCGTTCAGTCTCCGCGCCAGATCCAGCACGGATCGGCTCGGCAGCCCCTCAAAGTCAGACGCCTCGAGCCCGGCCAAGGCCCCCAGGGCGGGCTCATGCTCGTGGACCAGCCACCAGATCAGCCCTTTCTCTGCCTTGGTGACGTGCCCGAAGCTAGGAATTGCATTTGGCGCGAAAGTGGTCTGTTTCTGGACAGCTGCCTCCCGGATCTTGGCCCGCACCACCTCGTCGGTCACGTGGGCCTTGAAGGCAAGCCGGTCTGCGAACCGATCGCGCATGGCTGCGTCGGGGATCCGCGCGGCGGTGGGAAGCATGGCAGCCAGAAACTTCACCCGTCCTTCGTCGCTGTTCAGGTTGTAACCAGCGGCGGTCCTATCCAGCAGGTACTCCAGATACGGCTTGGAGTGCTTCAAACGTTCACCGTACCCCGCGCCTCCGTGCGCCCGGATGAAAGTATCCGGGTCCTGGCCGGCGGGGAGCTCGGCCACGTTGACGTCAAATCCCTCGGCCACGAACAGCTCGCACGACTTGGCGGCCGCTCCCTGTCCGGCGGCATCGGGATCGAAGCTCAGGACAACTTTCGTCGCAAACCTGTGCAGCTGCTGGACCTGCTGAGGGGTCAGTGCCGTTCCGCACGAGGCCACGACCGGGAACCCGGACTGAAAAACTTGACCGAAGTCAAAATAGCCCTCGACCAAGATCCCAAAACCTTTCTGACGCAGCGCTGCCTTGCTGAGATCCAGCCCGTACAGGGTTCGGCCCTTGGTGTAGATGGGTGTCTCCGGTGAGTTCAGGTACTTGGGCTGCTGGTCCGAGTCGACGGCACGCCCGCCGAACGCGATGACCGACCCTGTGTCCCTCCGGATGGGAATCATGAGCCGGTTGCGGAAGCGGTCCACCGTGCCACCCTCGTCACGTTGGACGAGTAATCCGGCTCTCACGAGCGTCCCCTCGGAGAAACCCTGAGTCAGCAAGGCCTCCTTCAGCGCAGTCCGCGAGGGAGGCGCGTAGCCGAGACCCATTGCCTCGGACGTCTCGTCGGAGATGCCGCGTCCTGAGATTTGACGGCGGATCCGGGTACCGGATGGCAGGAGCAGCTGTTCCCGGAACCATTTCGCGGTGACCTCGTGCACCTTGAGCAGGGTTTCCCGTTCGGCGGCGCTTGCCCGCTGCTCGTCGCTCTGCTCCATCTCGGGGAGCGCGATCCCGAAGCGCTGCGCCAGGAGCTTCACGGCGTCGGGGAAGCCCACCTTCTCGTGCAGCTCGAGAAACTTGATCACGTCGCCGCCGACGCCGCAGCCAAAGCAGTGGAAGAATCCCTTGTCCCTGTTGACCTGAAAGGACGGCGTCTTCTCGCCGTGAAAGGGACAGAGTCCCTTATAGGTTGCTCCGGTCTTCCTCAGCGACACGTAGTCCTGGATCACCACGACGATGTCCGCCTGGTGTTTCAGGTCGTCGATGAACGTTGGTGGGTAGAGGGCCATGGAATGACAGTGATCAGTCTTTTAACTCCACCACCGTCACTCCACCGCCGCCCTGATTCGTCGGAGCGAGATCGAACTTCGCGACGAGCGGGTGTTCCTTCAGGAACGCGGCCAAACCGCGCCGGAGTTGCCCCGTGCCGTGACCGTGAATGATACGTATGGTCTGCTCGTCGCTTACGGTCGACTGATCGAGAAATTTCTCGACGCGGGCGATGGCTTCATCGACGGTGCAGCCGATGACGTTGACCTCCGACCGCGAGCCCTCACGCGGCTGCAGATCGACGCTGACCTTGACCCGCGCCGGTTGTGACTCTGAACGCTCGGCCTTGCCGATGGCGCGCCTTTCGAGAGCCTCAGGGCGCCCTGAGCTTGTCGAAGGGCGCAGATCTCGGATGGGTGCGCGCAGCCGCTTGCCCTTCACGTCGATCTCGGCCTGCTTGCCGTGCAGCTCGATCACGACGCCTTCGACGCCGATCGCGCCGACAATCACCCTGGTTCCTTCCTCGAGCGGCACATCCGGCTCGGGCGCGGGTGCTGTGCCGCCGCGCGGCGACTCCGCACCCGACTTGAGCCGGCCCACGACACGTTCGAGCGCCGCGCGCGCATCGGCGCGTGCCGAACCGGTCTCGCCCGTGTTCACGCTGGCTGCCATGCGGCGCGCTGCCTGCTGCGACAGCTCGGACGTCTTGGCTTTGAGCCCTTCGATGATGCTGTCGATCTCGCGCCGACCCTCGCGCAACTGATCGTCGAGCCTCGCATCGAGACGACGACGATAGGTGTTCTCGCGCTCGCGAACCGATTCCTCTCGGGACCTGAGCGCCCGTTCAGTATCGGTCAGCGCGACGCGTTCTTTGGCGACCGTCCGCCGCTCCGCTTCGAGTCTTCGCAGGTCATCGTCCACGCGGGCGAGGTGCTCAGCCAGCTGTTTCTCCCGGTCGCTCAGATTCTCGCGCGCGGCGGCGATCACGGTCGCCGGCATCCCGAGCCGTTTGGCAATCTCGATGGCCAGGCTGCGGCCGGGGGAGCCATAAATCAGCCGGTATGTGGGGGCGAACGTTTCAGGCGTGAAGCCGAACGCAGCGCTCGCGACGCCCTCGGTCGTCGATGCGTACGACTTCAGCGAGTCGTAGTGCGTCGTCGCGATAAGGTGTGCACCACGCTTGCGGAAGTGATCGATGACGGCGATGCCAAGCGCGCCGCCTTCAACCGGATCGGTGCCTGCGCCGATCTCGTCGACCAGCACGAGGGCAGGGAGCGCGAGCGAGCGATCCATCGAGACGATGTTCGTGATGTGGGCGGAGAAGGTACTGAGGCTCGCAGAGATTGACTGTTCATCGCCGATGTCGGCAAAGAGCGATCGAAACACGGGGATGCGCGAGCCGGCGTCGACCGGAATGTGCAGACCCGATTGCGTCATCGCTGCCAGGAGTCCGGCGGTCTTGATCGCCACGGTCTTGCCGCCGGTGTTGGGGCCAGTGATGACGAGGATGCGCGTCGGCGGCGTCAGCAGAATATCGACGGGTACTGGCTCTGGGCGCTGGGTTTCAGCCCTCGGCTCAGGGCTCTCATCCTCGGCTTGGTACTCCTCCAGCCTGTCCACGACTGCGCGCATCAGCAACGGATGTCTTGCGCCCTTCAACTCGAACGTTCCGTCGGCCGCGACGATCGGTTCCACGGAGCCGGTCATCAGTGAGAACCGTGCACGAGCCTGGATGACGTCGAGCGCCGTCGCGACTTCAACGGTTCGCGCGAGCTCGTCGGGGCGCGAGCGGAAGGCGTCGGTGAGCGCGAGCAGGATGCGCTGCACCTCCTCCATCTCCTGCTCTTCGAGCGCGACGATGTCATTGTTGATCTCGACGGTTTCGAGCGGCTCGACGAACAAGCTCGCACCGCTGGTCGAGCCGCCATGGACGATCCCCGGAATGGCCGATCGATGCTCGGCGCGAACCATCAGCACG
Organism: Acidobacteriota bacterium; assembly: GCA_032156805.1. Taxonomy (GTDB): domain Bacteria; phylum Acidobacteriota; class Vicinamibacteria; order Vicinamibacterales; family UBA2999; genus Gp6-AA40. Next base: position 44,068 of record JALDXQ010000035.1, read on the forward strand.
TGCCGACCATTGCGGTCAGTGACGACCTGCTCCTGGAGGTACTTCGCCGTCTCGCGTCCGCGCAGGAACGAATCGAGTGTTGTTCGCAGTCGCTGTTTCTGCCGGCGGAGCCGCTCCCGAATCTGCGCGAGCGCCGGGCTCGCGTTGTCGGCGACGTCACCCGACGGCTCAATCTTCCGCCTGACGTCGGCAATCTCGCTGGCAAACGACGCGACAGCATCGACCTGCTGGCTGAGAATCGGAAACGCCGAGCCGACCCTTCTGATCGCCTGGCGTGAGTTCTCGATCGACTCCAGATAGTCCCCAAGCTTCAACAGGCGCAGCGACTCGAGCGCACGCCCCTCGACAACAAGAGCATCGAGGATCGCTTCGAGATCGGACGGCGCGCGGAGCGGGAACCCGGGATGATCGTTCAGGAATCTGGTGCCTTCGCTCGTAGCGCGCTGCAGGCCGATCACCCGTGATGCATCGGCGACGGGGTGCAGTTCCGCCAGCCTGGCCTGACCCGTTGGCGTGACGGCAAGGCCAGAGACGACTGCCACAATGCGATCGAATTCGAGAGCCCTCAGGGCGCCCGCATGCATGGAGATCTCTGCTCGGAGGGTGGTACAGGAAGCTTCTCAGTGTACCACCGGATGACACCGGGTGTGATTTTTACAACGACAGAAGAATTGCGACCGGGTCTTCAGAGGTGATTGATGCGGCTGGCGACGCACGCCGCCCCGAAGCCGTTGTCGATGTTGACCACCGAGATACCGCTCGCGCAACTGTTGAGCATTCCCAGTAACGCCGCAATTCCATTGAAGCTGGCGCCATACCCGACGCTCGTCGGCACGGCAACGACCGGCACCCGCACGAGTCCGCCGATGACGCTCGGGAGCGCGCCCTCCATTCCGGCTACAACGATGAGCACGCGAGCACGTTGGAGCCGCTCTTGCTCGCTGAGGAGTCGGTGCAGACCCGCGACGCCCACGTCGTACAGGCGATCGACCGCGTTGCCCATCAGCTCGGCGGTCACGACCGCCTCTTCGGCCACCGGGAGATCGGACGTGCCGGCACAGGCCACGAGAATGGTTCCATGGCCGCGCGGAATTTCTCCCTGGCTCAACGTGATCGCGCGCGCTTCACCATGGAACGTTGCGTCCGGCACGACGTCACGCACGGCGTCGAAGGCATCGAGCGTCGTACGCGTCACGAGCAGGGAGTGACCGGCTGAGACAATGTGTCCGGCGATGGCCGCGATCTGTGCGGGCGTTTTCCCTAAACCAAGGACGACTTCAGGGAACCCCTGCCGCAGATGCCGATGCTGGTCGACACGAGCGAAGCCCAGGTCGTCAAATGGGGCGGCGCGAAGTGCGTCGAGGATCTGTGAGGCCGCAGTCCCCGTTTCGATCGACCCGGTCGAGACGGCATCGAGCAGGCGCCGGAGTTCGGATTCAGTCATGACTGGTGTGAAAGAAACGGAAAAAACAGCCCGGTTTCATTGAACTTTGCGCAACGCGACAATATAATCGGACAACATGCCCACGCGGCACGATCCTCTCGCATGACCGCATCAGAGACGCTGATTCTCGGCACGTATTTCTTCGTCCTCGTCATTCTTGCCGTCTACGGTTGGCACAGGTACTACCTTGTGTACCTGTACATGAAGAACAAAGGGAAGCAGCCGGTCCCTGCCGGACCAATGGAGACGCTCCCACCAGTCACGATCCAGCTCCCGATCTACAACGAGATGTACGTCGCGGATCGGCTCATCGACGCCGTCTGCCAGATTGACTATCCGCGCGAGTTGCTGGAGATCCAGGTGCTCGACGACTCGACCGACGAGACGCGCAGCGTGGCCGAACAGGCCGTGCGACGCAACGCGGCCAAGGGGATCGACATCACTTATCTTCACCGGACCGATCGAACGGGCTACAAGGCCGGTGCCCTCGAAGCCGGCATGAAGGTCGCCAAGGGCGACTTCATCGCGATCTTCGATGCGGACTTCGTTCCGACTCCGGATTTCCTGACGCGCACGGTGCCGTTCTTCGTGGACCCGGCGATCGCGATGGTCCAGGCGCGCTGGGGGCACATCAACCAGGAATACTCGCTGCTGACGAAGATCCAGGCGATCCTGCTCGACGGCCACTTCGTGCTCGAGCACGGCGGACGGAACCGCGCCGGATATTTCTTCAACTTCAATGGCACGGCCGGTATCTGGCGTCGTCAGGCCATCGTCGATGCAGGCGGCTGGCAGCACGACACGCTGACAGAGGATCTCGATCTCAGCTACCGCGCACAGCTGAAGGGCTGGAAGTTCGTGTTCCTGCCGGACCTGGTCTCGCCCGCGGAAGTGCCGGTCGAGATGAATTCGTTCAAGTCGCAGCAGCACCGCTGGGCCAAGGGTTCGGTGCAGACGTGCCGCAAGCTGCTGCCACGCATCCTGCGTTCCTCGATGCCCTTCGGCGTGAAGGCGGAGGCGTTCTTCCACCTCACGGCGAACTTCAACTACCCGTTGATGTGCGTGCTGTCGGTGCTCATGGCGCCGGCGATGGTCATTCGCTACAACATGGGTTGGTACGAGATGCTCCTCATCGACGTGCCGCTGTTCTTCGCGGCGACGGCGTCGGTGGCCAACTTCTATCTCGTGTGTCAGCGCGAGCTGCACGCTGACTGGATCACGCGCATCAAGTATCTGCCCTTCCTGATGTCGATCGGCATCGGCCTCGCCATCAACAACAGCCGGGCAGTGTTCGAGGCGGTATTCAATCGGCAGAGCGAGTTCGCGCGCACGCCGAAGTACCGCATCGAGGCGGCGGCTGACGAGTGGATCAGCAAGAAGTATCGACAGAGCTTTGTCGTGCAGCCGATGATCGAGTTGGCGCTCGGTCTGTACTTCACGGCGACGGTGTTCTACGCAATCGCCACCGGCATCTTCGGAACGCTTCCGTTCCTCGTGCTCTTCCAGGTCGGGTTCCTCTACACCGGCCTGCTCTCGATCATCCAGCAGTACGCCGGTGAGATGGTCTTCAAGCCGGTCGCGGAAGAAGAAACGTAGGTCACAATCCCAGACTCTCTCGCAGTTGTCGCGATTGCCGCCGCGACACCGGCACCTCGCTC
>JALDXQ010000036.1:0-46077 GCA_032156805.1 Acidobacteriota bacterium
CACGATCCGCGCCCGCCGCAAGCCGGCCGTGATTCTCACCTCCAACCGAACCCGTGAGCTGCACGACGCTCTCACGCAGTCGTTCGGCGACGACCAGCGCTCCGATCGACGCCGCCAGCAACTCCTCGTCGCCGGTAATTGCCAGACTCCTCGGGGGGAGGCCTTCACGAAGTGGGGGTGTCGATTCGCCGATACGGACGTTCTCCAAGCCAGATTCGGTCTCAGACATAGAGGAGGGACCGGAAATCGCGTGGCCACTGCTGGCAGGACAACCCTGACGCTGGGGGCTAGGCGTGACTTCGGCGGCGACTGCGAGTATAGATCGCAAGCGACCGTGCATCTCGTGGAATCCCCAGAAACATTTACGTATTAACCCCTATTGTCAGAAGGCACCTGACCGATAAGCCCTCCGGAGAATGCGCCCTATGGCGCACGACATGATGAACGAGACCGTGTATCTGTTCGCTTTGAGTCTGCCCGACCTGCTGGATCGCATCGTGACCGACCGCGACGAAGTTCGGGTGCCTGCCCCCCCGCCAGCAACACCAGACCCCCGAGCGTAGCGAGGCATTGTGGAGTTGGACCGTCGCGACACTACCCGTCGTGCCGAAGTTGTCCGGACCGTTCTCGAGGAGATCGTCCACGGAGGCGCGCCCTTTGTCACGATCGACGGGCTTCGCGACTCTCTCCAAGTCTCTCCGGAAGCCGCCACCCGCATCGTCGAACGGCTGGTGAGTGCGGGGGTCCTTACTCAGGCCGGGCAAGGCGTCTGGACGCGCGTTTCACCTTAAGACACCGGAACCCACCCCGCGGATTTCCCTGAAAGGGGTCGCGGCGGGCTGGACTTTCGAGCCATTCCGCCGATAGATACAGCGTGGGTGTTCTTGTTCTCTCGGTCGTCTTCCTCCTCACCGTCGCCGTCGGCGCACTCGTCGCCAAAGGCGTTCTGACCCTGGTCCTGCACCTGGTCGTTGACGGCGAGCCGGCACGGTAAACGCTTTCCTGCGAATGTCTCACGAGTTCAGATTCGAGAAGCATCAGGTCCCCGCCAGCCTCGTCCTGTCCACCGGGGCGATGCGGCACGGCTGCTTTTTCGTGGTCACGTCGCTGACCCACGGCGGCCCCGAGCGGGTCGGCGATCTGCTCAACGGCGCCCTCGGCTTCTTTCCCTTTCAGCATGACGATGGAACGACGGCGCAGTACAACCGCGCGCAGATCGTCATGGTCAGACTGCCCGTTGGGGTTTCAGAAGAGGAGCTCGAGCCTGGCTTCTCGATAGCCATCCGTCGCGACGTCTCGTTCACGCTCTCGACCGGCACGATCGTCGATGGGACGGTGCTCGTGAACGGACCCGCGGGACACGAACGTCTGAGCGACTACGTTCGCGCATCGCGGCAATTCTGGTACGTCCTGACCACGGGCGGCACCTTGATTGTCAACTCCAGCCACATCGTGGCCATCGTCGAGAAGGTCAGACAATGACGGCAGCAGCAATCGATCGGCTCTTCAAGCTGATGTTCGAGCAGAAGGCATCCGACCTGCACCTGTGCGTCGGCATGCCGCCGCTCGTCCGCAAAGACGGCTCCATCCAATTGCTCGAACTCTCGGCGCCGGCACTGGACGCTACGACGATGACGTCGTTACTCGAGCCGATCATCCCGTCGAAGAACCGGGAGGAGTACGCACAGCGGCACGACACCGACTTCGCGTACGAGATTCCGGGTCTGGCACGGTTCCGCGCCAACATCTTCATGGATCGCAAGGGACCGGGCGCTGTCTTCCGCGTCATCCCGTCGAAGATCCTGACCGCCGCCGATCTCGGCCTGTCACCGCATATCCTTCAACTGTGCCGCCTCAACAAAGGGCTGGTGCTGGTGACCGGGCCAACCGGATCGGGCAAGTCGACAACGCTGTGCGCGATGATCGACTACGTCAACCAGAACCGCAGCGACCACATCATCGCCATCGAGGACCCGATCGAGTTCGTGCACGAAAACCGGAAGTGCCTGGTGAACCAGCGCGAGGTGCACACGCACACCGATTCGTTCCGCTCCGCCCTGCGCGCGGCGCTTCGTGAGGATCCGGACATCCTGCTCGTGGGAGAAATGCGCGATCTCGAAACCGTCGCGATCGCCATCGAGACGGCCGAGACCGGTCACCTCGTCTTCGGCACGCTCCACACGACGACGGCTGCGTCGACGGTCGACCGCATCATCGATCAATTCCCCACCGATCGACAGGCGCAGATTCGAACGATGCTCGCGGAGTCGCTGCGCGGCGTCATCGCGCAGACTCTTTGCAAGAAGATCGGCGGCGGCCGCATCGCCGCGCTCGAAGTGCTGATCGTCACGTCCGCCGTGAGCAACCTGATTCGCGAAGCGAAGACGTTCCAGCTTCCCTCGATCATGCAGGTTGGCAAGGCTCAGGGCATGGTGACGTTGAACGACTCGCTCATGAACCTGGTGACAAAGAAGCTGGTTGCTCCTGAGGAAGCGTACTCGAAGGCGGTCGACAAGCCTGGTTTCGAAGGCCTTCTGAAGCGCGCGGGCATCGACACGAAGTTCGCGACCGCGACCGCGAGCAACCCAGCCGCGTAAGCGTAGCGCGGGTCTTGCCGTAGAGACCCGCCGGTGCGCTGCCAGATAACAGGACCGCCTACACTGCTGCAGCGGGGGCGTCGAAGTCCAGGTTCTCTGTGATTCGAGTGCCGTCGGTTCGAAACGCCGTCCGCAGCATGTCGATGCGTCGCCTGGCCTCGGCGACGTCCTGCACACCCAGATTGATGTTGAGCAGATCGATGTACCACGGAAGCTTGACCGCGTCCGCGACGTAGGTCTCGACGATCTCGCGCGCGATCGGCAAGGTCGTCGTCTTGGAGTTGTCGTGCACGTCGCGATTGCCGGCACGGCGAAGCTTGTCGTACTCCTCCGTGAGCAGGCGCGCAAACAACTGTGCGTCGAAGACATCGCCCGCCTTGGCCCCGGTTTCGGGATCGTCCGCCGTCAGCTTGGCCCCCTTGTGCAGCCATTCCCAGAGGATGCTCAGCCGAATCTCGCCGGTGGCCATATCCTCCATCAGATACAGCACGTCTTCGTTCGCGAAGAAGTCTGCCGCCTTGAGGGCGGCGGCCTGCATGCCCTGCTCGAACGCGTTGCCATATTGCAGCGCGACGCTCAGCAAATCGCGCGCACCGCGGATGGTGCGCGGCGCCGGCTCGAGCAGCAGCAGCCCATCGGCATCCGCCGACAGGTACGTCAGCGTCGGAAACGTACGCCCCAGCTGATTAGGCTTCCCCACGCGTTCCCACACCGGACGAACGATGTGAACCATCTTCCAGTGGGCGACCCACTTGCCGCTCGCGCCTTCACGTTCCTCACGCTCCGCTCCGGCAACGGCCCGCTCCATCGCACGCTTGACTCCATCGGGCGAGCCGACCGGGATGTTGGGCTCCATGCCTCCCTGCCACAGGGCGTATCGTCCGCGCGAGTCCGGCGTGTTGACGGCGCGGCGCACGCGATCCTCGTAGTTCCGCATGTAGCCGTAGGTCATCGTGATGGCGTCGATATTGGGATCGATGAAGCTCTTATCCCACGCCATCGCATCGGCCACACTGTTGATGTAATCCCATCTCCCCGTGTTGAAGCCGACGAAGTGCTCACCGAGCGCCGCGCGAATCTCCATCAACTGGTAGACCGCTTCGAGCTGCTCGACCAGCACGTAGACCTTGATCTGCCCAACCGGAAGCTCCAGAAACCGTTCGAGCGTCGTCAGGATCTCGCCCCAGAGTGCGGCCTCTTCCGCGGTCTGGATCTTCGGCAGGTAGAGCACGAGCGACGAGCCGCTCCCTCGCAATCGCTCGTAGTTGTTGACGATGTAAAGAGTCGCGTCGACGATCGAGGCGGAAAACCCGCCACCGCTGCCACGCCGCACGTGGCGATCGTCGAGATGCAACCCGCGGGCGCGGAAGATCTTGGTGGTGAAGTCGAGCTGCGTGCGCCAGTCGGCCACGATCGGGCGACCGAAGAATCCCGCCGCCCATTGATTCATCTCGGCAGCCACCTGCTCCGCCGCCTGCATGAAGACGTCATCACGATGGATAGCCAGCTTGAGGTTCCGCTGATTGTCGAGCGACATCGTGGACAACTGTCCGAGTGCGTCTTCGCCATCGAACATCCAGCCATCGGCGCCGGACAGCAGTGCGTACGCGATGTTGCGGATGCTCTTGTCGATGGAGACGCCGGGTTTGGCACCAGGCCCTGTGCCCTGAATCCACTGTCGCTGCAGGTCAGCCGGGATCTCGCTGCCGACGAAGGCGCCCTTGCGCGCATCCTCTACACGGATGCGCGTCCGCGGAATCTCCGACGCCGGATCGAGAAACGCGATTCTCCTGCCGGCGCGCGCACGCGCGTCCCGCCGTGCGATGCGCCCTGCCATGACCGCCTTTCGGTCATCATCGAGAGGCGCGAGCGCATGCAGGGCATCGAGCGCCCTGGCGGTAAAGATGTCCGAATAACTCGTTCGTGTGTGCCGCCGAATCTCCAGCATGGCCCAGATTATCCCTCAGCAGTCCGCGCAAGTGTCCAGAACGGGCAGTTGCAACGTTCAGACTATACTGCTCAAGTTGATGTTTGCTGCTCAGGCTAATCCGTGACCTCGCTTCTTCGCCGCATGCGGCGGACCATTGGTCTCACCGCCGCGCTCCTTGCTTTCCTCGTTCTGGCCGGCACGACGTATCAGGGTGTGGCAACTGCGCTGGAACGGCATCGCCTTCCGCGACCAGGAGGGCTCGTGGATGCCGGCGGTCATCAGCTGCACATCTACTGCACCGGCAAGGGTTCTCCAATCGTGGTGCTCGAAGCCGGGACTGGGAGCATGTCGTCTGCGTGGGGATGGGTTCAGCCGGAGGTCGCAAAGACGACGCGCGTCTGCAGCTACGATCGGGCGGGGCTCGGCTGGAGTGAGGCCGGCGACGGCCTCCTGGTGGCCTCGCGAGTCCCCGAGGAACTTCGTGTGCTGCTCGATCGCAGCAACGAGATCGGGCCAATCGTGCTGGTTGGCCACGAGTTGGGCGCGCTCTACGCGAGAATGTACGCGGCCCGCTTCGCTCGCGATACCGCGGCGCTGGTACTCATTGACGATCCGACGACGGGACGCTCGTCGGCCGTGCCCGTCTTCCCGTCCGCATGGCCATGGCTGGCACGTGTCGGCATCCTTCGCCTGTCGGGCCGGCTGTCATCGCTGGCGTCGGGACTGCCGGCTGGATCGGCTGATGCAATGCGTTCGTTTCTGAATCGGCCCGATCACCTGACACGCTCGGCCCTCGAGCTGTCGCAGTTCACGGAAGTCGAGGACCACGTTCGCGAGCTCAGCCTGCCACCCGAGATCGCCATCGCCGACATCAGCATCGGTACGCATGAGCGGCCAGCAATGATCGTGACCCGGGAGGACGCGGCGAAAGTCGTGCAGTCGATTCAGGCGGCAGTCGAGCGAGTCCGTGAGGACGAGGAGAGCGCACGCCGTTTTGAATAAGCACGGACGCGTGCGATACTCGCCCCTGTTGCCGCAGGCAGATTGCATCGTCACGATGGAGCAGACATGATGACGTCGCTGCGACGGGCAGCGACGATCGTCGCGATCAATGTGATCGTCTTCTGCGCCCTCGCCGAAGCGGCAGCCCTTCTTCTCTACTCCTTCGAGACCGGCCGGCTGTTCTACACCGACCGGCCCGCATACCAGCGGATCAGCGACACGCCTCAGGGTCAACTGACGGCCGACGTCCTGAACCCCTACTTCGGACCCAGTCACAAGGCGGGCATACCGTTCGAGATCCCACCCGAACTGCGTGAAGAGGGTCGCGAAGCGCCCCGACTCGCCACCAACAACTTCGGGTTCGTCTCACCCTACAACTTTCCGATCGTCCGCTCGGGCAACGAGTTCATCATCGGCATCTTCGGCGGTTCGGTGGGCGTGTGGTTCTGCCAGGTCGGGGTCGAGCGCTTGCTCGCCGGCCTGCGGCAGCACCAGTTTTTCAAGTCACAGACGCTCGTCCCGCTCTGCATGGCTCATGAAGGCTACAAACAGCCGCAACAACTGCTGGTGCTTGCCTACTTCCTGTCGATCGGCCAGCAGTTCGATCTCGTCATCAACATCGACGGCTTGAACGAGGTCGCGCTCTCATCAATCAACAACGAACAGAACCTCGATATCTCGATGCCGAGCGCATCGCATCTCGTTCCGCTCATCAACCTGATCGACAAGGGGACGCTCACCTCGAGCAGGCTTCAGTCGATGGCGTCGATCGCCCGCTACAAAGATCGGCTCGATGGTGTCACGGCCACGCTCGAACGCACGCCGAGTGCAGCAGTGGCCGCAGTGCTCTCCCGCTACCGCACGTGGCTGGTGAATCGCTACAACCAGGAGCTGAGGGTCTTCAGCACCCTTCCCACCACGCCGGCGCCAGACTCGCTGGTCGGTGCGATCGTGCCGACCGAACAACGCTCGGGAGCGATGCTGTTCGCGGACATCGCGCGCAGCTGGGCCAGGGCGTCAATGGTCATGCGAAGCATGCTGGCGGCACAAGGCATCGCGTATGTCCATGTGCTGCAGCCGAACCAGTACTTCACATCACGGCGGTTCAGCCCGGAAGAAGCGGCCGTGGCACTGAACTCCGCCTCGGTGTTCAAATCAGGTGTCGAACAGGGGTATCCGGCCCTGCTGGCGGAAGCCGCGGCTCAGTCGCTCGAGGCCCGAACGGGATTCTTTGATGGGACGCCCATCTTCGATGCCGAGACAGCGCCGGTCTACGTGGACAACTGTTGTCACTACACTCGTGTCGGATACCAGCGGCTTGCCGACTTCATCGCTCGCGCGGTCATGACCGTCCCCGGGCCGTGGCGCAGCACAACGGTCCAGTAGTCAACGATTTTGGCCCGTTCAATCGGTCTCGGCGGTCCGTTGAGACCTATAGGGGCCCTTTGGGCTTTCATATTTCGAACCCCAGCCACATAATCTGCACAGCGGGAAACGAGCTGGGAATGTCCCCTGGGGCCGCGCCCTTCTGATGAAATGTCCGAATTGCGGAGGAGAGGTCGCCGATACCGGGGGGCAATGCCCAACCTGTAACACGCTCGTGAGCCCCGTGGCCACAGGGCTCCTGACCCCGGTGCCAGGGGAAGAGGAAGAAACTGTTTTCTTTCCCCTGTCGAGCGCACAATTTCCCTCGACCAAAGCCATCCAGGAAACCGAGGACACCACCGGGCTCCCGCCCTCTGCCGGAGGGCTTCGGCACGCGACGGCCGCAAAGGTCGCCGTTGGGCCGTTGAAGGTCGGCACACAGTTCGGAACCCGCTACACGATCCTGCGACAACTCGGCATGGGCGGCATGGGGGCCGTGTATCAGGCGTGGGATGCCGAGCTGAACGTGGCCGTCGCGTTGAAAGTCATCCGCCCCGAAGCCGCACAGGATCCAGACGCGGCCCACGACATCGAGCGGCGTTTCAAGCAGGAGTTGCTGCTCGCGCGCCAGGTCACGCACAAGAACGTCGTTCGCATCCACGACCTCGGCGAGATCAACAGCGTCAAGTACATCACGATGCCTTACATCGAGGGAGCCGACCTGGCGTCGGTCCTTCGAGACACGCCCAAGCTGCCCATCCCCAAGATCATGGCGATCGTCCGCCAGGTCGCGGCCGGCCTCCAGGCCGCTCACGACGCGGGTGTGGTGCATCGCGATCTCAAGCCGGCGAACGTGATGATCGAGCAGGAGCGGGCGATCATCATGGACTTCGGCATCGCTCGCTCGACGTCGCGGGTGGGTTCGGTCCCGTCGGGCCCCGGTGGGCAAGCGAGGGCGTCTTCGAATCTCCCGGTCGACGAGGCCATGACGCGGGCCGCCGCCACCATCGTTGGCGCGGTCATCGGAACGATTGAGTACATGGCGCCGGAGCAGGCGCGCGGCGAGCACGTCGATCAGCGAGTCGACATCTACGCCTTCGGACTGATCCTGTACGACATGCTCGCCGGACGCCGCCGGATCGACCATGCGCCGAGCGCGGTCTACGAGCTTCAGAAGCGGATGGCCCACGCGCCACCATCCGTGAAGTCCATCGTTCCTCAAGTTCCGGAAGCGCTCGACAAGCTGGTCACACGCTGCGTCGAACCAGACGCGACGAAGCGCTTCCAGACCGCGGCCGAACTGGTCGCCGCGCTCGATCGGCTCGACGACAACGGCAAGTTGCGTCCGATCCGGAAGGTGATCGGACTCCCCTACGCCACGGCCGCGGGTCTCGCACTGCTGGCGCTGTCTGTGGGCATCTGGTTCTACACGCGGCCGCCGGTGCAACACGATCCGGTGTCGGTCGTCATCGCCGACTTCGAGAACCGCACCAACGATCCTGCCCTGAACCGCGTGCTGGAGCCGATGCTGAAACGCGCACTCGAAGGCGCCGGCTTCATCACGGCGTATGACCGCACGGTCATCCCCCGCACGTTTGGCGTTCAACCGCCGGAGCAGTTCGGCGAGGTGGCCGCGCGGGAGCTCGCGGTCAAGCAGGGGCTTGGTGTCGTCCTGACCGGCACACTCGAAGGTCAAGGCCGGAGTGGCTACCGCATCTCTGTCAAAGCGGCGCGGGCTGTGACCGGCGACACGATCGTCAGCGCGCAGGGCGCCGCCTCCAGCAACGACCAGATCCTCGAAGCATCAACGCGATTGATGACGCGAGTCCGCAATGCCCTCGGCGACGACGAATCGGAGTCATCGCAGATGTTCGCGATGACCAGCCTGTCGGCAACCTCGCTCGACGTCGTACGCCATTTCGCGACCGCGCTGGAGGCCCAGTCGAAGAACAACTTCGAGGGCGCGCGCGAGAGCCTGCGCAAGGCCATCGAGCTCGATCCACGCTTCGGCATCGGCTACCAGAGCATGGCCGGCGTGTCACGCAACCTCGGGCAGACCCAGGACGCGCTGGCGAACATCAAGGAAGCGCTGCGTTACCTCGACGGCATGACCGAGCGCGAGCGATACAACACGCGCGGCATGTACTCGCGGCTCACGGGCGACTACCAGCAGTGCGTCAAGGAATACGGCGAGCTGATCACTCGACACGCCGCCGATGTCGTCGGGCACAACCAGCTCGCGCTGTGTTACACGAAGCTGCGGAGGATGCGCGAGGCGGTCGATGAAATGCGCCGCGTCGTGCAGTTGCTGCCCAATCTTCCACTCTTCCGCACCAACCTGTCGTACTACGCGAGCTACGCGAGCGATTTTCCCACCGCCGAGCAGGAAGCGCTCGCGATTCAGGCGCCGGACCGGTTTGCCACGCTGGCCCTGGCATTCGCGCAGGTCGGACAAGGACGAATCGAGGAGGCCAGGGCGACCTACACCAGGCTGGCCGGGTTTGGTCCGCAAGGGGCATCGATGGCCGCCTCGGGTCTTGGCGATGTCGCCATGTACGAGGGGCGATTTGCCGATGCCGCGCGCATCCTGCAGGAAGGCGCCACAGCCGACGTCAACGCAAACTACCGCGAGCGCGCAGGCGCCAAGTTCGCCGCCCTCGCCCAGGTGTACCTGGCCCAGGAGAACAGACGCGCCGCTGCCGCAGCCGCCGAACAAGCGCTGATGCACAGCCGCACGGTCCCGATCCGATTCCTCGCGGCGCGAACATTCGTCGAGACCGGCAACACCGAGCGGGCCCTCGAGGAAGCCAGCAGTCTCGCGAAGGAACTCGAGACAGAGCCACAGGCCTACGCCAAGATCATCGAAGGAGGCATCGCGCTGAAGGCGGGAGACGCGCGGCGTGCCGTGACGCTGCTGCAGGACGCCAACAAGCAGTTCGACACCTGGATCGGCCACTTCGATCTGGGGCGGGCCTACCTGGAAGTCGGCGGTGCCGAGACCCGCGCCGACTCGGAGTTCGACGACTGTCTCAAGCGCCGCGGCGAAGCGATCTCGCTCTTCCTGGATGAAGAGCCGACCTACGGCTATCTGCCGATCGTCTACTACTACCAGGGTCTCGGTCGCGAGAAACTCGGGACGACCGGCTACCGCGAATCGTACCGGCAGTACCTGACGATTCGCGGCAACAGCGGAGACCGGCTCGCACAGGACGTCCGCAAGCGAGTCGGCGATTAGCTCGCTGCCTGCAATTCAGAATTCCGATTCGCTCACGGCCCCGTCACACTGAACGTCGCGATCTCCATGTAGGTCGTCTTGCTCGTGACCGTGAAGTCGATGGCCTGCGTCGGCCCTGCGACCGTCCCGTTCTTCTGCAATTCCAGCAGCCCGGTCGCCCCCTTGACCATGAAGTACTTCACGTCGACAAAGTTCCGCTTCGCGCGCAGATCGCTGGAGTGTCCAGTCGTCGGCACGTTGTAGTACAGCTTCGTCGCGGCACTCGACGGTGCTCCATACACATTGGAGAGCCTGATCGATATTCGAAGCTTCAGCGTGTCGGTGCTGCTGAACGACGTCAAGTCACACACCAGGCCGATCTGCTTGTAGAGCGCCTTGGCGAAGCTCTCGCCATACCCGAGTGTCGTGTTGGTGAGCGTACCTGAGGCGATGACCGTCCCGTTCTTCAGCACCTCGGCCTTGAGGTCGAACTTCGTCGTGCTGCTCTTGCTCGTCGAGAACCAGACCTCTGCCTTCTCCGCCTGAATCTTCGTGAGCGCCACGGCGTTGACCGTGATCGTGAACGTCAACGGCGCGCTGGTGTCGGCGCCGTCATCGGCGGTACCGCCATTGTCGTGAAGCTGCACGGTGACGATCGCGACGCCGCTCGCGGTTGGCTTCGGCGTGTAGGTCAGGGTGCCATCCGGCGCGATCGCGGGTTGCACCGCGAACAACCCCGGGTTGTTGTTGGTAACGATGAAGTCGAGAGCCTGATCGTTCTCGTTGGGCGGCCTGGCCGTGATGTTGGTCGCCCAGTTGGGAACGGTCTGCTGCCCGGCATTCTGATTAGCCTCCTGGTTCGGCGCCGCCGGTGGTGTATAGGCGGGCGCGTCATTGACGGGTGTCACGACGATCGTGACCGTCGCGACGTTCGAGTCCGGGCTCATCGGCACGCTCGAATCGACCGACCACACGCCGTTGTTCGCCCGGTACGTGAACGTGTCCGTTCCGAAGAAGTCCGGCTCCGGAGTGTACGTGAACGTGCCGTCGGCGTTGAACACGAGCGATCCGTGCTGCGTGCCGGCGACGAGCACCGCCCTCAGCGAGGACGGCGCACTGTCCTCATCCGTGTCATTGCCAAGCACACTCGGGAACGTCGCGTACGTATCCTCCCGCAGCGTGAAGCCCTGATCACTTGTCGCGACCGGCGGCGAGTTGACTGCGGTCACGAAAGCGAAGTTCGAGAGACTGCCCAGCTCCTCGTCGACGGATGCCCGAACCCAGTAGATGAACCTCTTGCCGTCCGGGAGCTCCTCGGGATCGATCAACGTGGTCGTCGTCCCGTCGGCCGGCGTCGTGCCGACGATCGTGACAACGGCATCGAGCGCGGGTTCCGTCGCAGCGCCCGTGGGATCGTAAGCACGCGAGGCCTGATAGAAATCAGGTGAGCCGACCGTTGGTGGATCCCAATCCAGCTTCTGCCGATGCAGCGGCTCGCCGACGCAGTCGCCGACGCCAATCACACAGACGGTCAACGCATTCGGAGGCGTCGAACCTCCCGGGGCGATCGACTCGAGGACGATCTCGTAGGTCAGCTCGGCTTCGGACTCTGCCTCGAGTCCGCCGAAGTCCAGGCCACCGAAATCGAGGCCGCCGAAGTCGAGGCCACCGAAATCGAGACCACCGAAGTCGAGGCCGCCGAAATCAAGGCCACCAAAGTCGAGACCACCAAAGTCCAACCCACCGAAGTCGAGGCCACCGAAGTCGAGGCCGCCAAAATCGAGCCCACCGAAGTCGAGGCCGCCGAAGTCGAGGCCACCGAAATCAAGCCCCTGGGAGAACCCCGCGATATTGAAACCGGAACCCAGCCGGTTGAGGGCAATGCCATCCCAGTCGTTGTAGCCAACGAGCGTGGCCGCTTCGCCATCTTTCTTACCGTCGAAGTTCACGTCCTGGCCGCCCGTGTATTGAGCCGGCCCGGCTGCGCCGGTCCAGTCGATCGACTCGTCCGCCGTCTTTGCATCCAGGCGAACCATGCCGACCGCCGGATCACTTGCCAGCAGCGGTGTGCCGTCGCAATGCCTCTCCGCTGTGGCGAGATCGAACTTGAAGCCGGATGTCCCCTCCACCTTTGGCGCGTACCACGAGGTATACGCGCCATCGGGACTCAGACCCAACGGACCATCGACGAGGCCCTGTTCGTCGACCGGCCCAATCGTCTCGCCAGACAAGCGAGGTCGGGCAAGGCCATCCAGGCCGCGCACACCGGTCGCCTGGAACAGGTAACTCATGACGCTCAGGTGATTCGGTTTGCAATTGGGCTGCACGAACACGTGGAGGCCGCCCTGGCCGAAACTGAACTGCGGTTTCCCGCCGCCGTGCCACAAATCGAGGTTGTGCCCGAGCTCATGCAGCGTCGTGTTGGCCTGCATGCCGGCGGTGCCCTTGAAGTTGTCCCACAACCCCAGCGACACCATGAAGAACTTGCCGGGCAACTCGGCGACACCGGACACGCTCTTGGGAACGTAGTAAGCGGGATTGATTGCCACGTCGCACTCGCCATTCGCGTTGACCGGAGCCTCCTCTCCCGTGGCCAGCAGGCACGGGGCAGTAGACTTCGGCACGCCGCGCGCGTGCACGTAGATCCCGAGATGGAAGATGCCGTGCCGGTTCAGATCGAATCGTCGTCGGCACGGAAACGCCGAGCCCTCAGTGAGGCAGGCGCCTTGCTGAACCTGCAGTGCGCTCAACTCCTGACCGTTATTCCCGACTGGTGCGCTTGCCAAAATCTGATACGCCGAGTTCCAACTCACCGTCCCCGGGAAGTCCGGGAAACGGGCAGACGCCCGCTCTTTGATCAATTCGCCGCCTCGGGCGAGGCTCGCATCGATGATGTAGGCATCCGCGACGTTGGATGCATACGGCGAGGGGTCGGATGCCGGCGCATCGGGATCAACGAGACTGTGGTAACCAGGTCCGACGTCGAAGTGCACGGCAATCGGCTGGTGCCCGAGAGGCGGATGCGCTAACGCATGACCGACCTGATAGAGCACATCAGGTGTCGGCATGTGCGTGTGACCGTCGGTGTCGATCACGGTGCCGACATACGGCTCCCTGCTCACTCCGTACACCGTGCCGGCCGGAGTGTGCATCGCGTTGATCTCGACGAAGAGGTCTCGACGATCGGACGACGCCCCCATCGCGTGGATGTTTGGATACGAGAGTCCGGACGGATCCTTCATCTCGCTGACGGCATCTTCGAGCTTGTCGGGCAGGCCGTCACCATCGCCGTCCTGGGTCCTGGTGCTGAAGACAACGGCGCCGGTGGACAGACAGTCGTACAGCACCAGCGGCAGGGCGTGCGTGATCTTCGTCGTCACCTGCTCGCCGTATACGCCTCCGTCCTGCGGCGTCCACGTGCCCGGGGCGAGGCTGAAGGTGGGGTTCGACCACGCGCGATCGGTGAACAGCCCACCAGCCGGAAACGGGTTCCCGCTATCGACACGTCGATTCCCGACAAACACGCGCTCGGTGATGTTCCTCAATCCACTACCGCCGATGTGCGTCAGCTTCGCGGCCGAGCCGTCCTGGACATCGATGAGACCACGAAGGGTCACCTGCGTATCCGCACCGGGCGCCTGCACGTGGATGCCGTCATAGACGACCACGCTCGTCAGCGAGGCCGCCGGATTCGGGTCCTGGTAGATCACCAAGAGCGAGGCGCCAGCGCTTTGCGGGACGAAATTGAAGATGCCTGAATCGGGCAACGTGACGGTGTGCGGATCGAGACCATTCGCCGCAAGGTCCCCGTCGTTGACCAGGCGCCGGCCGGTCGGTGAACCGTTCTCATCGAGTTGCGGTGGCAGCAGGCGGAGGACGTCAGCCCGCATGATCGAAATCCACTCGCCGTTACCGATGGCACGGCATCCCGGCGTCAATGGCTGCGTCGATGACTTGATCGCGGTCACTGGCTCGCCACGGAACTTCACCTGGCCGCGCAAATCCTCGAGGACCGTCTGAGGCCCGCGCCACATCGTCTCCCAATAGAGGAACGCGGCAAGGATCTCGGCGTTGGCGGGGACCTGGTTCCCCATTGCGATGCGGCGAGTCCTGAGGCCGTTTGCAAAACTCAGAGGCTTCAGATCGACGCCTCCTACAGCGTAGTCACCGGGAACGTTGTAAGTGTGGAACCAGCGCAGGACGCCAGGGTCTGGCTGCTGCGCGGCGGAGACGCCGGGAAGACCCGCAATCAGAGCGAGGACAAAGAGCGCGACGAGCGAGCGCGCTGGCGTCCGAACGGCTTCTGATTTACTTGCGGACGAGCAACTGATAGCCACAACAGTCTCCTTGCAGGTAACACCGGTGCGCACACTCTGGGTGGTTGTTGAGAAAAAAACCGTGAAGGCAAGACATGGATGAACCTGCGACGACTATCAACGTTCTGCCGAAGGCAGGTGAACAGCCGAGAGGCGGATTATTCCTGTCGAGCTCAGCCGCAGGCAAGCAAAAAAGGGCGTGAGTTTTTAAACGACACACAAGTTCCGCGGCAGGCTGACATTCGCCGGAATGTCAGATTTGAAAAGACACAAAAAATGAGGCTTGCCCCGAGGGCGCGGTTATGGGAAGGTGGCGGCATCTCCGCAAGCGAGGGCCATTTCAGAAAAGAGGTAACCGTGCCGAAGTTCACCACGCAGCCCGATCGGCCGGACGCGACGCGCGAAGAAGTCGTTCGCGCACTCCTCCACTCCGATCGCGCTCAGCATGATGAGCTCGGTCGCACGCCATCGAACGATGTCAACGGGGACCCGCCCTCCCACTCGAGCCCTCGAGAGCAGGCAGCCGCGCCGATCGATCTGCACAACGTAGACGAGTAGCGATCTGAACTGACGTGCGCTACTGGCAGGAACCTTCGACGCCGCGCATGCGGATCACGCGAAGCTCGGGGAAGCTCGCTTCCGGTGTGCTCGCGCCTCCGCCTGGTTGACGGGCGATCGACTCCTGGGCAGGATCGAGCGCCCCCGCCTGTGCGGCCACATTTGGTGAGGGCCACAACCCGAATCGAAATCGAGGACGCTTGCTGTTCGGATCACCTACCAGAAGTACGCGCTGTCCCGCGTACTTCTTGATGTCCTTCCCGTTCAACCTGTAAGTACCGCCGCTGGCACCGTCGACGAAGGCGAACTGTCCGGTCGCGGATGGCGTGATGCTGACGCACCCGGTGAGCTCGACGGTCGTCGCGGCCGCCTTCGGCGCATCCTGCGCCATCACCGCCCCGGCTGACACGATCACCAGCGCTGCCCCGAGTAGTGCGGAAAAGTCGTATCTCATCGTGCGCTCTCGCGTGATACTCGCATTGTCCGTAGATCGGCCTCGCTGACTCAAGCAAAAAGAATGCATCTTGTACTTTACGTGTTGTTGTGCCTGATCTGGGGATCGACCTGGCTGGTCATCAAGGTCGGCTACGGCGGCCTGGGTCCTTTCAACGTGGCTGCCGTCCGGTTCCTCGTCTCCGGGATCGTCCTGATGCCCCTGGTGCCGCTGCTCGGGGCGAAATGGCCGGCGGGCAGGACGGAATGGGCCCTCATCCTGTGGGTCGGCCTCGTGCTCTTCGCCGCCGACTACGGCCTCATCTACTGGGGCGAGCAGTATCTCGACAGCGGCATGACCTCGATCCTGTTCGCGCTGCTCCCTCTCGTCACCATCGGTTTCGCGCACGTCTACGTGCCAGGCGATCGGATCACCGCGCGGAAGCTCGCGGGTACCGTTCTGGCGTTCCTCGGCATCGTTGCCCTCTTTGGTGACCGCGTTCGTCTCGATCCCGCCGGGCTCGGTCCGATGCTCGCCATTGTCGCGAGCACCGTGTGTGCAGCTGCCGCAGGCGTGGCCACCAAGCGTCACGGGACACACCTGCATCCGGCGGCGCTCAACGCGCCGGCAATGCTGATCGGTGCAGCAGCGCTGGCCGTCCTCTCGCTCACTGCAGGCGACGGCCTTCAGCTGCCACGAGATATCGCGACGTGGAGCGCGGTGATGTATCTCGCGATCGCCGGCAGCGTGGTGACGTTCCTGATTTACTTCACGCTGCTGAAGACGTGGACGGTGACGAGCCTCAGCTTCATCAGCGTCTTCACGCCGGCGATTGCGCTGATCCTGGGATTCGTCTTCCTCGACGAACGGCCGACACTGTGGACGTGGGTGGGGGCCACGCTGATTCTTGGTGGCGTGGCGTTGGCGCTGATGCCGAACAGAGAGGTGCGCTGAATCGTTGTGGACTTGGCGATCTTTGATTATCGATTGGTTGTCGATTGCCGATTCTTGACTGTCGATTGGGTGGTTCTCGCCGACTCAATCACGCGACAAGCCACCAATCACGAATCACCATTCAACCATCAACAACAATTCAACAATCAAAGATCACCAAATCAACATTGCTCCTATTTCTTCTCAGGCCCCGTGCCACCCGGCGCTGAGCCACCGAGGAAGAGACGCGATCCGTCGGCAAGGACGAAGTTCCGGCCGACGGCTTTGAGCGTCCCGTCCTTCGCCCGGTACCCTTCGATGGTGAGCTCGGTGCCGATGGGCACGGTGTTCTTCGTCACGCCCATGCGAATCAGCTGATTCGGACTGCCGCCCTCGATCAACCACTCCGAGGTCTTGCCATCAGGTTCCTTCACCGTGATGTGGAACCACGAGTGCGGATTGACCATCTCCCACTTGACGAGCGAGCCCTTCAAGGTGAGCGGCTTGTTCACGTCGAACTCGGCGGCGAACGCATGGTGTGCCCGCGCCTGCCCGACAGCCAGCAACACAGCGGCACAGGCAACCACGACTGCAAACTTGGCTCGCATCTCAGTTCGACCCCTTCTTTTCCGCGGCGGCCTTTTCATCGGCGCGCGCGCCGGCCAGGATGTTCGCAACGCCGTAGTTGGTCTCGTGGCAGGCGAACTCGAAGATTGGTCCCCCCGTCTTTGCCAGCGGCGCTTCCGCGCTCCACGTCCGATCCCACGTTGCTGGATCCTCGATCGTGTACTTGTAGTCGATCATATCGTCAGCCACGCGGGTGAAGCGCTCGGTCACCTTCAGGTTCTCGCTGGAGCCCTGAAAGGGATTCTTGCCATTGAAGTTCGTGGTTTCGACAACCAGCGTGTTGCCCTCCCATCGGCCGCGCGAGACACCCACCCACTGCCGGACGGCCGACGCTGCCTGCGGGCGATTGTCGAGCGGGATGATGCGCACGTCGTGGATCATCTCGGTCAGGATCATCACGTAACCCGGCGACTGCACGATCTGGTAGTTCGCGTTGTAGCCTGCGTTTCTCAGCGGGGGGCCGGCGCCACCCATGATGATGCAGCGCGATCCGATCGGCATGTTCTGCACCTGATCGTACTGGCCGCCCATCGCCTTGCGAGCCGCCGCACGTTCGGCAGCGCGCTTCTGGCCTTCGGCGTTGACCGGTGGCAGCCGTCCATCGGGTGGATCGACGATGAGCGAGGTCCGGAGACTGCGCGCGATCGTTGACTGGCTGCGATCGAGACCAAACTGGCTGAAGTCGTAATGCACGTCAGCGGTCGTACCCGGCTCAGTCTGTTCCGCCTCACGCGCCGCAGCCGCCTTGATCGCTGCTTCGGCTTCGTCAGGAGTGTAGAACTCCTTGGTGACACCCTTCGGCCGTTCGAGCGGCACGTAGGTGGAGTTGGTCCAGAAGCCTTGAAGGTCTGGCTGACCATCGGGCGTCTTTGGCGGTGTATACGGCTTGGCCGGAGCCGCGGCTCGTGCGGCGGGTGCCGCCGCCTTTGCCGCCGATGCGGCGGGAGCCTGTCCGGCCAATGATGCTGACAGGACGACCGCCACTGCCAGAGCGGCAACTCCAATCGAAACGAGAGATCGACGATTCATCAGACTCTCCATTTCATCTACTTGCTCGACTGCTTCTTCAGATGTCCGTATAAGAGCTCTTCCGCGAACTCGACGCACCTGAACTCCAGGATCTGTGCATTCGCTTCTACCCGACGATACAAGGGCATGCTCATCTTCCACGGCCGCGTGAATACTTTCGGATCTTCGACCGTCACCTCGTAGGTGAGCGTCTCCGGGCTGCGCGCCGTGAAGCGCTCGACGACATGCAGTGCGTCGCTGTGGAAGTTTCCGGCTCGGTCGAACCAGCTCAAATCGTTGAACCCTTTGGTGTCGACAACGAGCGTCTCACCCTCCCATCGCCCGTTCGACCAGCCCATCCAGCTGTCAGCAGGCGCCTCCACCTGATCGGTCATGTAGACCGTGCGGATCGCCCCGGCATACTCGTACACGAGCATGACATGCTTCTGGCTCTGAATGATCTGAAACGGGAACGGCATATAGGTGGCTCGCGGCACACCCGGCAGATAGCATTTCACCTCGGGATCCAGCTTCAAACGATTGGCGCGGTTCTCATTGCGCTTGGCGAGTGCCTCAGGTCGATACGGAAGCACACCCCCCTCGACGACACCGAGGCCGGCTGGGACTGCGCCGGCCGCCCCCAGCTCCAGCACCGGGCTCGGCGCGGCTGAATGCGCCTCGATGTCCCAGTACGCCGTATTCATCGTCTGCCAGATGCCGTTGAGATTGGGCTTGCCGTCCGGCGTGCGCGGAGCGCGATACGCGGGCGCCTGGGCGGTGACCAGCGTTGCGCCAACAGCGAGCACGGCGGCAACGACGAGCAACGTCAGCTGAGTAGGAATCCGGTTCCGCATTACTTGGAATCCTTTTTGGCGGCAGCCTCGGCCGCCTGTTTTTCTTCCAACCTGGCACCGACCAGCGTGTTGTAGAGCCCGAAGTTTCCTTCGTGGCACGCGTGCTCGAACAGCGGACCATTGGTCTTTCTCATCACGGCCTCCGCTGACCAGGGCCGCTCCCACATCGACCGATCGTCGACGGTGAAGTTGTACTCGATCGTGTCGTCGGCGACACGGCGCAGCCGCTCGATGACCTTCATGTTCTCCGTCGATCCTCTGAACGGATTCTTCCCGTTGAAGTTCGTCGTCTCGATGACGAGCGTCTCACCCTCCCAGCGACCACGCGACACACCCATCCACTGACGGACCTGCTCCGGCGGTTGCGGCCGCCCATCGAGCGGGATGATGCGGACGTCATGGATCATCTCGGTCAGGATCATCACGTATCCAGGCGCCTGCACGATGTGATAGTTGCTGTTGTATGCAGCGTCCATCATCGGCGGTCCCGGGCCCGCCATGATGATGCAGCGGTCATCGAGTTGATTGCTCTGTGCCGAGTCCCAGCGTCCACCCAGACGCTTGGCTTCTTCTGCGCGAGCCGCGAGGATCCGTTTCCCTTCAGCGGTGACCGGCGGCAGTTTGCCGTTCGGCGGATCGACGATCAGCGACGTCCGCAGGCTCCTCGCCAGCGTCGCCTGGCTCCGATCGAGTCCGAATTGGGTGAAGTCGTAATGCACGTCGGCAACCGTTCCCGGCTCCGTCTCTGCTGACTCACGTGCGGCGGCGGCTTTCTCGGCGGCGGCCGCCTCCTCCGGTGTGTAGAACTCCTTCGTCACTTTGTCCGGCCGCTCGAGTGGCGTGTAGGTGGCGTTGGACCAGAAGCCCTGCAGATCCGGCTGACCGTCGGGCGTGCGCGGCACCTTGTAGGCAGGTCTCTGCGCCGCCACCGTGACAGCAGTGATGGCAACAGCGACGAGCGTGAGGAGCAGCCGGCTGGTCACTGCCCCTCTGGCAGCGCGTACGCGAAGAGCGCGCTGCCCGCGGCGATCGTCACGTATTGCCGGCCGCCCACTGAATAGGTCATTGGTCCAGCGTTGACCTGTCCGCCGACGGACGCCTTCCATAGCAATTCCCCCGTTCGGGCATCGAGCGCGAAGAAGTAACCCTCTCTCCCGCCACTGAACAGCACATCGCTTGCGGTCGTCAGCACACCGCCCCACGTGATGTCGTTCATACGGTATTCCCATTTCGGGTCGAGCGTGTTCGGGTCGTAGGCTCTCACGACGCCGTATGCTTCGTCGTCGTTGTTGAAGAACTGCTGCAGATTCACCTGCCCCATCGTCGTCTGCCTGGTGTTGACGCCGACGGGCCGAGGGCTCAGCCCTTCAGTGACGATCGTGCCGGTATTCTCCCAGTGCGCGACGTAGAACAGCCCGGTCTTCGGACTGAACGAAGGTGGCGCCCAGTTGGTGGCGCCGTGCACGTGTGGCTGGATGAGCGTGCCTTCTGGAGTCGGGACTTTGCCTGGCACACGCTTCGGCCGGCCCTTGTGATCGAAGCCGTCCATCCAGTTGACCTTCACGTATGGCTTCCCGAGCAGGAACTCGCCAGTCGTGCGATCGAGCACGTACATCAGGCCATTGCGATTGGCCCACAACATCACCTTGCGCGGCTGGCCACGGAACGTGATGTCGGCGAGCACAGGCACCTGCGTGGAGTCGTAATCGAGCTCGTCGTGCGGAGTGAACTGGTAATGCCACTTCAACTTCCCCGTGTCGGCATCGAGTGCCACGACGCTATCGCTGTACAGGTTGTCACCAAGCCGTGAACGGCCGTCCCAGTCGGGCGCCGGGTTGCCAGTGCCCCAGAACGTCAGGTTCGTCTCCGGATCGTAGGCGCCCGCGTTCCACACGCCCGCGCCACCGGTCTTCCACGAGTCGCCCGACCACGTGTCGTTGCCAGGCTCACCCGGTCCGGGGATCGTGTGGAATCGCCACACTTCCTTTCCGGTCTTCACATCGAGCGCAGCGATGAAGCCGCGGATGCCCATATCACCGCCAGCGCTGCCGACCATCACCTTGTCCTTGACCACGAGCGGCGAGAGCGTGATGGAATAGCGCTGGGCCGCGCTGGCCACGACGGTGTCCCAGATCAACGTGCCGCTCTTCGCGTCGATCGCGAGCACGTGCGCATCGATCGTCCCCATGAAAAGCGTGTCGCCCAGGATCGCGAGACCGCGGTTGACGCGGCCGCAACACGTGCGCGCGTCCGGCGACGGTTGATGGGAGTAGGTCCAGAATACCCGGCCAGTCGAGGCATCGAGCGCGACGACGTCGTTCGGTGCCTGCACCGTGTAGAGCACACCATCGACCACGAGCGCGGTGGCCTCGAACTTCTCCAGCGACCGTGCCTGCCATACCCACTGCAACTGCAGGTTCTTCGCATTCGCTGGCGTGATGTGTGTGAGAGGACTGAACCGCTGATTGTCGAGCGTTCCCGAATAGCTCAACCAGTTGTGTGGCTCGCGCGCGGCGTTGAGGACCCGGTCAAAGGTGACTTGCGCCTGCAGCGATGCAGCGGCAACGAACACGAGAATGCCCGTGCGCATCATCATGGCCGGGCGCCCTTGAGCGATACGAGGTAACTGACCACGTCGGCGGTCTCCTGAGAATTGAGTCGATCCTGATACGACGGCATGGGCGTCGGCGCGAAGCCATGTTCACGAACGTCGGCCTTCACAAACGATCGCAACTGCTCCTTCGCGTCGAGCATCTGCACCGTGAACGTGTCGTGATTGAGCAAGCGGCCCGTGACTGTCGTGCCGTCGCGCATCGTCACTTTGTAGAAGCGATTGGCCGGAAGCACCTCGGCACCCGGATCGAGCAGCGACTGCTCGAGCTCGATCGTCCGGCGCAGTTGCCCAACGCGAGTCAGATCGGGCCCGAGGCGCGAACCAATGCCGTTGACCCGGTGACAGGTTGCACAAGCCCCCTTGCCATCGAAGATCGTCTTACCGCGCCCGGCGTCCCCAGCGGCTGACGCAGTCCGACGCGCCGCGGCCACGGACCTGAGGTAGGCCACGATCTTCACGGCCTGCGCTTCCGAGACGTTGGTTGCCGGCATCGGTGTATTCGGGATGCCGTTGCGAATGATTCCGACCAGTTCCTGATCGGTGAGCGGGCGGCGGAACTGGCCACGCCCGAGATCGATGCCAGCGATCTGATCGCCATCGGGCCCGTGACAGTTCGCGCACGTATTCCGAAACGCGCGACCGCCGTCTTCGATGTCGAAAGCAGTGGCGTGCTGGGCGGCAAGCGAGCGCCCGGCCATGAGAAGGCCGGCGACGAGGATGAGAGCCGCGACGGCGGTCCGCATGTCAGCTTGCGCCGGCACCGGGGAACCCGCGGTCCCTTCGGGAACGTACCGCGGAAAGCCCGGAAGTCCTGACGTGGCGGCATATTAGCCGCCTCAAACGGGAGAGATCAACTTCCCGGATCTAGGTAGCCGGCTACCCCCGAATGGGTAGGCCGCTACCTCTGCGGCTTGTCGTAGGTCACAGTTTCCGCTGATTTTCGAGGACCCCTTCTTTATACGTGACGCCTACTGTGTGCTGGTGGGGCTCGCCGGAATTTCCGGGATCTTCTCGTTGGGGTACCAGTACTGCCGGTGGCAGCTCTCGCACGCCACTTCGATCTGCTCCCCGATCTCGAAGACCTTCTGCGAATCCTTCGCGTCGATCGCCTGCAGGACGGAAACGCCCGCATCGTGGAGATTCCTCGCATGCATCTGCCACGCGGCCGGGTCCTTGTTGATCAACCCCTCCATCTCCGATGGCTCGAGCTCGACGCCTGGCGTTTCGGATTTCTCACCGGGATGCGCCACATGACGGCCGGGCATCATCAGCAGATTCGCCGCTTCCGTCAGTGCGACCGCGCCCTGGCGTACCTTCTGCCACTCCTCGTCGTTCTTCGGCGCCGTATCGACAGTTCCCGCTGAACTCTGGACGGTCGTCACCGAGAGCCACACGACATCTGCCGATGGGTCCACGATCGACAGCATGATTTCCTTGATCGTAGCGGTCGGGGCATATTGCGGTTGCACCGTATCGGGAGCCTCGGCAGGCGCTGATGGTGGCGTCGTACACGCGGCGAACGAGATCAGCAGGCCAAGCAGCACCGTCTTTCGCATGATCGGACTATACCCGTGCCAATCAGGACGGTTTCTGAAGTGTTGATAAATTCTTCGTCAGGATCGTCGCGCCTCGACAATCACTGACGGTCGGGCAGGCGGCACGAGCGCGAGACGTGATACCGGTTGTCGGCAAACGTCCGGTATCCCCAGTCGAACACGCGGCGCAGGATTGGTATCACGGACAGCAGATAGATCGGGTAGGCCCACCAGATTCGACGCATCACGTATCTGTACGCGTCGGCACCGCGCAGTTGACGGCCGTCGCTGAGCAGGAGGCGAAGGTCCGAGAGAAGCTCGTCTTCGGACGGGCCGCCGAGACGGCCCCTGACCCACTCCTCCTGCAGCGGCGCGATCTCGAAGCCACGCCGCCGCAGTGTCTGTGCCCAGTAGACAACCCAGGTCTTGCAGAATCCGCACGAGCCGTCGAACAGGACCCAGCCGTTATCGGGTTCTGCGATCACGCTGACTCCTCGTCGAGCAACTCCGCGATCCCTTGCCTGGCTCGTTCGGATGGAATTCCCCAGCAAGGCAACAGCGTACATGATCCGCGAAGCACCGGGCACCAACTAGAATGCCTCGCATGGATGCACTGCGGGCGTTGCCGTCCGTCGACGCCCTGTTGCGCGACGCGCGAGTCGAAGGCTTGATCGAACAGCACGGCCGTTCGCTCGTGACCGAGGCGATTCGCACGGTCCTTGCCGCGGTCCGCACCGAGATCGCGGCTCACGCCGCAACCACGAGCGACACGACCTTGATCGATCGCATCGCATTCGAAGTGCAGCAGTCCGTGACCCCGTCGCTGCGACCGGTCTTCAACCTGACCGGCACGATTCTCCACACCAACCTGGGACGCGCGCCGCTGCCGCCTGAGGCCATCGAAGCGGTCATCACCGCCGCACGCGAGCCCAGCAACCTCGAGTTCGATCTCGACACTGGCAAGCGCGGCGATCGCGACGATCACATCGAGGCGACACTGTGCCGGCTGACCGGTGCGGCGGCGGCGACGGTCGTCAACAACAACGCGGCCGCGGTCCTCCTGGTGCTGAACACACTGGCCGCTCGCAAGCAGGTTCCAACCTCGCGCGGAGAGCTCATCGAGATCGGTGGCTCGTTTCGCATGCCGGACATCATGAAGCGAGCCGGCTGCACGCTGCGCGAGATCGGCACGACCAATCGCGTGCACCTCAGCGACTACGCAGACGCGATCGGGCCGAAGACCGCGCTGGTGATGAAGGTCCACACCAGCAACTACGAGGTCGTCGGCTTCACATCGAGCGTTCCCGAGCCTGAACTGTCATCACTCTGCCGCGAGCGCGGGGTGCCGTTCGTGGTTGATCTTGGCAGCGGCACGCTGGTGGATCTGGCCCAGTACGGCCTGCCCCATGAACCAACGCCATCGGAGGCGCTCGCTCACGGGGCCGACATCGTCACCTTCAGCGGCGACAAGCTTCTTGGTGGTCCACAGGCCGGTCTCATCGTCGGACGTGCAGACCTGATCACGGCGATCAAGCGCAATCCACTTCGACGAGCGCTGCGCGTCGACAAGATGACGGTGGCTGCGCTCTCGGCCGTGTTCGACATCTACGCAGACACCGATCGTCTTGCCGAACGGCTGCCGGTGATCAGGCTGCTCACGAAACCGGTCGCTGACATTCGCGCACTCGCCGAACGGTTGCTCGCGCGCGTGACGGAAACAGTCGCGAACGCCGCGACGGTGCGTATCGTGGACTGCCAGAGCCAGATCGGCAGCGGCGCACTGCCCACACGAACGATCCCGAGCGCCGGCCTGGCGATCGTGCCGCTCACTCGTCGTGGCGCCGGACGAACGCTTCAACAGATCGCCCTGGCGTTCCGGCGCCTTCCCGTCCCGGTCATCGGACGCATCCGGGACGATGCGTTCGTTCTCGACGTGCGTTGCCTCGACGACGAGGCGCGCTTCACCGCGCAACTCACGGATTGGCGAATCGTCGACTAAGCCTCGCTGCCTGAGCTAGTCGAGCGGCCGCACAAAGACGTGCGGACAGGACACGGCCTGTTACAGCCGCGTGAAGAACGGGGAAACGTCGCGACGTACATGCAATATCAGTTCGGATCTCTCGAACGTCGGCGCGCCAAGGGAGCACCCTTATTCGCGGCGCGCGCGTTGTTCGCTCACGGGATAGTGCGTCCGGATTCGAACGCGCCGTGCGAGAGACAGAAGCCGCGCCCTGCGACCTTGCAAACTTTCACGAGTTGATTTCCGTCAAAGAGCACAAGTTCGGCCGCTCGTGCCCAGTGGTACGAAGGCTGCACGACGCACGGCGCAGGCGTGACTGTTAACCCTGCCCGTTCGTACTACGTAGTCAGGTAAAAGCGACAGTTTCGCGAGGGCGGGACGCCGGCGCGCGGCAACGCACCGACGCCCCTGATCACAACCCGCAGGTTAGGGCTGCGGGCCGGACTCTACCCAGTATAGGTGAGGCCAGCCTGCAGGACAGGAGGGCTGGCCATGTCGAGCGCAGCTGCGATAGTCGCCTGTGCGCTTACGCTGCTGGGGGAGAGCGAACGCACGATGCCCCGTATCGAACTCGTAGAGGTTCCACCGATAGGCACGTCGGCCCAGGTGGAAGCCTACGTCCGCCGGGCGGATCGAACGATCTACCTGGTCACGTCGTCTCAAGTCTTTCAAGAAGCGATGCGCGCACGGGAGACGTGTGGCGACACGATCTCGGTGAGGAAGCTGGCCAGCGTCCTTGCGCATGAGGAATGGCACATCGAGCACGGTCCCGACGAGCGGGGCGCATACCAGGCACAGCTCACGACGCTCATTCGAATCGGCGTTCAACCCGGCAGCGCGCTCTACGCCGGCGTCGTGCGGTCGATGCAAGCGGTGCTGAAGAAACAACGTTACGACAGACCGGACATCGTCGTCGCGGACAACCGATGATGAGCCGCACGAGTGCGGAGGGATCTGCACGAGGCGCGAGTCATCGCTGAGCGACGGGCACCTCGGGCAGGACCTTGTAGGTGCGCATGAAGCGTCGATCGATCCGATCCTTCCAGCGCCACACCCATGCGCCTTCGAAAGCGAACGGACCTCGCGAGGCGATCGCATAGCGATCGCCGGTCGAGATGAGCGAGAGAAACCGACGCTGCGGACGATAGGCCTCGAGCGGTTCGCCCCGCAGCGCACGCCGAAGGTTGCCTGCCAGCGGTGGACCCTGCCGAACGGCAAACACACCCGACTTGGGACGCGGATCGTGCACCATCGAGGCGATGTCACCGGCAGCAAACACGTCGGGGTGTGAGGTCGACTGCAGTGTTCTCGAGACCTGGACGAATCCGTCACGGTCCACCGCAAGTCCGGACTCGGCAAGCCATGGCGCCGCGGCAGCCTGCGTCGTCCACAGCGTCTCGTCGATCTCCTGCCAGCGGCCATCCGCCGTGCGTATGTTACTGGCGGTCACCTCGGCGACCGGGCTCCCGCGATGAACGTGGACGTGCCGTTCGGCTAGCACTCGCTCGAATCTCCGGCGCACCGAGGCGTTGTGCGTGGGCAGGATCTCCTCGCCATCAGTGAAGAGGTGGTACTCGAGCCGAGCGTCACGAGCGCCTCGTGCCAGCATCGTCTGCAGCGAGTACTGCACCGCCAGCAACAACTCGACGCCTCCGGCGCCCCCACCCACGACGGCGATGCGCTTCGGCGAATCGTCGGCATTGATGCGATCGGTCAGTGCCGACCAGCGTTCGAGCAACCGATCGATCGGCTTGACCGCAACAGCGTGATCGGCGGCGCCCGGCACGTCCAGGTTAGGAGTCGATCCGATATCGATCGACAACACGTCGTAGGAGATCGGCGGCCGCTCTCTGAGCCGAACATGTCGGCTCTCCAGATCGAGACCGATCGCCTCGTCGAACACCGCGCGCGCCCGGGCAAAGCGGGCCAGCGGCTGAAGATCGATGTACGACTCGTCTCGCGTGTAGTGACCGGCGATGAGACCGGGCACCATGCCGGAATACGGCGTGTCCACCGCGCGTGAGATCAACGTCAGTGAAACGCCTGGCATCGGCTGCACGCCGAAACGCCTGAGTACTTCGACGTGGCTATGGCCGCCGCCGAGCAGGAGCAGATGCTTCGAAGAAAGTGGAAAGTTCAAAGTTTAAAGTGAAGAAGTAAGTGAAAAAGTACAACAAGCTGGGAACTAACACTGCGTTTGCTCAACAAACCCGCGCGGCACCCTCCCTGCACCACACCATGGCATGCCACCACGCGATTTGATCAAACGGACGCGGCTCTTTGCACTGGCCATCCGGGCTTTCTGCCGAACGGCCCCTACCAGCGACGAGGCACAGGAGGCTGTCAAACAGCTTCGCAAGTCGGCAAATTCGGTTCGATCCAACTACAGGGCTGCTCGCAAAGGACGTTCGCGACGTGAGTTCGAATCAAAGCTGCATGTGGCGTTCGAGGAAGCCGACGAGTGTGTCGACTGGCTGGAGTACCTGAAAGACACCAGGATCCACGAGGACGCCAAGGTATTGCAGGAGGCCAAAGAAGTCGCGGCGATACTTGGCGCCGCAGTTCGAACGGCGAAACGGAACAGCGCACGAATGAAGAAAGCCCCCGATAGCTAGCCGGTTGTACTTCAGACTTACTTCCCAACTTTAAACTTTTAACTTCAAACTTCAGAGTATCTTCCGCGTGTCCCCCACCCGCCTCGTTACCCGCTCTCTATCGAGATACTCCAGCAGTGGAATCGCGTACTTGCGCGTGATGTTGTAGCGCTCCTTGAACGTCGCCACATCAATCGTCTCTGCCGACTTGCTGTGCTTCAGCGACTGAATCTCGGCCTTCAGTCGCGTGAGCGCCGACTCGTGAAACAGCAGGTCTCCTGCGCGGATCAGGAGCGAACGCCGAACCAAAAGCGTTGCGATCCGGTTGACGACCCCCAGCGGTATCCCGACCTGCGTGGCGAGCGTCGAGAGATCGGGCGGCGCGAGCCCTGCGGCGCGAAATGTCTCGATCATGGCGTCGCGCGCCCGCGCTTCCTCGTCGGAGAGGGCCACGCTGTGTCCGGCCAGCGCCACCCGCTCGCGCGCGACAATCTTCTTCTGCTCCTCGAGAACGTGCAGCACGTGATCGAAGACGTGCGGCGAGGCGTTGGTGAACACGCGCTCGCGCAACTCCTCGCGCGGAACGCCATCCTCGAGAGGATGGCTGGCATGATGGCGTGTCGCGACCGACACCACGGCCTCCTCCGCGGCCGAGAGATGTGATGATGAGACCAGCACACCGTCGATCTCTTTGGCGCGGCCGCTGCGCGTGAGGTCGTCGATCAGCGCGCGGTGCTGGCCCCACGACGCGCCGGCACGGCCGACGACCTGAGACACAGGCAGCCCGCTCAAGCCAGTCTCCTGCATCATGACCATCACCGCCGCGGCCTCCGACTCCCGGAGTCGCGCGAGACGCGCCTGCCCGGCAGCCGTTCGCACTCCACGCCGAGGAGGCGAGGGATCGAGAATCGATCCGCCGCCAATCGTCTCGAGCGGCGAGTGCGCGCGCAGGATGAAGCGATCGCCGCGCACCAGAACGGCCGGCGCGGCCAGATGGATCCGCACTGAGGTCGAAGCGCCTGGTTCCACCGCGGCCGCGTCGGGCAACACGAGGCGTCCCGGGAGCTCGCGCGTGCCTTGATGGAACCGGACGCGCGCGCCATGACTGAGCGGACGTGCTGACGGAAGCAACTCGAGCCGGATATCAGCGTGTCTCGTGACAGTCACCGCACTGGAACTGGTCAGCGTCTCTCCACGAGAGATCTCCGCCACTTCGACACCAGCCAGATTCACCGCCACTCGTTGCCCGGCAATGGCGCTCGATTGCGCCTCACCATGCACGTGCAGTCCGCGCACCTTGACCGCACGCTCCGACGGCAGCAGCACCAGCTCATCGTCGCGCGTGAGTCGTCCGGCGATCAGCGTCCCGGTGACAACGGTCCCGAAGCCCTTCATCGAGAACACCCGATCGATGGGCAGTCGCGGCGTACCATCCGCGCTCCGCCGGCGTGCTGTGGTCGCGAGCAACGCGAGCGTTCGTCGCAGTTCGACGACTCCTTCACCAGTTCGTGCCGATACCTCGACGATCGGCGCACCCTCGAGGAAGGAGCCCGACGCCAGTTCCTGCACCTCGAGCCGCACGACGTCGCGCATACCGCGGTCGGCGAGGTCGCACTTGGTGAGGACCACGAGCCCGGCGGGGACCTGCAGCAACCGGCAGATGTCGAAGTGTTCCCGGGTCTGCGGCATCACTGACTCGTCGGCAGCCACATGCAGCATCACGAGGTCCATGCCGCCCACGCCGGCGAGCATGTTGCGGACGAAGCGCTCGTGGCCGGGAACGTCAACGAACGAGAGAACGACGTCCCCCTCTGTCGTGTGGGCAAAGCCGAGGTCGATCGTGATGCCGCGTTCTTTTTCTTCGCGTAGACGGTCAGGATCGGTGCCGGTCAGCGCCGTGACCAGGGCGCTTTTGCCGTGATCGATGTGACCGGCGGTGCCAACGACAACATGCTGCATCAGGATGGGGACCCCGACGCACATTATCATCGTGGGACGGAAGCGAATGGGGCCCGGTGGCCCTCCCGGTCTTCAAAACCGGTTGCTCCCCGCTTTGCGGGAAGGCTGGGTTCGACTCCCAGACGCTTCCGCCAACCTTCGCTCACGCTTGCCAACGGGGTGTGAGCTACGGTTGGCAAGCCAGAGAAGGTTGCCCACCCTAGCGCATGGCGCGTAGGTGGGCTGTTCGGGTTCCGATCATTTTTCCGTATTGCCCCCCGCGCCGCGCCCAGCTCCTCCGGCTCGACCGCCGCGCCCCCCGCGTCCAGCCGGCTCTTCTCGTGGTAACGCGAACGCGATCAACTGCGCACCAGATCCCGTCGGACCACGCACACCGACGACGACGAACTGCCGGCCCTGGTGCAGATAGGTCATCGGCAGGCTCGTCTGCGGACCGGGAATCGGCGTCTGCCAGATCTCGGCGCCCGTTGCTTTGTCGTAGGCATGGAAGAACGCTTGCCCTCCTGCACCTTCTCCCGCAAAGAGCATTGTCTTGGTCACGAGCAGACCCGCCTGCGACGGACTGCCGGTCTTGGGAATCGTCAGTCCCTTGAGCGCAGGATTGTTCTTCACCGCCGGCGGGGTGTCGCCATTGGGAATCTGCCAGGCGATCTCACCCTTGTTCATGTCGTACGCGGTGATGCGACCGTAGGGCGGTTTCATCAGGCGCAGGCCCTGGATCGTTGGAATCTGGCCGCCCATCATGTAGTCCGAATCGACGTTCGTAACCTCCGGTTTGTTCTTGCTCAATCCAATGAGCCCCGGCGTCGTCGTCGACCCGACGTAGAGGAATCCAGTTTCAGGATCTGCGGCGCCCGAGGGCCAGTTGGCGCCGCCACCAAGACCCGGCACGATGATCGTGCCTCTGTGCTTCCCCTCGACCACCAGCGTGCCCGGCGTGTAGATCGGTCCGATCTTGAACTGCTCGATCGCCTTGATCGCTTCCGCCCGCAACTCCGGTGTGAAGTCGATCAGATCGTCGTGCGTGATGCCTTGCGCATCGAACGCGGGGGGCTTGCTCGGAAACGGCTGCGTCGGCGACGTCCACTCGCCTGGCACATCGGTCTGCGGCACCGGACGCTCGACCATCGGCCACACCGGGCGGCCATTGGTGCGATCGAAGACGTACGCGAACGCCTGCTTCGTGAACTGCACGACCGCCTTCACCGGCTTTCCGTCGACATTGAGATCGACCAGGATCGGGTGCGGTGGCATGTCGTAGTCCCAGATGTCGTGATGCACGAGCTGCTGATACCAGATCATCTTGCCGGTCTTGATATCGAGGCACACCAGCGAGCCCGAATAGAGGTTGTTACCGGGGCGATGACCGCCGTAGACATCGTTGGTCGCTGACTCGATGCTCAGATACACGTAACCAAGCGCCGGGTCGGCTGAGAACGGTCCCCAGATACCGGCGTTACCCGTGTACTGCGCTGAGTCGCCGAGCCAGGTCTCGAAGCCCGGCTCGCCTTCACGCGGGATCGTGTGGAAGGTCCAGAGCTTCCGTCCCGTGCGTACGTCGAAGCCCATGATGTCGGCCTTCACGTTGGCGATGTTGACTCGCCCGCCCGGGGTCAACGCCGGCCCCACGACAATGACATCGTTCGAGATCACCGGAGGTGAGCTGTTGCCGATCTTCCCTGTCGGATCGAGTCCGGAATCGTTGTCGAGTTCCTTGAACAGATCGACGGTTCCCGCCTGCCCAAAGCCCGAGACCGGCCGACCGGTCTTCGCGTCGAGCGACACGAGCTGGAATCCCGGTGTCACGACCACGATGCGCTCGTCCTGACCGCTGCTCCAGTAGGCGACACCGCGATGAACCTTGCGCGGGGCCGCATCGAAGCGCGCGCCCTCGTCAGGCCTCCACGTCCAGATCGTCTCGCCCGTGCCCGCGTCGGCTGCGACCACCGTGCGCCGCTGACCCGCCGTGAAGAACAACTTCCCGCCCACCATCAGCGGTGTCGTCTCGGTGGTAACCGTCTGCGCCGCCGAGCCGTAGTTGTCGAACCTCCACGTCCACGCGACCTCGAGATTCTTGACGTTGTCGCGCGTGATCTGATCGACCGGGGAGTAGCGGGTGCTGGCCTCTTCAGCGCTGTATGCGCGCCACTCGCCATTCCTGGCGCCGGTCTGCCCGCGTCCGGGGAACGGCCACGACACGACAGCCATGAGCAGAGCCAGGAAGATGAGTCGACGTAGGACTGCCATCGGGAACTCCTTGATACTCCGAACGAAGAACCAAGAACCAAGGACCAAGAACTCAGAACCCGAACCGGGAACACGAACCCTGAACCCTGAACTATGAACCGTGAACTTCAATGTGTCTTCAAGTGTGTGGAGAAGAACGGTAACACGTGTTTCTCGAGCCGTTCGGGCACCTTGTTGCCGTGGTCACCTTCATAGGTCTCGAAGGTGTGCTTGATGCCGAACGCCGTCATCCGCTCCACGAGCAGCCGGTTGCCGGTGATGAGATTGTCCTGGAGGCCGATATCGAGCGCGATGGCGTTCATCTTCTTCAGATTCGGCACGTACTGATCGAGCATCGCGACTGGTGAATTGGCAGCCCACTTGATGGCCACTTCCGGTACGACCTCGCCGTTCTTCGTCGGCAGATCCAGATAGAAAGGCGGCTTGGCCGGATTGGGTGCCCACGCCGCGGCTCGCGCCAGCGTCCCCTGCGCACCGCGGTCCCCCTTCGCTTCTTCCATCGTCTTCACGAGTTCCGCCGGTGAGGGGCCCGTGCCACGTGCGCGAACGGTGCCTTCGTTGAGGCAGCAGGAGCTGAGCGCGTAGATCGCCGAGAACACATCCGGGCGCTTCATGCCAATGCGCATCGTGCCGTAGCCACCCATTGAATGACCGGCCAGACCGCGCCCTTCACGTGACGCGATCGTCCGGTAGTTCTGGTCCATGTATGCGACGAGATCCTCGGCGACATAGCCTTCCCAGTTCCCGGCCGTCACGGAGTTGGAGTACATGCTGCCGCCAAACGCGTTCATGGCGTTCGGCATCACGAGAATCATTTCGCGCGCCGCACCGCTGGCAAAGACGCGTTCGGCGATCAGGTGCAGGCCGCGACCTGACGGGCCGAAGTAACCAAGATCGCTATTGGTGTATCCGTGCAGGAGATACACGACTGGATATCGACGTGAGCGATCCGTGCTGTAACTCGGAGGCAGATAGATTGAGACTTCTGGTGCGGGTGTCTCACCCAGCAGATTGCCTTCGAGCGACTTGCCATGCACCTTGATCCGCTCGAGCTTGCCCTTGAGCGAGACCGCAGGACCAGAAGATGTGGGCGCTGCCGCCGGAGTCTGCGAGGTCAGAGGCTGGACAGCAATAGCAATGAAGGCGCACACCAGCGCGACGGAAAACATCCGGACTGTCATGGGTCACCTCCGGGCTTTGCGCGGCGAACGGCGCGCGCAACGGAGGTTATACCAGAATCCGGGCCGCCGCCCCGAAAGGCTGCGGCCTGCTGGCCTAGGGAATCAGCCTCTGGATTTGTACACCTGGTATACGAGGAATCCGGTCGCGGCAATCAGGACGTAGGCACCGCGCACGCGAGGATCTCGTCAAGCTCTACCTCGTGTCGAACAACCCCGAGCAGGCGAAAAGTTTGAGGCGGAACTCGCTCAGTGAAAGGTGTATAACGGGGTTATGAAAGCGCGTGGGCTTGCAGTGCTTGGCGTGCTTGTCGTTCTTCCGATTCTGGTCTCGGCGCAGTCCCGTACGAGTGCGCCCGCACCTGGAATCACCTTCTCGGCGCCGCAGGGTCCTCCCGCTGCACCGTCGGCACCAGGGCCTGGGCGGCCAGGGCCAGGGAGACCAGGGCCGGGTCGGCCCGGTGGAGGCCCACCCTCATTCCCGGTGGGGGCGCCTCCGAGTCACCCGCTGCCGACACCCTTCGCAGGCACCGTGCCGAATCCCTTCATCCGGCCACAATCGCCGGACGATGTTTTCCGTGCGACGCGTCGGACGTATGCGCCTCGATACGGTCGGTTGTCGGCGCTTCGCGGCTCGTACTACGGGTACGGTGGCGGCTACGTCGACCCCAACTACTACCCGTATGGCGGGTCGGTCCCTGATGACGCAGTGCCGCTCAGGGACGGTCGATTGAGTCTCTTCGTCACGCCGCTCTCAGCGCAGGTGCAGGTGGACGGTTACTACGTTGGAACCGTCGCTGATTTCCAGGACCGCGGCTTGTGGCTTGAACCGGGTCCGCGACGTGTCGAGATTCGGGCAGACGGATATGAGACGGTGACCTTCGACGTGCGCATCACCGAGGACGAGACCGTCAACTACAGGAGGGAGTTAACCAGGCAGGCAGCCCGATCCGAGCCGCCGCGTCCTCCAGCGCCGCCCAAGACCTTCTATGTGATTCCGGGCTGCTATGCCGGTGACAGCCGGCCCAGCGCCGATCGTCTCCCGAGTGGTTGCTCGTCCAAGAATCTCAAGACGATTCCACCGGTGATGAGTCGGCTCACGTCAGCGGCGGGTCAGGCGGGTCCACAAAGCACCCGCCCTGCACCGCAGTCGTTCCTCAAGTTCTGAATCTTCGTTCTTCGTTCGTGAGTTCACCGCGGCTGCGGCACGATACGGATGTACGGCAGCGGCGACTTCCATCCTTCCGGATAGGTCTTCTTCGCATCCTCGTCTGACACCGCCGGCAGGATGATCACGTCCTCGCCCTGCTTCCAGTTGACGGGCGTGGCCACCTTGCGCGCCGCGGTCAGGCGGCACGAATCCAGGAGACGCAGGATCTCGTCGAAGTTGCGGCCCGTGCTCATCGGATAGGTCAGCGTCGCCTTGATCTTCTTGTCCGGACCAATGACGAAAACCGATCGGGCGGTCGCATTGTCGGCAGGCGTGCGGCCCTCGCTCGTCTCGCCTGCGTCGGCCGGAAGCATGTCATACAGCTTGACAATCTTCAGCTGCGGATCGCCAATCAGCGGGTAGTTGATGGCGTGTCCCTGGGAGGCCTCGATATCTTTCGACCACTTCTGGTGGTTGCTCACCCCATCGACGCTGATACCAAGGACCTTGCAGTTGCGCTTATCGAACTCCGGCTTGATGCGTGCCATATAGCCCAGCTCGGTGGTGCAGACCGGCGTGAAGTCCTTCGGGTGCGAGAACAGAACCGCCCAGCCGTCCCCTATCCATTCATGGAAGTTGATCTGGCCCTCGGTCGTCTCGGCCGTGAAGTTCGGGGCGACATCGTTGATGCGCAGCGACATGACGTTTTCCTCCTTGGTCAACCTTCAATACTTATCACGTAGGGTGTTCCTTTGCGGTGCGATGGTGCGGGGGACGATGGTGCGACGGTCCGGTCCGTGGTCCGTGGTCTGTGGTCTGGTAGTCGAAGGTCTGCTCGGACATTCGGACTCGGACCAGACTGTCCGACCCATCGGACCGGACTGTCGCACCCTCGCACCGCCGCCCCTCCGGACCGCTGGACGGCCGCTGTCATTCGAGCCCCTTCGGTTGGGACGCGTACATCAGGGCCATGGTTGCCCATGCCGTGCCGGTGAACGAGCTGAACTGATGCTTCCCGTGGGGAAAACCGGTCTCGAAGTATCGGTTGAACGATGCCGCGCGCTTGTGCACGAACCACGACCCATCGCTCTGCTGCGTGCGCAGGAGGAATCGAACGCCGCGGTCAAAGCCGGTGTGGGTATCTGTCAATCCTTCAGTTTCATGTAACACGACGAGGGCCAGCCCGGTCGCGTAGGCATCGGCATTCAGCCCGGGCAACTGCGCCCAGCCACCGTCCTCCTCTTGCGCCGCGAGCAGTGCGCCCATCGCCTCTTTCACGACGGTGCGGTCGGCGTCTGCCCAGTGGAGACCGAGCAGCCGATAGGCCCTGTCTGTGGTCGTTGTCGCCGGCGCCGAAAGCAACCACGCGCGCGCACGTGCGATGCGCTGCGGCGTGTCGGGCAGTTGAGGGGCCCTCTTCAGGATGCGGATCATGAGAGCCGTTGTCTGGACATCGCTCTCCTGAATCGGCACGCGCGGTGTTCCGATACGCCAGCGACCGTCGGGCAACTGCGTCGAGGCGATTGCGGACACCGCAAGCTCCTCGAATGGCTGACGCGTGGAGCCAGGAGACATCGCGGCATCGATCAACCAGGTCGAGCCTGCATTGAGCTGTCCGATGAAACCAAGGCTGAACCGGACCGCTGCCTCGTCGCTCCCGTGCGCTGAGCGCATCAATGTCTCGAACGAGCCGATCATGCCTCGCAGCCTTTCTTCCTGGGCCCGCGCGCGCGCTTCGTCGAGGACGAATCCCTGCCGTCGCGCAACCGATGCCATCGGCACGAGCAGTCCCTGGTGATGGCAGGACGCGCACCCCTGCCGGTTGAGCCAGTCCGATCCGCCCCGTTCGAGGATCAGCAGTCCGCGCTCCGCCGCGAGGCGAAAGGGGTCGGACCCCTTGAGTCGCTTCTTGTCACGGGGTCTGACCCCTTTCGCCGGGCTCAGCACGTCGATGATCGACGTGCGCCCCATGCGCTCTGCCCACTCCAGTGCCGTCAGGCCGTCGGCATCGGCAATCGACGTCCGGGCACCGCGACTCACGAGCAGGGCGACGGCGTCCAGACTTCCACTGCGCGCGGCCGCCATCAGCGCGGTGTCCCCAAATCGATCCTGGTAGTCGATGTGCGCACCGGCATCGAGGAGCTGCCGCATCACCTCGACGTGGCCATTCGCCGCGGCGATGCCGAGGGGAGAGTACTCGGCGTCGCCGAACCAGAGACTCACGTCGGCACGGATGAATTCAGCGACCAGGCGTGCGTCGCCGCGTTGAAGCGCCGACTTGAAGAGTGCCGGGGTGTAGTGACTCTTCGGACGGACGCCTCCGTGCCGGGCAAACAGCTCGAGGCTTGGCTGGTTGTTGGCCATGACCGCCACCTGCCATGCCGTGAGCGCTGGTTTTCCGAACGATTGATTCGGATCGGCTCCCTCTTTCAACAATCTGCGGACCTCGTCGATCTGCTGATTCCAGACCGCCACCGTCAGCGGTGGAACAGGACCGCTGTGCGGCGTCGGCACTTCGGAGTTGATACCCGCGACGAACGACGCGATGTGCCCGGCAAAGCGCTGTGGTTCTTCCCAGTGCGGACTGTGACCCGCGCCAGCATAGGCCACGAGGCGCGCGCCGTTGATGGCACCGATCAGATCGTCCTGCTCAGTCCGGCCAGTGAAGCCATCGCGATCGCCCCACACCACCAGCGTCGGCACGCGAATCTTCGTCAACTCGGCGGAGAAGTCGGTATGACGATACGGCTCCAGCGCCGCCCTCCACACGTGTGCCGGCACCTTCAGCGATTCGCCCACGATCATCTCGACGAACTCGGGCGGGACCGGTTGAGCCAGCGTGCTCTCTTGAAAGCCGCGCGCGAAACCCGGATCGATCGGATCCTTCAGCGTCACGACCTCGTCCAGGAACTTGCTGACTTCGGCGTTGGCCGGCCGCGGCACGAACGCACCTTCCAGGATCAGACCCTGTACACGCTCTGGATATTCCACGGCGACGCGCATGGCGACAACTGATCCCATCGAGTGCCCGACGATGACGGCGCGTGAAAGACCGACGGCATCCATGAAGCGCGCGATATCGCGCGCGAACACGTCGGACGCGTAACTCCCCACGGGCTTGCCCGACTCCCCGTGTCCGCGCTGGGAGACCGCGAACACTCGCAACGTGGACGGCAGGAACGGCAGCACGCGCTCGTAGGAGCGCAGCGAGTCGGTGTAACCATGCAGCAGGATGACCGGCGTTCCGTCGGCATCACCACGCTCGACGTAGGCCAGACGGGTGCCATCGGGCAACACCACATGCTTCTGCGGCGTCGATGTCGTTGTCGCTGCCGCATCATTCACGTGCGAAGCGTGCGCTGGCGTCGACGTCGGCACGGGACCGCTGACGGGCCCGCCTGCCTTCGCGCTGCCAGCGGTCATGATGCGCGACGATGTCAGCTTGATATCCGAACGCGCCCACGCCTTCTCGAATCGCCGCTGCACGCCGAGCGCCTCGCTCGACTTGTTCTGTGCTTCGAGGCTTCTCGCCAGCCCATACAGCGACCATCCATTCTCGCGGACCCGCTTCAGGTCCTCGCGATAGACCACTTCGGCATCGGCAGCACGGCCCGCGTCGAGCAAAACGCCACCCAGCACCTGACGCGCCGGCTGATGCCACATCGGCGGCTCCGCGTACGGCATGCCGTCTTCGATCGTCACGGCTTCACGCAACACCGCGATCGCCGCGTCGGCCTGACCTTGCTTCAGCGCGAGCTCACCCTCGAGAATGCGCGAGGCAAGCTGCAGGTTCGTGAGCAGCGGCAGATCCTTCAGCGTCGTTGCGAACGCCTCGTGCTTCATCACCGCTTTGATTGCGTTCAGCTCACTGGCGGCCATATCGAGACGTGCGCGCGCCACAAACCCCAGGCCGCGGCCGTAGTGCCAGACGCCGATCGCGTACGGCTGATTGTCCGGCGGCGCCGGCTCGGTCAACATCTCCTGCCACAGGCCGAAGCGCACGTACGCCAGCATCGGCGTGACCGGGAAGTCCGCCGTCCACGACACCGCACCGGCGTGATGATGCGGAACCTTCTCCGCCACTTTCTTCGCCGCCTCGACGGCCACCGCTCGTCGCCCTTCGAGGGTGGCCGCTGCCCACAGGAAATGCAGGTTGTGCGGGTAATAGCTGACGGGGTACAGCCCCTGCGCCTGGCATTGCGCGAGGTAGTCCTCGTCGGCAGCAATCGCGCGCACGTTGGCTTCCGCGGCGTCCGCGTAGCGGCCGACGCGAAGATAGATGTGCGCGGGCATGTGGACCATGTGTCCGGCTGCCGGCATCAGCGAGCCGAGACGATCGGCGCTCGCTTCTGCCCTGTCGGGATCGGCCGAAGCCTCGAGCAGGTGGATGTGGTAGTGCAGAGCCCCTGCGTGGTCAGGCTGTCTCGCAATGACACGTTCGATGGTGGCAATGACGCGCGCCGTCTCGGGTTTGGCAGTACCGTCTTTCTGCCAGTAGTCCCATGGCATCGTGTTCATCGCCGCGTCGGCGAAGAACGTCTGGATGTCCGGATCCTCACTAAAACGGTCGGCGGCCTTCTGCATCGCGTCGGCGTAGGCACGATTCAAGGCGTCGCGGTCGCCCGTGCCGTCGGGCGCGTAGCGCAGCGCCAGGGCATCGATGAGCGCCCGCTCGCGGGGCGTCGCGCGACTCGCCGTCTTCAGCGCCAGCCGGATCGCGGCGTAGGCCTGCCGACCGTTCTCCTGCGTCATAGGCGCGTTGAGGTTGGGGCCCAGCGCGATCGCTTCACCCCAATGCGCCATCGCAAGCTCGGGATCGAGCCGCGCCGCTTCGCGAAAGGCGCGAATGGCCTCGGCATGATTGAACGCATACAGGAGCCGCAGCCCCTGATCGAAGAAGCGCTGCGCTCGCGGCACCGCGGTCGTCACCG
This sequence comes from Acidobacteriota bacterium, assembly GCA_032156805.1. Taxonomy (GTDB): domain Bacteria; phylum Acidobacteriota; class Vicinamibacteria; order Vicinamibacterales; family UBA2999; genus Gp6-AA40. The sequence continues at coordinate 39,066 of JALDXQ010000036.1, forward strand.
GCATATGCAACGTTCCGAGCCCATCCAGCTCCGGGGCGATGGCTACGGCCTGCGGTGCCTGAGCTGACGTCCGTGTGGCCGGTGCGCTCATCACCGCAACAGCCACGGCGGCCGCCTGGATTGCTGTCGACACTCTTCGCGACATGATCTGTTCCTTCTCGTCGAACACTTCCGTTACTCTGTCTTGTCTTTCCTGGCGACTTCGATCTCGTTCTCGACCGAGAAGACTCCCGTCACTTCACGGGCACGCACCTCGGCGATCCGGCGATCGCCCTCGTTGTCGACCACGCCGAACAACGTCGTGTGTCCGTTTCGTACGACGATGTGAATGGCATACATGCCGAGCGGCTGGTGCATGCCGGGGAATCGTCTCGAGTCATAGATCTCACGCCGGATCTGATCCGGCCCGCCCGGCGCATAGCGCGACAGGAACGCGTCCGTGTAGATGCGGTAGAAAGTCGCCCACCGGATGCGATCGTCGTTTTGCGACGCCGGCAGCAACTCCACCTGATTGGCCACTTCGTCGACGCCGGCGGTCCGTCGTGCGGCGGCCTCGGCCGCGTAGCGCAGGCTGCCGTGATAGGCGTAGCCGGTCAGCGTCAGCGTTCCTCGATCGAGACTGAACGCCATGAAATCGAAGACGCCGTAGTACGGCAATCGTTCGAGCGCGCGCTGCACGGTCCTGGTCGTCTCGCGCGCGCTGAGCGACTGCGCACCGGTTCCGACGCTCAGCATCAGGACGCCACTCATCACGGCGCCGATGACCACTCGCCGAAAGATCTCTCGTGCTCTGTTGGCCGGCATCATCGTCCTCCTGCACTTTCTGAGAGGAACCACTCACGCTGGTGCAATCCCGCAGCAGGGCGAGGCTCCCCAACGATCGAACCGACACATGTCTCACCCGCGATGATTCGACCCGTGGCATCGAGCATCACGAGGTCCACCCCACGCACTCGTGAGAAGTCGAAGTCGGCTACGTAGACGACCGTGATCTCGCGCGACTCCGGGTCCCACGCCACTTCGTCGATCTCGGCTGGAACCGAATGCACGCCGAACGCGACGGCTGCCCAGTGACGCTTCATCGCTTCTTTCCGATCGAGTCGCGATCCGCCCACCGCGTCCGCGCTCCAGGCGCCGAACCGGGCGTCCTCTCGGTGCATGGCGAGCAGCGTGTCGTAGTCCTTGTCGTTCCAGCACGACAACCACAGCTCGGCCCATCGGATCGCTTGCCTGCGCGTGAACATGTGTCCTCCAGTCATTCCATGTCGCACTGCGTCGCGACACGTCACACACTTGAGCGAGCGACATGCCACGACCTGACTTGTGCGTCAGGCAAGTGGACAAACCGTCTGAATTCAGTAGCTTGAGTCGAAATGATGGGAACGGAGAGAAGCCAGGAATCGAGCGCGAGTGCTGATATGTCGGCAGCAGTGCCGACATATCGGCAACAATCGCGGAAATATCCCGAACGCCGAGGTCCGATCAGGCGGGCGCAAAAGGCCTTGCGCTACTTTACCCAACGAGCACCAGCGATTCGTTGAACGCGGCGGCTCATTCGCGCGACCCTTGAATGCCGAGTTTCCGCATCCGGGACCACACCGTCGATCGCCGCATGCCCAGAAGTCGCGCTGCTCCCTGTGGTCCCGCCAGGACGCCGCCGGTTCGGGCCAGGGCGCGCTGAATGTGCTGCCGTTCCATCTCCGCGAGCGTCAGGAACACATCCGATTCGGTCGAGCGCGATCCGCGATCGAGCAGGCCGACGTGCTCGTCCTGGATCACCGAGCCCTCGCACAGGATGACGGCTCGCTCCATCACGTTGGCGAGTTCCCGGACGTTGCCCGGCCACCGATACGCGGCGAGGCGCGCGGCGGCGAGCGAGCCGATGCGATCGACGTTCTTCCCCATCCTCCGGGCGAAGTCGGTCACGAAGTGCGCGGCAAGCAGCGGCACATCCTCTTTGCGCTCGCGCAAGGGCGGGACGTGGATCGGAAAGATGTTGAGCCGGTAGAACAGGTCAGAGCGAAAGTTGCCCTGTTGCACCTCGGCCTGCAGCTCGCGGTTGGTGGCAGCGATCACGCGGATGTTCACTTTCGTCGGACGTGTGCTGCCAAGACGCTCGAGCTCCTGCTCCTGCAGCACGCGCAGCAGCTTGACCTGCACGTCGAGTGACAGCTCGCCGACTTCGTCGAGGAAGATGGTCCCGTTGTTGGCCAGCTCGAAGCGTCCGCGCTTCTGCTGCACCGCGCCGGTGAAAGCGCCGCGCTCGTGTCCGAAGAGTTCGCTCTCGGCAAGCGTCGATGGCATGGCGCCGCAGTTCACCTTGATCATCACGGCATCGCGGCGCCGGCTCAACCGGTGGATCGCGCGCGCGATGAGCTCCTTGCCGGTGCCGGTCTCGCCGAGCAGCAGGACAGTGGAGTCGGTCTGCGCAACACGTTCGATCGACCGGAAGACCTGCTGCATCGCCGCGGACTGTCCCACGATCTCGCCGAAGCTCCGCTCGACGGTCAACTCCTCCTGCAAGTACACGTTCTGTGACTCGAGTTCCTCGGCGCGTCGGCGGTCGGTGATGTCTCGCGCAATGACGGTGACCGCGGGCTGTCCATCGATCTCGAGCCCGAGGACGCCGGTGCGCGCCTCGAACCAGCGTTCGCCGGCGCGGACGGTCAACGAGTATTCGAGGGAACGGCTGCTCCGGCTCTCGATCGTGTCGCGTACCGCGCGGAGATGCGCGTCGGCCACCGGCTGCGGCAACAGATCGTGAAAGCGCCGGCCGATCATCTCGGGCAGCGGCCGATACAACAGGTCCTCGCGCGACGTGAGGATCTCGACGTAGCGTCCGTCGCGATCGACAACGAAGACGAGATCCGGCAGCGCGTTCAGGATCGCCGCCAGGCGATTCTCGCTGCGCTCGAGATCCGCAGTGCGTGCGGCCACGCGATCCTCGAGTTCGTTCGCGTAACGTTCGATGCGCTCGCGCAACTGGGCCTGGCGGAGCGCTACTGCCAGCGTGCTTGCCACCTGTTGCGCGATTTCAATCGACTCATGATTGAAGGCACCCTCCTCGACCGACGAAACGTTGAGCACGCCAATCAGGTCACCGTCGGCCAGCAGCGGCACGTTGATGAACGACCGCAAGCCGGAGTCCCTGAGGATAGCGAGCGCTCCCGACAGGTCGCTGAAGTCAGTGATGTTCCGGACCCTGCCGGCCTTCAGGTCTTCGACGACGCCGAAGGATGCCATCGGAACGGTCGCGCCCTCACTCGGCTCGGTCGGCTTGTCATCGTGCAACGCGATGATCTGCCCGATCCCACGATGGGCATCGAGCACCGCCACGCTGACGCGGCGACATGGAATCAGGCTCTGCACGTGGCGAATCGTGGCCTGCGCGATCTCATGCGGGGATCGTGAACCGAGAATATCCAGGTGGATGTCGTGCAGGACCTGGAGACGCCGGTTGTACTGGCGCAGCGCCCCCTCGACGATGTGACGCTGGGTGACGTCGCGCTGAATCCCGAAGTGACCAGTGATGCGCCCCTCGGCATCGTAGAAACAGAGATAGTCGCCTTCGATTGGAACCGGCGTGCCATCGACCCTCCGCTCGTCGGTTTCGACGTGCAGGCGGCCGCGATCGAAGAACTCCCGCCAGATCTTGCGGCCGTAGGCCAAGTCGTGCCGGAACAGATCGGTCGGCGTGGTGCCGAGAAACGCCTCGCGTGTGGCCCCGTACTGCGCGAGCATCGCATCGTTGACCTTGGTGACCCGCTGATGTTCGAAGATGTAGTCGAGCGCCTTCTCCTTGTCGATCGAATCGTCCCAGCGGACCGGTTCGTCGAGCATCATGAAGAAAAACCCATCCAGCGACTGGGAGAAGAACAACTCGAGACGATCGTCGGGTTCCATGGTGTACTCTCTCGCGAGGGGCGATGGCAGAAGCAGGGGTCGAGCTTCGCGCAATTCTAGACTCCGCTGAGCGGGCGGCGGCCGCACAGGATTTTGCCTCAGCGGAGCACCACCTGCGCCAGGCCGCCGTCATCCAGGAAGCGCAGTTCGGCCCCAGCCATCCTGAGCTGGCTAACACACTCAACAATCTCGGCATTGTCTTCGAGCGGCTCGGAAAGCCGGCCGATGCCGAGGCGTCGTACCGGAGAGCGTATGCCATCGCCAGGGCGGCTCTCGCCCCGGACGATCCGCTCGTGATGACCAGCGGGCAGAACCTCAGGGAATTTTGCGCGGCTGCCGGTAAACCGTTCGAGGTCACGCCACCGTCGTCACCAGTTACGGGAACGCCGTTATCACCAGCTGCACCAACGACGTCGAAACCTGCCGCGCCCACACTCTCACAACCCGTCGCGAAAGCGCCGTCGAAACCTGCCGCGAAAGCGGCGTCGAAACCTGCCAGGTCCACGGCGCCAAAGTCTGGTTCGGCACCACCGTCGCGTGTCGCGCAGCCCGTTGCGAGAGACGCCCCCGCGGCTGCACCTGCCGTCGCTCGTTCGGCCGTTCGTGGCGAATCCTCTGCGACGACATCACGCAGCACACTGCTCTGGATCGGCGTCGCGGTCGCGATCGTGATGCTGACGCTGTTCGCGTGGTTTACATCATCGTTACGTCAAGGTGACGAGGGTGACGGCGGCACAGCGAGTGCGCCTGCTGCGTCGGTGGCTCCGGCGGAGCCTGCCGCAGCCGCGGCCGCGCCGGCGGCCGCAGAGCCTGTTGCACCGCGCGAGGCACCGGAGTCTGCAAGAGACGTGATCGCTGAGTCGCGCTCGACTGCGTCGGCTGCGGCCGAAACCGTGCGGCCGGCAGCGACCAGTATTCCGAGCCGTCGTCCTGCATCTCAGGCTCCTGTGTCACTCGTCGAGGCCAGGCTGTGCCGGCCGTTGTCATTGTCCGACTGGGAGTGCACGCCGGTGACAGACCCGTCCGCGCCGGGGGAACGCATGTTCTTCTACACGCGTGTGAAGGCAACTAGCGACACCACGGTACAGCATCGCTGGTATGTGAACGGCGGGTTGCTACAGAGCGTGAATCTTCGTGTTCGCGCCAATTCAGGCGCAGGCTTCCGCACCTACAGCCGCAACACGGTTACTGCCGAGCGGCGCGGAACGTGGACGATCGAGTTACGGGACGCAGAAGGAGCGCTCCTCCACGAGGAGCGCTTCGTCGTGCAGTAGCTATTGGAGCTCGGCGCCGGATTCGCCCAACACAAAACTATCCTCCGCCGCCGCAGTCTGTTCCTCGCTCGGTCGCGGAGTCTCCTTCGAGCGCGGCTTTGACGCCTTCGTCTTCGGGCGTGACTTCGCTTTGCGAGGGGCCACTGGCTTGGCCTCGGCCTTTGTTACCGCAACCGGCGCCTCTTTCGTCGACGGCTTCGGCTTCGCCGCAGCCTTCTTCCGCGCTTTATCGAGCTTGGCATCCGCCTTCAAGGCCCGCTTCGAAGCCTTGGCGTACGCGGCCCTGGCGTCGTCTGCCGCTTGCCGCGCAGTGCGCGAAGCCTTACTGGCCACCTTGAATTCCTGCTTCGCCTTCTTCAGCGCTGTCCTGACCTGCTTCGTCACGGCTTCCGCCGCATCGGCTTTTCGGCTCGCCTCTTTGTGAGACCGCTCGGCGACCTGAAGCTGATCCTTGGCTTTCTTCGCCGCCGATTCCCTGTCCTTGTTCTTCATCTCTTACGCTCCGACTTCCCACTCTCCACGCCTTCCGCGTCTTGATGTTCATGGGGAGAGCTACACGAGCCTGCTGGCTCAGGCCGGCGATCATAGCGCAGGCGCGCCCTCTTGCGCGCTAACCTGCGGTAACTGTGTAGTACAGGAATTCCGACGCCTTCGCCTTGGCCAGCACCTTGCGCATATCGAGATGGTTGGTCGGCTTACCGTCGAGTAATTCGCCCATGTGCACGAAAAACCCGAGCACATCCTGGAGCGGGTTTCCGAGATCGAGGTCGAACTCGGCGTAGGTGTAGGGCAGATCGGGTGGCGGAATCGCCACCACTGCCTGCATCGACGGCTTGCCTTCTCCACGAAAACTCGCCAGCGTCGTAAACCGTGCCTTCACCTCGGGTGGCTCGGGCAGTCCACTGAGCAGGCGGCCGTGGACCTGTGCCCGGGGCGTGCCCTCGGAATAGAAGGGGCGGGTCGGATCGTTCGACAAGGTCTGCAGCAGGTCGACGACCGAGCGATCGACCTTGGCGTAAATGCGATCGTTGCCCACGTAGAAGACGTCGTGCACCAGGCTGACGAGCGGATCGCGCAGCGTCGGACGGGTACGCAAACTGGCCAGCAGGTTGAGCAGGCACGCTTGCCTCGTCGGCCGGCGATTTCCATCCTCGAGCCAGGTCGCGGCAGCCATGTCATCGATGACGGAACGTTCGATCACCTGTCGAATGCCCGGGTCACAGTCATCGATGTCCACGTTCACGTCACGCTCATCGAGTTCGACGTCGATCGCGACGACGGCGTGACCGTCGTGCGGCACGTCCGCGACGGCGAACTTCCGTGATGTCCTCGTCTCCTCGATCTCTACCTTTATCTTGTACAGTCCTTCCGGCAGTGCATGCTGGTTGACGCCACGTAGCACGAGCGCGCCATCCTCGACCGCGACATCCAGCTTGAACTGACCGGGATCCCATCCCTGCACCCTGCGGATGCTGTTCATGCGCTCGCGCGTCGCGGCGCTGGCGGCGTCGAACGTGATTCCAACCGTACGTTCAAGCGGATCGGGCTCCTCGAATTCCACACCCCCTGTCAGCTGCCGCTTCAACGCGAAGGGTTTGCCCTTTCGCCGGAATCGAATCTCGATGTACTCGTTCATGGGAATCCTCAGAGAGTCTAACGAACGCGGAGGAGGCAGAGAACGCGGAGTTATTTCAACGCAGAGATCGCAGGGATCGCAGAGGTCACGGGTGGCGGCCGGCCTTCGGCCGGGCAGATGGCGCGACCGGCACGCGAGGCGCAAGCGCGCCTTTGACGACCTCGCGCGTTTGCGCTTCGTTATGCCGTTCGCGTCATGC
>JALDXQ010000037.1:0-45932 GCA_032156805.1 Acidobacteriota bacterium
CCTTCGTCACGTGCGGCCACGCGGTACCACAGGCGATCCCTGATGATCGGGCCGCCGACGCCGAAGGTGAAGTCCCACTGTTTGATCAGCTTGCCGGGCGTCGTCAGACCGGCGGCGCGCAACTCGTCGCTGTAGTTGCTCCCGACCATGCCACTGGACACACCTGACAAATAGAAGTTGCCACTCAGCGTGTTGCCACCGCTCTTCGGGATGATGCTGAGCGTGGGACCACCGACTTCGGCTTCACCCAATCCACCTGATGTCGTCGTCACCACTTCTTGCGCATTCGAGATGTCCGCGACGTAGGTCGAGACGCCGCTGCCGCCCAGTCCTGCGCCGGTGTTCAATCCATCGACCTGCATACGGCCTTCGTTGCTTCGTCCACCGGCGCCTCCGAACACCGTCATCTGCGGTGTGACCTGGACGTCGGCCGGGCTTCCCCCGATCGTGACAATGCCGGGGATCAACAACGCCGTGGCTGCCCACGAGCGCGCCGTTGGAATGGCTGTCAACACTTCACTGCTGATGGTCGTCTGCCGCCTCACGCTCTGCACGTCCACGATCGGCGACGCGCCTGTGACTGTGATCGTCTCGGTCAGTCCGCCCACCGCCATCTCGGCGTCGATCTGCGCGGTGAACGATCCAGTCAGCTCCACCGCTTCGCGCTTGACCTGGTTGAAGCCAGCCAGCGCAAACGTCACCGTATACGTTCCAGGTGGCAGGTTGACGATGCGATACAGACCGCGTTCGTCGCTGACGGTCGTCCGGACTTTTTCAATGAGCGCCGGGCTCGTCGCCTCGACGGTCACGCCTGGTAGTGCCGCACCGGATGTGTCTCGAGTGGAGCCCGCGATTGATGCCTGGGCCCATGCGGTCGAGGGAACGAGGATCGCTACTGCAACGAGGAGTACGCCCCACAAGCACTTACGCATTCAATGGCCTCCGTTGAGTTCGGTTCACGCCCACGCAGACAGATTCACTGCGGTGCGTAAGCCTATACCAGAACGCCCAACCCACGAGCCTTCACCGGTCGGGGCTCGAGCTGTTCTGTGAAGACATAGTGCTTACGTGTTAGGAGAGGGAGAGCAGGGCCTGCCGCACGAGCGCGTGGAGGTAAAGGATCTCTTCATCGTCGAGGCCTTTTCCGAACGTTGTGAATCCCTGGCGGGTCTTGATGGTGATGCCGTCGGCCTGTGCGAAGCGGCTGAGCGACTTGAGCATCCGTTCTGTGCGGGGACCGATCGGCGTCGACCTGGCTGCGGACAGATCACGCGCGCGCTGCTCTGCGGTGAGCCGCGCGACGTGCGAGGCTGATTCTCTGGTGCTGAAGTCGACATCCAGGATGTCTGCGGCTGGAATCGAGTTCATCCGACCTGTCTTCCACGCCCCTCGTTCCTGGATGCCGATCCCTGATGGTGACACGGTGACGATGGTGCCGCCGCGTCTCGTGCGCAGGTAGCCGTTGAGCGCGGTGATGGCTGGCAGGACGCCGAAGAAGAGGAGGAAGAAACCAAGAAAGGCCCACGCCACCGGGTCAGGAGTGCGAGTCTGACGGAAGAAGTCGTGTAACGAGCTGGCGAATGCCCCCGCAATCGCGACCGGGATCAGTGTGAGCAGGTACGCGATCGGGTGCGATCGGAGCGTCGGAATGGTTATTCGCAGCGCCTCGCGTTCGCGCTGGACGTTGCTGCGTGCATTCGCCGGCCGCTCCGGCGCTCCACTGGTTCGACCCTCCATCTGAAGACGCTGCTGCAGCGGCATCTCTACCTGACCCACCGAGAGACGAACCGGATGGTCGGTCGTTGCATCTTCGAAGTCGAGGCGCAGCATCTCGGCAATGGCGATGGCGCACGACCTCGATTCTGGGAATTGAGTCGAGCTGCACAGTTGAGTATGCCTGCCCGTTCGCGCCTTCAAGCTGACTCTGAATGTGTCTGCGGAGTCTGAGTCACCCTTCTGGAATTCGAGCGCGACCGTCGTGAGGTTGTCGATGTGCTCGCTGTCGGAACGCATGGGGACCAGGAGCCCCCACTGCTTGATGACCACTCGCCGTGTGCCGTCAACGATTGTCCACCCGCGACCGAAGGACAACGTGCCGCCGACCAGCGTGAAGACGACGCCCATGATCGGAAGCAGGATGCGCGTGAGCCGGTCGTCGCCACCCTGAACCTGCACGAGCCCGACACTGGCGAGCAGCACGAAGACACCGGCACCAAAGAACGGCAGGCCGAAGATCGTCATGCAGCCGCCGCCCTCACGGATCTCGATGCGATCCGGTCCGGCGCGGCGAAAGAGCGGGGTCATCACCGTGCTTATCGGGTCGTGCGCGGTTGGCGATTGGTACACCGCTGCGCGAGCCTGCACGCGTTGGTATGATGGCCCTTCTGTGCCGAACATCTACGAGGTCGCCAGACGAGCCGGCGTGTCTACCGCGACGGTCTCCCGCGTGCTCAGCCAGCCTGATGTGGTTGCGCCCGATACGCGGCGCCGGGTCATGGCCGCGGTCGAGCGGCTCGGCTACACGCCAAACGCGTCCGCCACCAACCTGCGAACGCTGCGCACGCGCAAACTGCTCGTCACGGTGCCGGACATTTCCAATCCGTTCTTCTCGCTCATCCTGCAGGGCATCGAGGACACCGCACAGCGGGAAGGGTATTCAGTTCTGCTCGGCGACACGCAACACGACGAGCAGCGCGAGGAACGCTATGCGCTGATGCTGCGGCGCAAGGAGGCCGACGGCCTCATCTTCCTCGGGCATCGCGTGCCGGAAGAGGCCGCCGCGCTCGTGCGATCGCTGCCGCCCGGTCGCGCGCCGATCGTCAACGGCTGCGAGTTCAGCCCACGCCTGGGTATTCCCAGCGTGCACATCGACAACGCTACAGCCGCCTCGGACGCGATGGATCACGTGTATCGCCTGGGACATCGCCGCATCGGCATCGTCACCGGGCCGCTGGTCAGCCCGCTCAGCCGCGATCGCCTCGATGGTGCGACGGCACGCGCCAAGCGAGCCGGCGCCGAGCGCGACTTCATCGTCATGAACGGCGATTTCTCGATCGAGTCTGGCGCGGTGGCAGGCGAGCGATTGCTCGAACGCAAGCATCCACCGACCGCCATCTTCTGCTTCAACGACGAGATGGCGATGGGCGTCCTCGAGACCGCGCGTCGTCGAAAGCTGCGCGTGCCCGACGATCTGTCGATCGTCGGATTCGACGACATCCGGTTTGCCCGCTATGTCGATCCCCCGCTCACCACGATTGCGCAGCCGATGAGACAGATCGGTGAAGGGACGGTGAGGCTGCTGCTGCAGATTCTGCAGGGTGAGGGTGCGCCTGAATCGGTGACGCTCCCGCACGTGCTGGTGGTGCGTTCGAGCACGGCGCCGCCCCCCGGTCCACGCGTGGCCGCGCCGCGACGGAAGGGCGCGCGTCGCAGGTGAATCAGGCGCGTTCGTCTCTCTACTGCGTGCAGTCGCCGAGCCGCGTGCCGGACAGCTTCATGTTCATGTCGCCCTGCGGTGTGTTCATCTTCATCGTGCCCGCATAGCTGTCGTCGGTGAATGTCATCTCGCCGGTGCTGGTGATGGGCTGCGGCATCGTGCAGGCCACCTTCCACGTCACCGTCTGGCCCGACACCTTGTAGTCGGAGACCTTGCAGTCGGACTTCCCGCCGCGGCCGGCTTGCGGCGCGGACGGCAACGCGCTGGCTGGATCCTTGGCCTGCTCCGGCGTGACGCACTGTGTTGTTTTCATCTCCGGCATCTTCACCGGCATGTTGGGCATGTCCATCTGCATCACGACTTCCCATCGCCCGGGACGGATTGGCGACTGCGCGGCGACAGTGGCGCCGGTGAGCAATGCGAGCACGACGCACGATATGGGCTTCATGTGATCTCCCTTGCGGCGGAGTATACAACTGGTGTCCTCAACAAATGACTCCCGACCCCATTACAGCAGTGTGCTTGGCATCACGCCGACGTACTTGGCGCGGGGGCGAATGAGCTGGGCGGTGGCGTATTGCTCGATGGCGTGACCGATCCATCCGATCGTCCTGCCGATTGCGAAGATCGTCAGGGGAGACCCGGCCGGAAGACGGAGCACGCGCGCCACCGTCGCAAGAGCGAAGTCGAGGTTGGGCCGCTCCCCTGCCAGTGAGGCGGCCGCATCGGCGACCTCGAGCACGAAGGCCAGCTCGCGCGACTTCGAGTGCCCCTCACGCAGCAGGTCGAACAGCGCGATCGCACGCGGATCGCCACCGCGATACAGCGGATGGCCGAAGCCATCGATCGATTCGCCGCGACGGAGACGATCCCGTACTGCAGCCCGCGGCGAGCGCGCTCGTCGCATCGCATCGAGCATGGCTTCAACCCGTGCCGTGGTGCCGCCGTGGCGAATGCCTTCGAGCGCGGCGAGACCGGCGATCACCACGGCATACGGCTGGGAGCCGGCGGAAGCGACACAGCGGGCCGTGAAGGACGACACGTTCAGCTCGTGATCGGCGCACAGGATGAGCGCGCCGCGCAGTACGTCCACGCCATGCCCTGTGACGCCCCAGCTGTGAGCGAGCGTCTGATCGATGGTGAGCGCCGAGTGACGCGAGAGCCTGGCGGTCCGAGTCAGGAGATGAAGGATCCGCCAGCCGGTATGCGCCACGCTGCTCGCGCGCAGGTCGTACGCCGAGTGATCGCGGGCGGCCGCGGATGCGAGGATCGCCTGGGCGCGCGTGACGAACGGGAGCCCGGCGTCCGGTGCGGCGCCCGGTGCCGTGAGCCGCGGCGCCGCCGGAGCGAACGATCCCTCGAACTGGCCGCTCCAGATCAGCGCCGCCACGTCGGCGATCGATCGCGATCGCGACAACTCGACGGCATCATGCCCGCGGTAGTAGAGCCGCTGGCCGTCGATGAACGAGATCGACGACTCGAGGACGGGGAGTCCCCACTGCAGCGACCGCGCAGCCTCCTTGTCAGGATCGCGCCGTGCCTCGGTCCGCCGCCGCAGTCGCTCCACATCGTCACGGGAGTACAGCCGCTGGCGTGACGGCCCCGCGGTGGCCTGCGAGCGCACGTAACCACGGCTGACATACGCATACAACGTGGTGCGGCTCACCCTCAGCAGGCGCGATGCCTCGTCGGCACCGATCCACAGTGTGTCAGTCGTCATATTGATTTACGAGTCAACGTTGACACGATGATACATGGCCACGTACGGTGGACCCATGGTGAACAGCGGGCTCGACGGCGTCGTTGCGGCCACCACCCGGCTCAGTCTGGTTGACGGCGAGCGCGGCGAGTTGGTCATCGCTGGTTATCAGGTTGGTGAACTGGCCGCGCACGCGACCTTCGAGGAGACGACGTGGCTGCTCTGGCACGGCGATCTGCCATCGAACCCTCAGCTCGAGTCATTCCGCGCGACGCTGGCGTCGGCGCGCGCCCTCGCGCCGGCGACGGTCACGCTGCTCCGTGAGTGTGCCCGCGCGAACCGGGCGCCGATGGATGCGCTGCGTGCCGCGGCCGGCACCATCTCGCTGACGTCCGAGAGGGCAGAAGGAATCGTCGCGTGCTTCCCGACGATCGTGGCGTCGTACTCGCGATTGACGAAAGGGATGGAACCGATCGAGCCGCGGCCGGATCTGGGTCATGCCGCCGGATTCCTCTACATGCTGAGTGGGGAAGTGCCCGACCCCGAGCGGGTTCGCGGGCTCGAGACCTACCTGAACACCGTTGTCGATCATGGTCTCAACGCCTCGACGTTCACGGCGCGCGTGATCACCTCGACCGGCTCGGATCTCGTGTCTGCCGTGGTTGGAGCGCTCGGAGCGCTCAAAGGGCCGCTCCATGGAGGAGCGCCGGGACCAGCGCTCGACATGGTGTTCGAGATCGGCGACGCCTCGCGGGCCGAGGCGATCCTGCGCGCGAAGATCGAAGCCGGCGAGAAGCTGATGGGGTTCGGCCACCGCGTCTACAAGGTGCGCGATCCTCGAGCTGATGTGCTCGCGCTGGCGGCCGAACGGATGTTCACGAGGGCCGGCGACATGTCGCTCTACTTGCTGGCGCGATCGGTTGAAGCCACGGCGCTGCGCCTGCTCGAGGAATACAAACCTGGCCGCCGCCTGCAGACGAACGTCGAGTTCTACACGGCGCTGTTGCTGCATGGCCTTGGACTCGATGTCTCGCTGTTCACACCGACCTTTGCAATCAGCCGGGTGAGCGGGTGGATTGCCCACGCCCTCGAGCAGCGGCGCGCCAACCGCATCATTCGCCCACAGTCGGAGTACGTGGGTCCGAGCGGTCGGCAATGGGTGCCGTTGTCGCAACGGATTGAAGTGGAGCAGCGAGTGTGAAGTCCGGCGTGTGAAATCCGGCTACAGCCGGACACTACGACTACGACGACGTCCGGCCGACCGATTGACAGCCGTCGATCGCTCGTGTTCTCCTTGATCATCATGACGACTATCGGTGCGTGGACGGGTATGCTGTTTTCGAGGCATGCCATCGTGGGCCACCAGCGCCGGTGATGTAGTCGTCTCAAACTCAGAGTTTCGAGAAGGGCCATCACCTGGGACGAGGTGATGGCCCTTTTCGTTTTCGGCCGGCCTTCCGGTTGGATCCGTCACGATGAGCAGCGACGCGACACGAGATCCCCGACGCCTCACGGCAGCCTTGCGGTTGACGGTGCGCCGATACGCCGCTCACATCCGCGCTCGCCCCGGCCTGGCCATCCCGGCGCTGATTCTGCCGGGCGTCGCCAACGCGCTGATTGTCTACGTACCGCCGCTCGTCATCGCCAGGCTTCTCGCCGCATTCGTGCGCGACCAACAGCTGTCTGCGCGCGACGTGGCTCCCTACATCCTGGCCTTCGCGGGCGTCTGGCTCGTGGGCGAGGGGATCTGGCGCGTCGCCCTTCTGCTCGTATCGCGGCTTGAAGTGCGCGCCATGGAGTCGCTGTCCATCGAGGCGATGAACGAGCTGCTCAGGAAAGACCTGTCGTTTTTCCACGACAACTTTGCCGGCTCGCTTACCAAGCGGGTGGTCGGCTATGCCCGCCGCTTCGAAACCGTGTTCGACGCCCTGTGCCTCGACGTGTCGGCCAGTCTCCTGCCACTCGTGTTCGCCAGTGTCGTGCTCTGGTCGTACTCACCCCTCTTGATGGTGGTCCTCGTTGGCATGCTCGCGGCGACGCTCGTGGCGGTCCTGCCGCTCATCCGTCGGCGGCAGCGGCTGGTCGATCTGCGCGAAGAGGCCTCCAACGTGGCGGCCGGTCATGTGGCTGATTCGATCGCCAACGCCGAAGCGGTTCGCGCCTTCGCCCGTGAGCCGCACGAAGCACGCATCCACTCGCGCAACGTGCTCGACCTCGGCGCGAAGACGTTACGGTCGTGGGATTACCACAACCTGCGCATCGACAGCATTTCGGCGCCGATGCACGTGCTCACCAATACACTCGGAATCGTCGTCGCGCTGGCGGCGAGCGCCGGTACGGGCGCCAGCATCGAAGCGGTGTTCATCACCTTCAGCTACTACACGGCGGCGACGCGCGTGGTGTGGGAGTTCAACCGCATCTACCGCAACCTCGAGACCGCCCTGACGGATGCTGCGCAGTTCACCGAGTTGCTGCTGAACCCACCCAAGGTCGTCGACGCACCGACGACGCAGACATTTGCCGCGTCGCACTCGGGCGTCGAATTGAAGAACGTGACGTTCCGCTACTCGCCGTCGCTGCCGCTGCTCTTCGATCATTTCTCGCTCGCCATCGAGCCGGGGACGAAGGTCGGGCTCGTCGGACGGTCGGGTGGTGGCAAAACCACGTTGACACGGCTGCTCCTGCGGTTCGTCGACGTCGACGATGGACAGATCCTGATCGGCGGGCAGGCGATCGATCGCGTGCCGCAATCGGCGCTGCGCTCTGCCATTGCGTACGTGCCCCAGGATCCCGCGATGTTTCACCGCAGCATCGCGGACAACATCCGTTTCGGCCGGCTGGAGGCGACAGATGCCGAGGTACGGCGCGCCGCTCACCTTGCGCACGCGGCGGAGTTCATCGAGACGCTTCCCGATGGGTATCGCACGCTGGTAGGCGAGCGCGGCGTGAAGCTGTCGGGCGGGCAGCGACAGCGCATCGCCATCGCGCGTGCCATCCTCAAGGATGCGCCGATCCTCATCCTCGACGAAGCGACGAGCTCGCTCGACTCCGAGAGCGAGAGCCTCATCCAGGATGCGCTGTGGACGTTGATGGCCAATCGTACGGCGATCGTCATTGCACACCGGCTCTCCACGGTCCGTCGCATGGATCGCCTCGTCGTGCTGGAGCGCGGCCGCATCGTCGAGCAGGGGTCGCACGACGTGCTCCTTGCGCAAGGCGGCATTTACGCGACCCTGTGGACACATCAGGCAGGCGGGTTCCTTGCTACCGTGTGAAGGTTGGGCCGGTGCCGCGTCACACTCGCATGAGGTAAACGAACGACCGTGCCTGCCGTAGTCTTCGATCAAAGACTTTGGTGACACAATTGGGTCCCTGCACGGGCTGCAACCTCACGCGGCTCGACTGGGATGGAGACGCTAGGCCATGGCCAATATCAGCCTGAGGGTCAACGGGAAGTCACACACTGTTGATGTAGACCCCGCGACACCTCTCCTGTACGTGCTTCGCAACGATCTCGACCTTCATGGACCTCGATTCGGCTGTGGTCTCGGCCAGTGCGGGGCATGCACCGTGATCATCAAGGGCGAAGCCGTGCGCTCGTGCATTCGTCCGGTGTCGACGGTGCAGGGTGCGGAGATCACCACGCTCGAAGGACTCGCCGTGGACGGCAAGCTCCACCCGCTGCAGCAGGCATGGATCGAGGAGCAGGTGCCGGCGTGTGGCTTCTGCCAGAACGGCCAGATCATGACAGCCAAGGCGCTGCTCGATAAGAATCCGACGCCAACCGATGCGCAGATCCGTCAAGGGATGGCCGGCACGCTGTGCCGATGCATGACCTACTACCGGATTCAGTCAGCCATCAAGCTCGCGGCGAAGACGACCGCATCCGCCCGCAACGAGGAGAGCGAGCGGAAGCGCAGCGAGGTGATCGCATGACGACCCGTCGCGACTTCATCAAGACTTCCGGGTTTCTCGTCGTCGGCTTCAGCGTCGCCGGTGTGGCGAACGAGATTCCTCTCGTCGCCCAGGGGCCCGGTCCGTACCCGGACATCGACTTCAGGCAGCTCGACTCGTGGATCGTGATCCGTCAGGACAACACCGCAACGTTCTTCGTCGGGAAGACCGACCTCGGTCAGGGGACCGGAACGGCGTTTCGCCAGATCATGGCCGACGAGCTCGACATGCCCTACGACAGCACGAGCTGCGTCATGGGGACGACCGACGTCACCGTCGATCAGGGTGGCTCAGGTGGATCGGATGCGCTGCAGACCGATGGATACCCGATGCGTCGAGTGGCCGCCGAAGCCCGTCGCGTTCTCCTCGAGCTCGCAGCCGCACGATTGGGTGTGCCGGTCGGACAGCTGGTCGTGAGCGACGGCGTGGTTTCTGTCGCCACGGATTCGTCGAAGAGGGTGACCTACGGGGAACTGATTGGCGGCAAGCGATTCAACGTCACGCTGACCGGAAACAACATCAACGCGACGACGGGCACGGCCAAGCTGAAGGACGTTCAGCAGTTCAAGATCGTCGGTACGTCTCCGCAGAGGTACGACATCCCGGCAAAGGTTGATGGCTCGCTCATGTGGGCTGTTGATGCCAAGGTGCCCGGCATGGTCCACGCGCGCAACGTGAAGCCACCGGTTGCGGGTGCGAAGCTCGTGAGCATCGACGAGTCGTCGGTGAAGGGCGTCCCCGGATTCCTCAAGGTCGTCAGCAAAGGCAACTACGTCGCCGTCGTCTGCGAGCGTGAGGAACAGGCGATTCAGGCGGCACGGCAGCTCACGGTGCACTGGCAGAAGCCGGCGACGGCGCCGTTCCCGACATCGGAGAATCTCTTCAACTTCATGCGCAGCGCGACGCCCACCTTCAGCGCGATGCCGAATGTCGTCGGCAACCCTGATGGGGCTCTCAAGGGAGCTGCGAAAGTTCTCGAGGCCAACTACGAGATTCCCTTCCAGGGGCACACGGCGATCGGCCCTGCGCATGCGATGGCGGATCCCTCAAACGATCAGCTGACGATCTATTCCAATGACATGAAGTCGTACGGGCTGCGCGACGGCGTCGCCGAGTTCCTCAAGATGCCGCGTGACCGTGTGCGCGTGGTGTGGATGGAGGGACCGCAGGCCTACGGCCGCACCGCGGCTGATGACGCCGGGTTCGAAGCGGCGTTTCTGGCGAAGGAGCTTGGCCGCCCGGTCCGCGTGCAGTGGACGAGGAACGAAGAGACGGCGTGGGACACCAAGGGACCCGCGTTTGCCGTCAGGGTGCGCGGCGGCCTCGACGCGCAGGGCAACCTCGTGGCTTTCGAGTACGACGCTCGCTCCGCCGATTTCAATCATCTTGGCTACAACGAGCACGACACGGTTCTGATCTCGCAGTTGATGGGCAACAGAAAGGAGATGCCGGCGCGCGGTAGCGCCGCTGCGCCAAGCGAGATGTACGCCATTCCGAATCGTCGCATGGCCCTGCACGTTGTCAGCCTGCCGCTCGTGTGGGAGACGCCGTTGCGGACCGGCAACCTGCGGGATCCGAACGGCCCGCAGGCAACATTTGCGTCGGAGTCGTTCATCGACGAGTTGGCCGCGGCCGCAAATGCCGACCCAGTGGAATTCCGATTGAAGCTCCTGACGGCGGCGACCGACGATGACAGCGGCTTCAAGCGCGCACGTTCGATCGCGTGCATCAAGGCCGCAGCCGAGGCGTTCAAATGGGATTCCCGTCCCTCGCCGAAACGTCTCGAGAGCGGAGACATTCTCACTGGCCGCGGCATTGCCTATACCTACCGGAGCCAGACCGTCGTTGCTCAGATCGCCGAAGTCGAAGTGAACCGGCGAACCGGTCGAGTCTGGGTGAAGCGACTCGTGTGCGCCCACGATTGTGGCCTGATCATCAATCCTGAAACGCTGCGCCGGACCATCGAGGCCGGACTGCTGTATGGCCTGAGCCGTGCGCTCCATGAAGAAGTGAGCTTCGACACTGAGAAAGTGACCAGTGTGGATTGGGCGTCGTCACCGACACTGACGCACGCCGATACTCCCGAATCGATCGAGGTCGTCCTGGTCAACGGCGATCCGAACCCGAAGCGGCCGGACCTGCCGCACTACGGCGCGGGTGAGGCGATGTTGAAGCCGGCACTTGCCGCGATCGGAAACGCCGTCTTCGATGCCACTGGCGTGCGCCTGCGCCGCGTGCCGTTCAGAAACGCGCGCGTGCTCGCGGCGCTGAAGGCAGCGCGGACGTAGGGTCCGCTTTAGCCGGACCTCGTTCATTCCAGGCAGCGCGCAACCACTGCAGTGGCTCCTCAGGAAGCAGCGGACCTCACTTGAACGACGCCAGGGGCCGATCGCCGCGCTTACAGGGGCACGCGTGTCGCACGGGCGCGGATCATCCAGCACGCGGCGGTGAAGCGGACTTCAGCTCCGTGCACGTATGGATCGAAGGCAGGGCGCACCGTGTCAATCAACCGGGTGCGGGTCTGCTCGTCCATTTCGGGAAGGAGCCGCCCGACGGGACCGAACCGAGTGAAATAACCGACCAGCTCTTTCTCGGGAAACGTGCAGGACACGTCGATCGCCTCGATGTCGATCCCGGCCCAGCCGCTCTGCTCGAGGATGTGGTACACCCGATGTGAGTCCGCGAAGGCAAACTGTCCC
This sequence comes from Acidobacteriota bacterium, assembly GCA_032156805.1. Classification (GTDB taxonomy): domain Bacteria; phylum Acidobacteriota; class Vicinamibacteria; order Vicinamibacterales; family UBA2999; genus Gp6-AA40. The sequence continues at coordinate 11,789 of JALDXQ010000037.1, forward strand.
GGCGCGTCCGGCTGGCGGGCGGGGATGCTCGGCAGGAGTCGCGCCGCCGCGCGCTCGGCCGTTGTCATGAACGGATTCTCGGCAGCACTTCGCCAGGCGACGAACCGGAGTCCGGCGTTGTTGGTCGCCGCAGTCCGCAGGTTCACAAAGGCGCGGACGAAGTCGTCGAAGAACATGACGCCGAAGCGCGAGATCATCATGTCGAAGCTTGCAGGCTCGAAGGCGTAGGTCTGCGCATCGGCACGGATGAAGCGGGCCAGCGGGGCTTCGCGTTCGGCGCGGGCCCTGGCGGCGGTAATCATCGGCTCTGACACGTCAATGCCGACGCATTGCCCTCTCGCGCCAAGGAACCGCGCGACGGCGAGCGTGGTGCGGCCCGTACCGCAGCCGACGTCGAGCACCTGGCTCGCCGATCCCGCGGCGACCTCGTCAACGAGCCGGTCTTCGAACGTTCTGAAGACCTGGTCGAGCAACTCCTGCGCGTCGACCCAGGCGCGCCCACCAAGGCCGTTCCACAGTGCCGCCTGTTCGTTATCGCTCTGCTTCGTGACATCCATTTCCGCCCCCTTGCTTCGCTTGAAAACGCGTTAGCCTCAATATGCCAATTCAAGTCGGCTTGAGGTCAAGCCGGTCCACGGCGCGGTCTGGCATCGTGGGCGGAAGGGATGAGACGTGGATATCACGGACGTGACGCGGCGCTCTGGAGTTCCTGCCTCGACGCTGCGGTTCTATGAGGAGAAAGGGCTGATTGCTTCAATCGGCAGGCGAGGGTTGCACCGCCTGTTCGATCCCGGTGTGCTGGAGCGGCTGGCACTCATCGCGCTGGGACGCAGCGTCGGCTTCACGCTCGACGAGATCGCGCGCATGTTCGGTGGGGATGGACGGCCGCGCATCGACCGGCGGATGCTCGCAGCCAAGGCCGACGAGCTCGACAGGACGATCCGCCAGCTGAGCGTGATGCGCAGGAGTCTGCGACACGCCGCCGCGTGCCCCGCGCCGAGCCACATGGAATGCCCGACCTTCCGCCGCCTGCTGCGGGCGGCTGCATCCGGAGCGATTGACCGCCCCCCGAAGGCGCGTGCCCCGGAGAAATCACGAATCAAGAATCGTGAGGGAGCGTCTTCACTTGAATGACGCGACGAGCGCGGTGAGTGCCTCGTCAATCGAGCGTTTGCCGTCGAGACGCGGCGTCCAGTGCTCGACGATCTTTTCGCGACAGCCGGCGCCGCACATCGGCGTGTACAGGTTGGCGCGGGTCGAGTACTCGACGTAGTCGGTCACGCCCTTCGCTCGCAGTTCTCGCGTCGTCAGCTCGCCAGCGGTATAGAACAACACTGAATGCCAGAGTTGGGGAGAAACGCTGACACCCAGGTTCTTCGTTGCCCCGAAGATGGTGGTGCCGAGAATCTGCCCCCAGTGATGCGACGCCTCGTGGAACAGCATTTCGAGCGCAGCGTTTCCGCCGAAAGTCGAGTCGGATGACGGCATCGTGATGTGGCGCGGGGATCCTGTCGAGTAAGCACCAGAAGGTCCGCCCACCCACGACAAATCAACAGGCATGGGTTCGGTCGTCCACGAAGCGCCGTAGACGGCGGTGACGGCTTTGGCCAGTGCCGCTCCGTGGCGATCCAGCAGTGGTTGCGCGCCGGCGATCCACGCGCGGTTGGCGCGATCGTGTGCCGGCCACCAGTGCTTCAGATAGATCGGCGCCACGCGCTCGAGCGCGGCTCGCAAACTGCTGTCGATAGCGATCCCGTCGAGCGTCGTCTGTGTTTCCGCCGCGTGAAGCGCCCACTTGATGCTGACCATCTCATCGTCGAAGACGTTTCTCGCCCCATACGGCTTGTAGAATTCGATGCCGGCGTTCCAGATGGCGCGTTCATCGTCCGAGAGGTCTGCGGTGACCGGTGCGCCACGGGCGGCGGCCCGGAGGAAGTGGTGCAGGTTCAGCCACGGATTACTGTGAAAGGTAAAGAGGGGAGTCGATGGCTGCTGCACTATACCGATGTTGTCTCGCAACGCACGCCGCCATCGGGCCATGCTTTGGACGAGCGCGCCGACCTCATTGGGGTACTGCTCCAGCGCCTTGATGCGGTCGACGTCAAAGAAGTCGGTGCCGATGGGAGAGTAGACCCGCGCCATGTCGTCGGCGGAGACAATCGCGGTTCCGCTCCAGTCATTCATCGCCTTGACAAGCACTTCGAGTGATTTCCAGTTGAGCGTGTCGAATCGCGAATCCTCGATGAACGTTCGCGCCAGCAGACGATTGTCACGGCCGGCTGTACGCAGCAGGAAATCCATCGTTCGCGCCACCCCGCCGTTGTTCAACTGCGGCCGCGTCAGTTCGCGGTAGTACCAATCCACGACCGCTTGCGCCTGTGAGTCACCGCCCAGGCGCCACAAGGCCTCGGTCAATTCGAGCCGCTTCGGGAGGTCGTATTGGCCCATGAATCGGTCTCGAGCCCGCGTGAGAATGCCCACCGCGTCGGCTGGTCGCAGGTCAGCGCTCGCGATTGCCCACCAGGGGGTGTGCAGCGGACCGGCAAATCCCGGAAGCGCGAGCTCGGCAGCTTCCTGGTCGAGCAGCACCTGCGCGTCGCCGGGCCGCAGCAGCGCCGTTGCGTGCTGCATCACGAAGAGGCGCATGCGATCGTGCGGCCAACGGCTCTCGCGTGCCTGCAGGTCGGGATCGTCGCTTCGAATGCGGCGCCGCAGGATGTCGATCAAGTTATCGGGCCCGAGCCGCTGCGTCAGACCGACGAGCTCACCCTCCGATACCAGCACGTCGGATCCGGCATCGCCGTGCAGCCACAGGAGCACGTGTGTGTGGTCTGGTTCGGGCAGTTCGTCGATCTCGGCTCGCAGGGATCTGATCGCGCGGTATCGTTCCTGCGGCGTCGGGCTTGTCGCATGTCCCGCCCGCGCCAGGCGCACACTCCACCAGCCCGCACTGGATGAACGTCCGGCGCGCGTCTTCCAGTAGTTGGCGAACCCATCCTGCCCATCGCGCCCCAAGGCATCTCCGGAGTAACCGGCGCTCTCGAGGTGCGGGCGCAGCATTGCGTTTGCGAGCCCGCCAACGGTCTGCTCACGAAGACGTTCAGGTCCGAGTGGTGGATCCGTGAGCCAGGCTCGGGAATCGGGCAGCAGCGCGGGGAAGGTTGGTGCTTCGTCTCCGACGAGGCGAAAGATGTCAGGGAGAAGCCGCGGGTCCTCCCGGTCGTAGAGCGCAACGAGCGCCAGTGTTCGAACCCTGGCATCGTCGTGAGCCAGCAGCGCACGCAGCGTGTTGACGCCCCACCGCCTGCTTTCGAAAGCGGCTGCGAGCTCGCGAAGCAACTCGCGATCGCGAGCCGGAAGAGAGCGGTTGTCGCGAAATCCGTAGATGAACTCGCCGGGACCGAGCACTCGAATCTCGCGCGCGAATCGTTCTAGTGCTGATCGCGTCGAATCGTTCGCATTGCTCGGCTGTGCGGCAGCCGGCGCTGGAGCACACGTCGCGAACAGCAGCGCCATCGTCAACAGGCGTTGCGAGGCGAGGCGGCGGAAGCGGCAGTCCACCTTGTCTTGATGGTAGCCGGTTTCGGCGACCGCCGAGCTCACATCTGCAATACTGCGCACCCGCGCTTGACGGCCCTCTCGTCACTTGCTATTAAAGCGTCCGCCAGAGACATATCAGTCGGCGTTTCGTTCGGTTCTGACGACTGGAGGAACTATGAATTGGCGCTTCGTTGTCGCCATGTGGGTTGCCGTCCTGCTCTGTGCCCCTTCCGCTTACGCACAATTCGACTCGGCACAGATTTCTGGCGTCGTGCAGGACTCTACCGGCGCCGTGCTTCCCGGCGTCGATGTCACGCTCGTGAACGTTGGCACCAAGATCCAGCGTCAGGCGGTGACGAACGAAGCCGGCCTGTACACCTTTCCGAACGTGCCGGTCGGCCAGTACCAGATCACCGCGATGCTGTCCGGCTTCAGGCCGGTTACGAAGTCCGACGTGCAGCTGAACGCGGGGGTCAACATCAGGGTCGATGTCTCGCTCGAAGTTGGAGCGCTGTCCGAGACGATTCAGGTCGAGGCCGCGACGACGCTGGTCGACACCTCGGTCATCGGTCGCACGCTCAGCGCTGAACAGATCGCTGAAACACCCCTCAGCGGCCGGCGCGCGTCACAGGTCGCGCAACTCGCCCCCGGAGTCGTCGGCAACAACATGGGCGGATCCGTGCCGACTGGAACCGGTACCTTCGCGACCGGCGTGACGTCGATCAATGGCGGTCGCGCCGATGAATTCATGACGACGATCGATGGCGCTCCGTCGATTCGTGTTCGCGCGGCGGGTGGCTTCATGATGGGCGCGCAGAACTTCGACACCGTTGCCGAAGTGCAGGTCCTGACGACGAACTACCAGGCTGAATACGGCCGATCGTCGGCCGGACAACTCCGGATGGTGACCAAGAGCGGCACGCAAAGCTTCCGCGGCAACGTCTTCTGGAGTCACCAGAACGACGCCCTCGACGCCAACACGTGGTCGCGCAAGCGCGCCGGTCTCGAGAAGTCGCCGCACAAGTACAATGCTTATGGCTTCACCCTCGGTGGTCCGATCTACATTCCGGGCGCCTTCAACGAAAACCGCCAGCAGTTGTTCTTCTTCTGGGGCCAGGAGTGGCAACGCGATCGCACGGTCGAAGAGCAGACGGCCACCGTGCCCACGGCCGCGATGAGGAACGGCGACTTCAGCGCGTTGCTCCCCGGCAGGGCGATTCGCGATCCGCTGACCGGCCTGCCGTTCCCGGGAAACGTCATCCCGCGTAATCGAATCAGCCCACAGGGCCAGGCGCTGTTGAACGCCTTTCCGCAGCCGGTTCCTGGATTCCAGCAGGGCGCGAACAACTGGATCGGCAACCCGTCGGTCTTCAACAACCAGCGGAAGGACAGCATCAAGATCGACTGGGTGCCGACCTCCAATCATCGGGTGGCCGTGCGCCACACCTGGGCGCCCAACGTCTGGAACGATCCCGAACCGATGGGTGTCTACTCGACAATCTGGGATTATCCGGGGCGCACGCTGGCGGCGACGCTGACCAGTACGCTCTCGTCGTCGCTCATCAACGAGTTCTCGTTCTCGTGGGGATCGACGAGCCCGTCGAAGTATTTCGGGCAGCGCAACTGCGACTACTGCCCGGGTGGGACCACCGCGTTTCTGTATCCCACGCAGAGCTCGGTCGGCATCAACTACCCGTACCTCTTTCCCGGTACGAAGCTTGACCCCGAGAAGATTCCCAACGTGACGATGTCAGGCTTCACGACGATCAACAATGCTGCCTATCCTGGTGCATGGAACGACTTCGTGTTCCTGTGGTCGGACAACGTCACCAAGATCAGCGGCAACCACACGCTCAAGGCCGGTGTGAGCATCGAGCGATCGGGGATGAACGATCAGATTCAGCTCAGCTTCGCGCAGGCGCCGGCTACGACGAATCAGAACGGATCGTTCCGCTTCACCGATGCGCGAACAGGCGGCTCGGGGTACTCGCTGGCGAACGCCGTGCTCGGGCTCTTCGACGATTACACCGAGTTCGGCGAAAAGCCGAACACGCGTTGGCTGGCGATGGCCTACGACATATACGCCCAGGACAGCTGGCGGCCGACGCGCGACCTCACGCTCGAACTTGGTCTCCGTTACTCGCTGTGGCAGCCGTGGGGCGTCAGGAATGAGGCGATGGCGTCGTTCCAGGCGCAGTTCTACGACCAGGCCACGGCTCCGGTCATCGATCGAACCGGCGGGTTCGTCGTCAGCGGAGATCGCTTCAACGGCATGACGCTTCCCGGCGACAGCCCGAGCGACGACGCCCTCGCTGACTTCCCACAACTCGCGGACTTCCAGCGTCTCTACCATGGTGTCCCGAATGGTTTCGCAGAAACCTCGAAGAGCGGTTTCCAGCCTCGGCTCGGCCTGGCGTACGCCTTCAACGACGTCACCACGTTCCGCGCCGGTGTGGGTCGCTTCCTGAACCGCGTGCAAATCAATACGACGGCGGCGTACGGCTTCAACGCGCCTCTCTCAGAGATGCAGACGGTCATCAACGGGATCGTGGATGCGCCCGGTGGCGCGTCGACGCGCAACTTCCCGCTCGTGGGCGCGATGCAGTCTCCCGATTTCACCAACCCGACGTCGTGGGCGTGGAACGCGACCGTCGACCGTGAATTGCCCTGGACGATGCGCGGGACGCTGTCGTACGTCGGCCGCTCGGCCTCCAACCTGGAGCGCGCCCGCAACGTCAACCAGCTTCAGGAGGGCACGATTCAGAGAAACCCGGGTGTCAACTCGAATGCTCTCCGTCCGTTCCTCGGCTACGGCAGCATCACCCTGTACGAGACGAGCGGTACGTCCCGGTACAACAGCCTGCAGACGCAGGTGGAGCGGCGCTCGACGCGAGGCGTCGGCTTCAGCGTGGCGTACACGTTCTCACGGACCACTGACAACGGCAGCGGCCGCGCCGACATCCTGCCGAACGCCTATGACGACAGTGGCTACTACGGCATCTCGGATCTCGATCGCCCGCACGTGCTGGTCTCACAGGTACGCTACCGGTTCCCGTCGCTCGACCAATCAGTGGCACCGCTGCGTTGGGTGCTCGGCAACTGGGATATCTCGGGGATCTTCCAGGCGCAGTCGGGTGTTCCGTTCGACGTCCGCACGCCAGCTGGTGTCGATGTCGCCGGCGTCGGCCCCGGCAGCGGGAACCAGTTCTACGATCAGGTGAAGGACGATCCTCTTGCGGCGAGGACCGATTGGGACCAGTCGCTGTCGCGCGCACTGTGGTTCGACCGCGACGCGTTCCGCCCGGCCGCGGCAGGAACCTTTGCGACGACGCAGGAGAAGAACTCGCTGCGGCAGCCTGGCTTCTGGGACATCAACATGTCCCTCCGTAAGGGCTTCGGCGTCTACGGCACGCCCCATCGGGTCGATCTCCGCCTGGAGGCGTTCAACATCCTCAACCGGCATCGTCTCGGGAACGCGGTGACGAATCCAAGCATGGCCGACTTCGGGTACGTCACCCAGCTGATTGGCAGCCGCACGATACAGATCGGGATGCAGTACGTCTTCTAACGAAGAACGAAAAACGAAGAACACTGGCGTGCGTTGCGAAATTACTGCTTGCGGGTGGCGCCGGACGGGGGCGCCCCGCCCGCCGCGCAGGCGCCTCTCCCGTTGCCGTGCCTTTGGCGCCGAGGACGGGTGGGGCTGTCCGGCGACAGGACCCGCCACCAGTAATTTCGCAACGTGCTCATGGTTGTTCGTTCACAATGTGATCCATGCGCGGGCGCGAGCCGAGCGAGAAGCACAAAGAGTTACTGCGCGAGCTGAACGAAGAGCGCGCGGCGGCGTTGCTGCGCATCAGCAGGACGCTCGAGTCGCTCATCCTTCAGCTTCGCGCGGCGCGTGAGCGAGTGCACGCCGCCACCGGGCCCGATCGTGAGCGTGAGGTCGCCGCGTGGCACAGCCTGCGCGAGCGTGCCGTGAAGTACCGCTGGTATCTGGAGGTCCAGCGTGAGGCACTCGGCATGCGCCGGCATGAGGTGCTCGACGAGTTCTACGAGGTGCCCGCTCTCGAATAGGCAGGCTGCGTTGGCGGATTAGCGTGTCAATCGAACGGCAGACGATTCACCTCCTTGGTGCGCCCGCGCTGTTCCTTCTGCTGGCGTTCAGCCCGGTTGCCGGCATGCCCTACGAGGTGCGCGCCAGCATCGGCCTGTTGCTCTGGATGTCCTGGTGGTGGATCGCGAGCCCGGTTCACCTGGCGGTTACCGGGTTCCTCCCGCCGGTCGTCGTTGCGCTGTTCAACATCGTTCCCGTCGGTAGCATCCTGCCGGTCTACGCCGATCAGCTCGTCTTCCTGTTGATTGGCGCCAACATGCTCGCCGCGCTCTGGCGGCGATGGAATGTCGACCGTCGAATCGCGCTGCTGGCGCTCATGTCGATCGGGACGGACACGCGGCGGCACATCATGGCGTGGTTCCTGATCGCGGCCGTCCTGAGCTCGGTGCTGCCGAACGCGGTGGTTGCCGGATCGATGATGCCGATCATTCTCGCCATGCTGCGCTTCCTTGGCATCGAGAAGATTGGCGCCAGCGCGTTCGGAACGGCGTTACTGATCGCAGTGGCGTGGGGCACCAGCATCGGCGGCGCCGGCACTCCTCTCGGCGGCGCCCACAACCTGCTCGCCGTCCAGCTGCTCGAGCGCAGCCTGCTCGGGCGCGAGTTCCTGTTCACCACGTGGACCGCGCGGCTGCTGCCGCTGACCGCAGGGGTCACGATCGCCTCGCTCGTCTTCATGCGGTTTGCCTTTACGCCGGAGATCCGGCACGTGCAGGGGACACGCGAGTACTTCGTGCAGGAGCTGCGCGCGCTGGGGCCGATCACTGCGGCCGAGCGCTGGGGGTTGGGTTTCTTCTTCGCTGCCATGCTGCTCGCCTTCACGCGTCAGTCCTACGCCTCTCTGCTCCCCGGGCTGACACCCGCGGTCGTGTTCCTCGGCTTCGGGCTGGTGAGCTTCGCTGTTCGTCACAAAGGCGAACCGCTGCTCGAATGGGACTACGCCCAGAAACACATGGTGTGGGGGCTGATCTTTTTGTTCGCCGGCGGTTCCGCGCTGGGTCAGGTCCTCAGCGACACCGGCACGGCGAAGTTCGTCGCCGACCTGCTCACACCGACGGCCGGACAAGGTGGCTTCACTGCCATCGCGGTGTTCTCGTTTCTCACGATGTTGCTCACCCAGGTGACGAGCAACACCGCGACGGTCGCGATCGTCGTACCGATCACCATCACCGCGTTTCAGGGGATCGGCCTGAATCCCATTCCTTTTGTCTACATCGTGTCGGTGGCCGCCAACTATGGCCTCATGCTGCCGTCGGCGTCGGCCGGGCCGGCGATTGCCGCCGGCTACGAGGTGAATCTCTCGACGATGTTCTGGCGGGGCGTGTGGCTGTCGGCGCTGTGCTGGGTCGTGCTCCTGGTGATCGGGTATCTGCTCGCGACGATGTGGCCGGGTTTTTCCGTCGCCTGATTCGCAATCCCATGATTAGTCCGGCGACAAGGCAGCCATCGGCGTGCGCGTCATGAGGTGCTCGACGAGTTCTTGCGAGGTGCTGGCTCTCGAGTAACCGGCGTGCAGCCAGCACAACGCGGATTGGTCTACAATCCGCGAGTGGCCAGCCGCAAGGAGGCTCGCTCTATCGCCACCCCGGACTTCCACGTCGGTCTATGGCTGGCGCAACCTGCCCGCAACCTCATCCGCGATCGCACTATTACCCGCCACCTCGAGCCGCAGGTCATGGATCTTCTGGTGTTTCTCGCGAACACCGGGGGGCGCGTGGTGTCGAAGGAAGAGCTCATCGACGCGGTGTGGGATGGGCGTTTCATCGCCGACACGACGCTGACGCGAGCCGTTGCCGACTTGCGTCGAGCGCTGGGCGATGATCAGCGGTCGCCGCAGTACATCGAGACGATTCCGAAGCGGGGCTACCGGCTGGTTGCAATGGTTGCCGCCAACGGCGGTCAGACCGAGGTGCCGCCCTCGGCGAATGACGACGCGGCCCCTGTCGGTGCCAGCCCGCTTCTCCCGTGCACGCGTGTCGCCGATCGCCTGGCCGCGGAGCGACGCCGACGTTTCGTCGGTCGCGAGAGCGAGATCGAGAACTTTCGCTCCGCGCTCCTGGCTGACGAGCCGCCGTTTGTTGCGCTGCACGTCAATGGACCGGGTGGAGTTGGAAAGACGACCCTGCTCGAGGAACTCGCCCGCGTCGCGCATGCGGCCGGCCGCGTCGTCGTGCGCATCGACGGCCGCAATATCGAGCCGTCCCCGCTCGGATTTCTCGTGGTGTTGAGTCGTGCGCTCCGCGTTGATCGTTGCGAACTGTCCGCCGTGATCGACGGGTGGCCGATGGGCGCCGTCCTGCTCGTCGACACCTACGAGTTGCTGACATCGCTCGACGAGTGGCTTCGCGAGACGCTACTCCCGCAGCTACCCGCGCGCAGCGTGGTGGTCATCGCCGGCCGCCATGAACCGGGGACCACCTGGCGCACGAACGTGGACTGGGCCGCACTCACTCGCGTGCATCCATTGGGGAACCTCGGTCCCGCTGAGAGCCGTGCGTTCCTGGAGCGATGCGGTGTGGCGGCGAAGCATCACGACGAGGCGCTGGCATTCACGCGCGGCCACCCATTGGCGTTGTCACTGTCCGCCGACGTCCTGACGCGCGGGGATCGGCTCGCATCGTCACGCCTCGAGGCCGAGCCCGAGGTCGTTCGTTTGCTGATCGAGAAGTTCGTGCAGGAGGTCCCGAGCCGGGCACACCGTCTGGCACTGCACGCGTGCGTGAGCGCGCACGCCACGACGGAGCCGCTGCTGGCCGCGGCGCTCGGCCAGCCGGACGTGCATGAGCTCTTCGAGTGGTTGGGACGACTGTCGTTTGTCGAGAGCGGGCCTTACGGGTTGTTCCCGCACGATCTCGCGCGCGACGTTGCCTATATGGACTTCCGTTGGCGCGACCCTGATGCCGCATATCAGGTGACCGAGCGCCTGATCTCCTATTTGTACGATCGCCTCGAGCGGACGAAAGGGCTCGAGCAGCTGCGCGTATGGTTCGACGTGATCTACCTGCAGCGGTATAACGAGCGCCTGCGGCCTTACATGGAATGGGCCGGCTTCGGCACCACAGTCGTCGAGAGAGCGAGCGCGGCGGATCACGCGGCTGTTCTCGCGATGATCGAACAGCATGAAGGGTGCGCGTCGGCGGCGATCGCGCGCTACTGGCTCGCGCGACAGCCGGACGCGTTTCTGGTCGCACGCAGCATGACGGGCGAGTGTATCGGGTTCGGTGCCCATATCCGCCTCGGGGTTGTGTCGCCTGACGATCTTGTCGCCGATCCCGCCATCGCCCGAGCCGTCGCCCATGCCGAACGGCATCTACCGCCCAGTCCAGGCGAGCACATGACCTACTGCCGCTTCTTCATGCATCGCGACCGCTATCAGGCGCAGGTGCTGGCGGCGGTTGCGGCCAGCGCGTCGCAAAGCTGGACGACGCCGGGGCTTGCCTGGTGCTTCCTCGCGGTCGCCGATCCGGACGTGATGGAACCGCTGTTCTCAGAGCTCCACATCTGGCGTACTCGCGAAGCCGACTTCGAGGTCGGCGGCCGCCGTTACGGCGTGTTCGCGCACGACTGGCGCGTCGAGAACGCCGAGCAGTGGCTACGCTTGAAGGCCGAGCGTGCGTGGCGGCTCGAGGGCGCGCTCCCCGTCGCACAGACTCAGGTCACGTAGCTCCACTCGTCGATCCCCCGCAGAATCCGAAGGCGATCCCCGTGCGTCCCGAAAGACTTTTCGTCTCGCTCTCGCCATCCTGATACCGATGTGCGCGGCCATCCCTTTCCTGGCCGCGCCAGGAGGGACCCATGGATCGGACGCGTGTTGCCAGCGTCGTACCGCTGCCCGTGGCATCAGGCTGGCCCAGGTTCATCACGCTGTCGATCGTGGCGCTCGTGGCGACCGGATTCTTCGTCACGACAGCGCTTCCATACCTTCTGCTCGATCATGCGGTGATGGCCCGTTACGAGCCGCAACGCGGGTGGGTATTCGCCCACGTCCTCGGCGGGGCAGTGGCGCTGCTGCTCGGGCCAGTCCAGATATGGCTCGGCATCTCTCGGCGCCCGCTGTGGCTGCACCGATGGTTGGGTCTGGCCTACGTGACCAGCGTGGGGCTTGGATCGATCGCCGCGTTTTATCTGGCCGCGCGCACAAGCCTCGGGTGGGTATTCGGGACGGGTATCACAGGCCTGGGCATCGCGTGGGTCGCGACGACGACGATGGCCGTTGCGGCTGTTCGTCGTGGGTTGATCGAGCAGCACCAGGACTGGATGATCCGCAGCTTCGTCGTGACGTTTGCCTTTGTCACGTTCCGCGTGCTCGTGAGCGTCTTGCAGGCTGGTCACATCGGCACGCTGCGCGAGCAGCTCGGCACGGCGAGCTGGTTCTGCTGGGCGGTGCCTCTTCTCATCACGGAGATCGTGCTCCAGGGTCGCCGCATCTTCGATCGACGCCACCTCGGAACGGCGATGGCGGCTGCGCTCCTGCTGCTGATGTCCGCGCCGGCCTTCGCACAAGCGCGCCTGACGGGCGCCGATCTCGACGGCCTCGTCATGGACGAATCACGGAGTGTCCTCGTCGGCACCGTCGTGACCATCGTCAATGCCGACACCGACGTCACTCGAACGGTCGAGACCGACACCCTGGGACGGTTTCGCGCACTCGCCCTTCCCCCTGGCACATACCGCCTGCGCATCGATCGACCCGGTTTCGCGTCACAGACGCGCGAAGGAATCGTGCTGCAGCTCGGTCAGTCCGCATCGCTCGATTTCACCATGCGGCTGGCAACCTTCGAAGAGGGGATCACCGTTGAGACGAGCACACCCGTGGTCGAGACCGGCAAGACGGCAGTCTCCACCGTGGTGGGGCAGCAGCAGGTGGACAACCTGCCGATCAACGGACGCAGTTTTCTCAGCTTCAGCGTGATGACGCCCGGCGTGACGACGGATCGTACGCCGCAACAAGGCGCCACTGCGACGAGTGGTCTGTCGTTCACGGGGCAGCGCGCTCGTTCGAACAACGTGATGGTCGACGGTTTCGACAACAACGACCCGACTCTTGGCGCCGTGCGCGCGACGTTCAGCCAGGAGGCGGTGCGCGAGTTCCAGGTTCTCACCAGCTCCTACTCCGCTGAATTCGGCAAGGCCGCTGGCGGTGTCGTGAACATCGTGACCAGGAGCGGCACCAACGATCTCAAGGGCACAGCGTTCGGTTACTTCCGGGATGAAGCACTGAATGCCAGGGATCACTTCGAGCGCTTCGATCCATTCGGGAACCCAATCGATCGCGCGAAGGCGCCGTTCGGACAGGAGCAGTGGGGAGGTGTGCTCGGCGGGCCCATTCGAAAAGGACGGACATTCTTCTTCGCGTCGTTCGAGCGACTGGCGATCGATGCCAACAACTTCGTCAACATCGACCCGCACGCCGCTGATGTCCTCCGCGCGAACGGGCTCCCCGTCGAGATCGGGCATGTGCCGTACGAGGTTCGAACGACCGACGTGCTCGGCAAAATCGATCATCAATTTTCCCCGGCCAGCGCACTGGCCGTCAGGGTGAACGCTGGCACGACGCGCAACGAGAACGTGGAGCCGTTCGGCGGCCTCGTCGCGCGCAGTCGGGGCGGGGTGCTGAACCGCGACGATTTCTCGCTGGCGGCATCACACACCCACGTGCTGCGACGCTGGCTGAACGAGCTTCGTGTTCAGTTTGCGCGCCAGGACTTCGTCGTGCAGGCGCTCGATGCCGCCTGCAACGGACCCTGCCTGGACGAGGACGACGGCGGCCCGACCCTCGAGTTGCCGGGGGTGGCACACGTCGGGCGGCAGCGATTCACGCCGCAGGAACGGAAGAACGACCGGTACCAGATCGTCGAGACGCTGTCGGTCCCGATAGGCGCGCACGTGCTCAAGGCCGGCGTCGAGGCGAATTACCTGGACAACGACCACGCGTCGCTGCCGCTGCATTTTGGTGGTCGCTTCATCTTTGCGGCGCTGCCATCCAATCCCGCACTCGGGTCGTCCCAGCCCATGTCCCCGGTGCAGGCCCTCGAGCGCGGCGCGCCGGCCGCGTACATCCAGGGGTATGGCAATCCACGGATCTCGTTCGGACAGAGTGACGTCTCCGCCTTCGTGCAGGACGACTGGCGACTGGGAAGGCTCGTGATCAAGCCCGGCATCCGGTATCAGAAGCAGTTCTGGCCGGACCCGTCATATGACGTGTCGAGCGTCGGCGGCACGCGACTCGCCTACCAGATTCGGCAGGGAGGATCCGTGGCGCCGCGTCTTGCCGCCGCTTACGATCCGGCCGGCGATGGACGGACGTCGATCCATGCCGCGTACGGGCGATACGACGACTACCAGATCCTGGCCAGTGTGGTCACGGGCCAGATCGTCAACGGCAGCTCCGGCGTTCGGACGCTCGCGCTCAGGCTTCCTGCATCGATCGCCGCGTGGAACGCTCCCGGCCATCGTCTCGCCGAGCCTGCGACCCCGTTTGCGAGCCTGGAGATCTCCACCACACCGGACCTCGAGGTGCCGTATGCGATGCACACTGCCGTCGGCATCGATCGCGCGATCTGGCCCGATGCCTCGCTCTCCGCCAATTTCATCCACGTGCACGGTCGCTACCAGGTGGCGCCGATCGACTACAACCCGATCGTCCCCTCGTTGGGTCCCGGTCGAAGGCCCAACGACGTCGATGGCCGCGCCGGGACATCGGCGTCGGTCCTCCAGTACACGTCGTATGGTGAGAGTTGGTACCGTGGGCTGACTCTGTCGTTGAACCAACGGTTCACCGGCCGTCATCAGATTCTGGTCTCCTATACGCTCTCGCGGGCCGAGGACACGTCCACCGACTTTCAGAGTGCCTTTCTTCCCGAGGCGAACGGCTTCGGCCGCGATCCCTCGAATCCGACGGGACTCCCGATCGGGTTCGATCCATCGCGCGAACGGGGCGCCTCCACTCACGACCAGCGGCACCGGTTCGTGGCGTCAGGCTTTTACGACTTTCCCTTCGGCATCAGTGCCGCCGCGATTGCCACGGCGGCCTCCGGCCGGCCCTTCACACCGCTTGCCGGCGTCGACCTGAACGGCGACGGCGATGGCGGCGCCTTCCCGTCGGATCGTGCGCGCAGGAATCCGGCGGACCCGGGCAGCAGCGTTCGCCGCAACAGCGAGGTGATGCCGGCGCAGTTGACCTTCGACGCGCGCCTGGCAAAGCGCTTTGCGGTGCGCGGCCACAGCGCCATCGAGGTGATTGTCGAAGCCTTCAACCTGTTCAATCGGTCGAACTTCAGCGAGGTGAACAACATCTTCGGAAGCGGCGCCTTCCCGGCAGAGCCGGTGCGTGACGGCCAGGGACGGGTCACCTACGGGCTGTTCGAGCAAGCGCTGCCACCGCGCCAGATTCAGCTCGCACTGCGATTCACCTACTAGGAGGGCGCCATGCCAACAACAACGACGATCGACGTGGAGTCCCTACGGGCACGGGTCCGCACAGGGCTCGCCTTGCGGATGGGCGAACACATCGAGCGGCTTGGCTGGACGCCGGAGCGCCTCGCCACTCATCAGCGCGACGAGTTACGAGCGCTGCTTCATCACGCTATTCGGCATTCACCCTTTCATGCGCGACGGCTCGGCCAGATCGATGTCGATCGGTTCGAGATCGCGGACCTCGCAAGCCTGCCGACGATGGGCAAGGGCGAGATGATGGCGGCGTTCGACGACGTGGTCACCGATCGCAGGTTGAATCTTCGCCTCGTCGAGGATCACCTTCAAGGGTCGACCAGCGAGCCGAGGCTGCTGCTCGACGAGTACGTGTGCCTGGCGTCAGGTGGCAGCTCGGGTCTGCGTGGAGTCTTCGTCCAGCGGCTGCGCGAGTTCGCCGAGTTTGGTGCGTCCATCATGCGGCCCACGGTGGCGAAACGGCTGAAATCAATCAGGCCATCGGAGGAGACAGTGATCGCGGCGGTCTTGGCTGTATCACCCGTCCACGCAAGCGGCTTCGGAGTTGCGGCGGTCAGCGGCCCGGTGAGTTTCGTGTCGGTGCCTGCCACGTTGCCGCTCACCGACGCAGTGGAACGGCTCAACGCCCTTCAGCCCCAGGCTCTCATGGGTTACCCGTCGAAGCTGGCGCAACTCGCTCGCGAACAGATTGCCGGCCGCCTCTCGATTGCGCCGCGCGCCGTGACGTCAACCAGTGAGCAGCTCACTGCCGAGGGACGGGCAGCGATTACCGCGGCGTTCGGAGTGCCGGTTGTCGATCAGTTCGCGTCGACGGAGGGTCTCGTCGGGCATGGCGAGCCGGGCGGGTCCGTCCTGACCTTTGCAACCGACATGTGTATCGTCGAACTCGTGGACGGGCAGAACCGGCCCGTGAGGCATGGCACACCGTCGGCTCGCGTGCTGGTGACCAACCTTCACAACCTGACGCAGCCGCTCATCCGCTACCGGCTGACGGATCGCTTCGTTCGCTACCCCGCTCTCGATGGCAGCGGGTACTTACGCGCCGAAATCAGTGGGCGAGCCGAAGATGTCTTCAAGTACGGCTCGATCGAGGTGCACCCGATCGTGATCGATGCGGTGATGATGAAGATCCCGTCCATGACCGAATACCAGGCACGCCAGCCGCATCGTGGAGTCGAGGTCGACGTAGTCGCCCACGCACCGATCGATCCGGCTGCCGTAGCGGCAGCCATCGCGCACTGCCTGAAGCAGGCAGGTGTCGTGAACGCGACGGCGACAGTCGGGGTCGTAGAGGAAATCGCGAGCCATCCCGAGACTGGCAAGACCCGACGCTTCGTCGCACTCGGATGAGGGTGCACGGGCGGTGAAGCCAGACGCATCCGAAAAGAGAGGAGCTGAACACGAAATCTCTGATGTTGTTGAGGCTGGTCTCGTCGATCCCCGGCGCGATGCTGTTGGCATGGGCCGCCACTGCCGGCGTCGATGCCACTGCAACAGTCACTGGACAATGCCGGCAAGGCGACCGTGGCCGCTTGATCGGCTACGAGAAAGTGGCGTCGTACCCGACGGCGGACGATGCCCGCGCGCATTTCGATGAATGGATTGCGTTCTATCAGGACTTCTCCAACTTCCCTGAGAACCTTCCCGTGACGTTCGAGTATGGCTTCGACAGCTACAAGGTCACCCATTGCACGGATGACGCGGTCCTGGGAGGCGCTCGGCATGCGCCGGCACGAAGTGCTCGACGAGTTCTACGAGGTGCCGGGTCTCGAGTGAGGCCGTTCTCGATTCCAACGATCTGCGACCGCGTGCCGTTCTTCGCATCTCGTCCACGGTCAGAATCACATCGCCTGCGCGAGTAGACGCCACTCGCTTCACGAGCCACGACATATGGCGGGGCGGTTGGGCACAACGCGCAAATGCCACGGCGATTGGGCCTGATGAGTAACGCTATACTGGCGCTCATCCGTGGCGAGCGGTGATGAATCTCGATCGAGGGAAAGTGTGATGTCGTCGCGAGCTGCGCTTCGCAGGCTCATGGGTGAGGCGGCGCGCGCCGGGTCATTGGAGGCGGTCTACCAGGCGGCGCTGCACTGCGTTCAGTTGGGGCTCGAGGTAGAGCGGGCGTCGCTGCTGCTGTTCGATGCGACGCGCACCATGCGCTTCGTGGCGTGGTCCGGTCTGAGCGCCGAGTACCGCCGCGCCGCGGACGGCCACTCGCCGTGGTCGCCGGACCAGAGCGGCGCCGTGCCCGTGCTCGTCGAGGATGTGGATCGCGAATCCTCGATGATGACTTATCTGCCGCTCTTCAGGCAGGAAGGCATACGCGCACTGGCGTTCATTCCACTGCAGTTTGGTGCCACGCTGCTCGGGAAGTTCATGCTCTATTACAACGAACCGCACGTCTTCTCCGAGGAAGAGATCGCGACGGCGGAACAGATCGCGGACTACGTGGCCTTTGCGCTCGAGCATCACCGGATCGCGACGGCGCTCGAGGTGCAGCTGGTATCGGAGCGTAAACTGCGGTCCCGCGCCGAGGCGGAGGCCGCGCAGCGGCTACAGAGCGAGAGCCGGCTCAATCTGGCGCTCACCGCGGGGCACATGGGCGCCTGGGACTTGGACCTCGCCACCGACAGGGTTCACTGGTCGGAGGAACTCGAACGGATTCACGGAATCGAGCCTGGCACCTTCGCGGGTACAAAGGAGGCCATTCTCGGCTTCGTGCACCCGCTCGACAACGAAAGCCTGGCGCAGGCGATGACCAGCCTTCTGACGTCGCCACCGCGCGACTACCAGGTGGCGTACCGCATCGTGCGTCCGGATGGCGCCTGCCGGTGGCTGACGGCGAGAGGGCGCATCCTGATCGATGACGAGGGCGAGCCTGTCCGGCTGGTTGGCGTCGCGAGCGACATCACCGATCTCAAGCGGATGGAGGAGGTGTCCCGGGATGCGGAGCGCCGCAAGGACGACTTCCTGGCCACTCTCTCACACGAGCTCCGCAATCCGCTGGCCCCGCTGCGCACGGGAGTGGCCGTGATCCGGAGGGCCACCGATCCGGAGACGGTCGTCGAACAGTGCTCGATCATGGAGCGGCAACTGCAGCAGCTGACCCGCCTGGTCGACGATCTGCTGGACGTCGCCGAGCTCACGCGCCGCGGACTGCCGCTCGAGAAGAGCCGGATTGAGGTGTCGACGATTGTGCGCACGGCCTTAGATCAGAGCCGGGCGCTCGTCGAGGACGCCGGTCACGTGTTGTCGGTGACGTTGCCGGACCGGCCGATCGTGCTGGAGGCCGACCCGGTGCGGATCGTCCAGATCCTGACCAACCTGCTCAGCAACGCCGTGAAATACACGCCGCGTGGCGGCCGCATCCACCTTGTGGCCGAGCGTGACGGCAGCGAGGTCCGCCTGTCGGTGAAGGACAGCGGTCTCGGTATCCCGAGCGACAAGCTCAGTACTATTTTCGAGATGTTCGGCCAGCTCGATCGCTCGCTCGAGACCGGATACAAAGGGCTCGGCATCGGCCTCGCCCTGGTGAAGGCCCTCGTGTCGACGCACGGCGGTCGAATCACCGTGGCCAGCGACGGGCTCGGGAAGGGAAGCGAGTTCAGCGTGTGGCTGCCCATCGCAGCGCCCGCCGAAGCCGTGCAGCCGTCCGCGACGCGTGAGGGCGAACTCGATAGGCGCCCCGTGGCGAGCTGCCGGGTCTTGCTGGTCGATGACAACCGGGACGTGGCCATCTCCATTTCCCGGTTCGTGCGCCAACTCGGTCACGAAGTCCGCATTGCCTTCGATGGGGCGGAGGCGGTGCAGATCGCTGACGACTTCAGGCCGGACCTCGTCCTGATGGACATCGGCATGCCGAAGCTGAATGGGTACGACGTGGCAAGGACGCTGCGCGCGAAGCCGTGGGGCATGCAGGTGACGCTCGTGGCCATGACCGGCTGGGGGCGCGAGCACGACAAGCGCCGATCGTTCGAATCGGGATTCGACCACCACATGGTCAAGCCGGTCGAGCCGCTCGCGCTCGAGGCGGTCATCGACTCCAGCGCGCGCAGCGCCGCCATGCGTGATCACGCTGCCGAAGGTGGGACCCACCAGAGACCCGAGAGCCCAGGAGTCGAAGGGGCGTGGAACTTACTGTCTTCGACACGGACGGTCGAACGGTGATCCTGGAGTCGGAGGCCGCGGCGACGATCGCTCAGGGACGCGGAGCCAGGTAGGCGGCGAGCGCAGCGAGATCGGCGTCGCTGATCTCGGTCTTTCGAAACGGCGGCATCACGGAAACACCCCGACGCACGAAGGTCTCAGTCAGCTTGGGCACCAGATCGGTCCGCTCCTGGAGCGCCCCCGGTTTCGTGCCTTTATAGAGGACGTCGAGCGCCTGCGTCCCGGGATGCCGCGGTCCGGGGTCGTGGCAGGCCGCGCACCAGTGATCGTAGACGGCCTTCCCCCGCTCGAGTTGCGCCCGATTGGGGGCGGGCGTGGTTCCGGCTTGCGCGCCGATGTGCCCATTCGACGCGAGCACGCCAGCGACGATGAGCAGGGCGACGGCGAGTCCGGTGCGGTGCGGCATGAGAGTCATCCTCGACGCAGGTGGCGAGGCCAGATGCCGTATCGACCGGCCGAGAGGATGCCGTTCGGATCGACGGCGTCCTTGATGCGCTCCTGCAGGCGCAGCAGCGCGCGATCGTTGAACGCATAGGCGCGGGCGCACTCGTCCATGAACGCCGTGTGCGTGCGGTACTCACCCCACCCGTTCTCGGCCGCCACTTCCACGAGCCGCCTGAACGTCGCGCGGACCGCCTGGTTGTGTGGTGTCTCCGGCATCACGTAGAACATGCAGAGGATGACGAGCGTGCGCGGGTGATACGACTGCGGAAACACCAGCAGCGCCACGTCGGTCTTGAACTGCTGCAGCACACGCTGAAACACACGCTGCGACTCGATGACCGCCTCGCCCGTCATCGGGATCACCGGCGAGAAGCCCAGGTGCCCACGCGTCGCCGGCGCGAAATTCGATCTCGCCCCAATCGAGAACGTCTCGAGTGTCGGGATGCCCAGGTCCTGCGGATCGCGGACGCTCCGTTTCTGTTCATCGGTCAGCGGGAAGCGGTAGAACGCGCCTTCCTGGAAGCGAACGTTCGGAATCGACGACAACCGCCGCTTCGTGTAGTCCCACTGTGCGCGCACGACCTCTTCCGGACCGTAGAACTTGAAGATGTTCGAATAGAACGGCGTGTTGCTCGAACGCGCGAACGCATTCAGCTTCTGGATGTCGGCGGCATTGTCGCTCCCGAGCGCCGCCCGCAGTTCGGGGTTTCGCGTCACGGCGAACCGCAGCGGCGACTGGAGATTCGTGCCGGCGTTCTGCAGTCCCGTGTTCATCACGTAGTTCATGTGATCGACGAGCGGGATGATGTCGTCGTGCCCGAAGACCTGCACCGTGCCGTCGAGGTACGTCTCGGGTTCCGGCATCAGCCAGACGCCCATCTTCGTCACCACGCCGAAGTTCGACTGCGAGAACATGCCGTCGAGGTACGGGCCGTAGCCGTACTTGAAATGCTGCCAGGTTTTCGATCCCGGCAGTGCGCCCATCCCGGTTCGCACCAGGTCGCCGGCGCCGGTCACGACCTCCATGCCGCAGTGCGCGTCGAAATGGTCGCGATACGGGTTCATGGTGTAGCCGACGCCATGGTCGAGCGCGTTGCCGATGACGCTGCCCCAGCCCGGGTCCGGACAGTCGATCCAGAGCTTCAGGCCGCGCTCCTGGATGTCGCGATACAGGTCGAAGTAGCTGACGCCGGGCTCGACCAGCGCGTAGGCATTGCGCTCGTCGACCTCGAGAATCCGGTTCATGCGTTTGAGGTCCAGTACGACGCTGCCGGACAGTACCGGTGCCGATCCCCCATAACCGAGGTTGCGTCCCGTGGAGATCGGATACAGCGGAACACGGAATTCGTTTGCGACCCGCACGACCTCCTGCACCTGCTCGGCCGATGCCGGCGCGATGGCAGCCGAGGCCACCTTCTCTTCCGGCTCGTTGACGAGCGGCGAGTACGCGTCACGGTAGAGGGCGACGTCCTCGTCGCTCGTGAACACCCACTCGTTGCCGACGATCCTGCTGAAGCGTGCGAGCGCCCGCTTGAAATCAGCCTCGCTCATGCCGGGGGGGACTGCCATCCGTGTACTCCTTGGGTCTGGTCTATGGCGTTTCGCGTGTAGTCGCCAAGGACTGACAGCTACACCGAAATTACACTCCTCTGAGTTTCACCACCGGCGCGATCACCCACGTATACAGCGGATCAGCGCCGGGCGCCGCCGTCCCACTCACTCGCGTCGCCGATGCGATCTCGGTGCAGCCGCTCGGGCAGCGTGCAACGACGTCGGCCATCGCGGTCCAGAGCCCGTCCGGCGTACCGCAAGCGTCGAGCGCCGTGGAGAGCAGCGACACCGGGCCGGTGAATGCGTGCGCGATGGCGCCGTCCGCCGTTGCGCGATGTTCGGCTCGAAACACGACGCGCATCCCCACATCCCGGGCCAGTTCCGCAAAACAGAACATCGGGCCGTGCGCCGTCAGCCCCGCGAGAGCCGTCGGGCGTTGCCGCCAGTGGTGGTAGACCTCGTCGTACCACAGACGTGTCATGTCACCGGCAATGGCGTGAGTTCGAAGACCAAGCGCTGCGCTGCGCCGCGCGAACGCGACGCTCTCATCGAAGCGGGTGTCGTACACGACGCCCAGCAACGGCGTCAACGGGACTGGACCTGCCCATGACGCGAGCGCTACGCGGGACACGAGCGGCCACGCCGTTGCCGTAATGCCGATCTGCAGGAAATGACGGCGACTGGCCATGGCGTCTGTCAGCGGCGGCCCTCCCGCGCGCATTATAGGCCCGAGCCGCGAATGGTGTTGAGCTGCGAACTGATCAAGTAACGGTGTCTGTCGGAGGCAACGGTCTGACACGGAGCAACAGAGTAGCGGAGGACGAACGGAGGAGGGCCACGCCGGCGACGCATGCGCGTCTCTGGTCGAGCTCCGTTCGTGCTCCGTTTCTCCGTTGCTCCGTGGTGACCCGTTTCCTCCGTCGGTCCGCCATCAAAATGAGGTATCGTCGAACGTCGTAAACCATCTGTGCACTTGTGGAGGGGCGAAATGAGACGGGTACGCGTGCTCGGAGCCATCGTGCTCGCCGGTGTCATGGGAACGGCTTTGACGAACCTCGAGGCCCAGCAGCCGGCGGCCGGTCAGGGTCGCGAAGGCGGGGCAGGTCGCGGGGCTGCGGCCGGCGTCGGTGCGATTCAGAAGGTTGCCGGGAACGTCTACATGATTCCCGGTGCGGGCGGAAACACCGCAGCTTTCGTCACCGCCAAAGGCGTCGTGCTGGTCGATACCAAGCTGGCCAACAACGGGCAGGCAATCCTCGACCAGGTGAAGACCGTCAGCGGGGACAAGCCGATCACCCACATCATCAACACCCACACGCACGGTGATCACAACGGCAGCAACCAGTTCTTCCCGGCCAGCGTGGAGATCGTCGTCCAGGAGAACACGCAGAAGAACATGCAGAAGATGCCGGTCTTCCAGGAGGCGGCCAACAAGCACGGACTGGCGGATCGCACGTATACGGACCGTCTCACGCTGCTCAGCGGCAGCGAGACGATCGAGCTCTACTACTTCGGCAGGGCGCATACCGATGGCGATACGTTCGTCCTGTTCCGGGATGCGCGCGTGCTGCACACCGGTGATGCATTCGCAAACCGTGGACAGCCGAACATCGACCTCAACAACGGCGGCAGCGGCGTCGAGTATCCCGATACGCTGGCCAAGGCCGCGTCAACGATCAAGAACGTGGACACCATCATCGCCGGGCACAACGCGGGCCTGCTGAAGCACGAGGATCTCGTGAACCAGGCGGAGTTCACGCGGCTGATGCTGACCAAGGCGCGCGAGTCGGTAAAGGCCGGCAAGACGCCGGAAGAAGCCATGAAGGAGTTCCAGACGACACTGCCGGCGAAGTTCAAGGAGTACAACCTCGCGCCGGGCCGTGGCGGCCCGGCCGGCGCCTTCGTGCCGCTCTACGAAGAATTGAAACAGTCGAAGTAGAGACTGTGCACGTCCTGAGCGAGCGCGAGCCGGCGCGACCTACTTGATCTCGTTCCAGGTCACCTGCACGTTCGAACGCAGCCCGTCAGGCATCGGCTGGGTGTAGCCGTTCTTCAGGAACCGCTCCGGCACCTTCCAGCCGATCGCCTGCTCCATCGTCTGACCGGCCTTCTTGGCCGCACGCACGTGCTCGACGAACGCCCGGTTGAAGTCGGCGTACTCCTTCACGTCCGCCATCGTCAACGTGGTATTTGCGTGGCCGGTGATCACGGTGTCGATGTTCGGCAGCGCCGCCGCCTTGGCAATCGTGTCGGGATATTCCACGCCGCTCCCCCCGTTGTTGGCATCCATGATCGGCACACCCTTATTTGGGAAGGCATCGCCCGTGTGCAGCGCACGCGCCACCGGGAAGACGATGAACGCATCGCCGCCAGTGTGGGCCCGGCCGAAGTAGTACAGCTCGATGCGGTCGTCGCCTGAGCCGAGCGTCAGCCGGTCCTTGAACGTCCGCTTGGGCAGCCCGCGTCCCCCTGAATCCTTGAAGATGTTCGGCACATCGAGCTTGAGACCGGAGACCGGGTTGTTCTCCTTCATGTAGCGCGCCGTGTTCTCGTGGGTCACGACCTCCACCGCGACCGGGAAATCCGGATTGCCGCCCGTGTGATCGAAGTGGGTATGCGTGTTGATCAAGGTCGTGATCGGCTTGCCGGTCAGCTCTTTCACCTTTTCGATCAGCGGCTGGCCCCAACCAGGCACTTTCGAGTCGACGAGCGCGACGCCATTGGCCTGAATGAAGACCGCGGTATTGCCGCCGACGAACGCCTTTGGATCGGACCCGCGGATGACGTAGAGATTGTCGCGGAGCTTGTCGGCCACGAGCCCCTTGACCGAAGGCGGCGGCGTGGGCGGTAGCTGCAAGGCCGACACGACGGCGGACACCGTACCGGTCAACACCACTGTGGCAAGAACGAGTGCGCGTTTCATGAGTGTCTCCTGATGCGAGTGTGGGTGATTGTACCCGGAGACTTCGCGACTGTGTGCCACTGTCGCGCACGCCCGCGGTATCGGCGCCAGACCGGAGGACAGCGAGTTACCGGCCGCGGACGGTCTGCAGGATCGACGCAACCTCGGGGCGCTCGGGCGCCTCCGGTGCGAGACGCTCGAACATCTCGAGGCGTGCGATCGCCAGGTCGGCTCGATTGAGCCGGTCGTACGTCAGGCCGCTGTTGTAGTACGCATACGCAAACCTCGGATCGGCCTGCGTCGATCGATCGAACGCCTGTGCCGCAGCGGACATGTCGTTCCGTCGCGCGTGCGCCAACCCGAGTTGATATTGCACGAACGGGTCGCTCGGGAACGCGGCCGCCGCCTCGCGCGCTCTGTCGATCTCGTTGGGGTTGTCATGGAGCAGCGCCAGCGCGAGATCCGAAACGGCCTGCCACGCCGGCCCTCCACCGGCCTGTGCCACCTGCGCAAACTGCCGTGCGGCCTCGTCAGGCTGACCGAGTCGCATGCTGCTCTGTGCGGCAAACCATAGCGCCTGTGCATTTCCGTCGCCTGCGGCGACGCTGTTCAGGACCTCGTGATAGCGCCCGGATTCGTACAGGCCCTGCACCGACCTCGAGGGACCCGCGGGTGTCACGACAGGCGCCGGCCCTGGAATCGCCACTGGACGACGAGTGTTGCCGCCACCAACACACGCAGCGGAAGCAACGAGCACAGCAAGGGCGAACGCCATGGCGGCCCACTGACGAAACCGTAAAGTCATCACACACACGCCTCAGCGTGTTCATGTGCAAACCCCGGGCCCTTTTCGAGCGGCGTTTAGGCCCGATTTTTGACGGGGTTCACCTCTCGCTGTCTTCAGTCGGGTTCAGGTGAGCGTGAACTGAACCGTCATGGCCATCATCACGGGCACTCGTTGCCCGTTCAGCAGTGTCGGAGTGAACTCCCACTGCATGACCGCATCGAGCGCGGCCTGATCGAGCAGTGGCACCGAGCGCAGGACACGTGCGTGACTGACTTTCCCGTCGATTCCGATGCGCGCCTCGATAATCACGACGCCCTGCACTTTCGCGGCCTGGGCGAGCTCGGGGTAGACCGGGTTGACGTGTCGGGTTTTCGTTGGCTGAAGGACGTTGCCGCCGACACGGACCGCGTCGGCAGCCCAAGTGGGAGGCGTCGTCTCCCTCGCAGAGGGGGGAGGAGGGGGCGGTGGCGGCGGCGGTGGTGGAGATACTCTCACGCCGCCTACCTGGTACGCAGTGGACCATCCGTCATGCGCGACGAGACGCGCTTGGCCATTCGACTGGAACGCGAACGACACGCGGATCGATAGCGGCGCTTCGGCTGGCGGGTCGTAGGTCCACTGCCGCATCGCGTCGGCGGCCGCCTTCACGAGCGAATCGAACGCCGTGCTCAACGCCTGAGAACTCACTGCCTGCGAATCCGGCGTGCGCACGGTCGGCGCCACGCCGAGCCTGCGGACTTCTGCGACGCGTCCGAACTGATCGAGTGTGATCATCAGCGTCACCATCGCCGTGGCCTGGATCGCCGCAGCCTCGGCCGGATACTCGGGGTCGACCGCGTAGGTCCGGCGCGGAACCGGGTTTTCCGGCGTAATGGCCTTGGCCTGCTTTTCCAGCGGGCCGATTCCGTCCTGGACGTCCTGCGCGGCTCGCAGCGGGAACGCATCGATGGCGTACCAGCTTCCGGCCATGACGATCATTCCCATCACGGCACACGACCAGGCGATTCGTGTCGACGACATGGGCACTCCTTTCGAGACGAGGCGCATCCGTCTCAGCAGATGGCGGCGGCGGGCGAACGCGGCGGCCGGCACGAGCGGTGTCTCATCGGCGAACGCCGCCAGTGCGTCGATGTAGCCGCGACGGGTGCCGGTTGCAAGGATGGCGAGCTCGTCGACGACTTCTTCCCGCGCGAGCTGCACGCGCGAGATCAACGACCACACGCCGGGATGGAACCAGAACACGGCTCGTACGATCTCCTCGGCAACCAGCCACATCCAGTCGCGGCGCTGGACGTGAATCAGTTCGTGGCTGAGCACCGCTCGCTGGACGTGCAGCGGATGGGAGCGAAGAGAGTCAGGCAGAAGAACCACTGGACGGCGCGCGCCGAACGCCACGGGGTGACCGATGTCGGCGACGTACCGGATCTCCGCGCGCGTGCCGAGCATGTGTTGCAGCTCGTCGTGCTCCCGCTGCCACGGCAGGATCGCGCCAGCTGTCCGCAGTCGCGCGAGATGCATGAGGCCGAGCACGATCCACACGCCACGGATGACGATGCCGATGGCGAGTACGGAGCCGATCACCGCGATCCACGGGAAGGCCGGCATCCCCGTCGTCGACGCGCTCGTCGGGACACCAATGAGTACTGCCGAGAAGTCTGTCGATATCGTGGCGGACGGCAGGAGCTGACGCCCCTGCACCCAGGGCAGGAGCAGACAGATGACGAGCAGCGCGCGGAAGTACGCATATCGAATGCCTGGAGCATCGAGGCGCAGCATCGTGGGGAGGAGGCCGCCGACCACGGCGATGCAGGCGACTTGCGCACTCCACGCCACCAGATCCGCGAGCAGGCTCGAGCCGGTCATTCGTCCATCTCCTCGATGAGCTGTTTCACGATGCGACGCTGCTTGTCCGTGAGCTTGTTGTCCCTCGCGAGATGGAGGAGCAAACCATCCGAAGCACCGTCGAAGACTCGGTCCAGGAAATCGCGGACCATGGCGCCGACGACCTGCTGCCGCGGCTTGGCCGGGCGGTAGATGTGCGCGCGCTCGGCCGCCGTCTTCTTGAGGTAGCCCTTCTCCTCGAGGATCTTCATCATCGTCATCACCGTCGTGTAGGCGATCTGGCGCGTCTCACGAAGCGCTTCATAGACGTCGCGGACGGTGGCCTTTTCCATCCGCCAGATGACCTTCATGATGGCGAGTTCCTGCGGCGTCAGGGTCGGGTGAGGTGTCCTCATGGAATTAGTACTAAAAACTTAGTAGTACTCGCGGCGCCTGTCAAGCGATGCAGGGGAGCGCGATCCAGCGGCGGGTCTTCCAGGTAGGCCGGCGTGGGTTAGACTGACCGTCCGCTGGTCCGCGGCGGACGCGCAGGAGGGTGAGCGATGGCCGTTACCCGAGGGTCAATGACTGACGAGCAGCGCAAGTCGATCGCGCTGGAGTACTTGAAGGCATTCGACAACAAGGGAGTGACGTCGAATGGCGGGAGCATCATGGATCTCTTTGCCGATGATGCGCAGGTCTTCTTTCCGAAGTGGGGTCTGGCAACTGGCAAGAAGCAGATCGGTCAGCTCTTCACCGACTTTGGCGGAGGCATCAAACAGATCCTGCACGACTACGCCACGTTCAACTGGATCATGACCGGCACCGACGTCTTCGCCGTCGAGGGCACCAGCTTCGGCGAGCACAAGGATGGGTCGTGGCGTGCCGGCGTCACGCACGCGGGCCGATGGTGTGACGTCTTCGAGGTTCGCGATTTCCTGATTCAGCGGTGCTTCATCTATCTCGATCCCGATTACGCGGGTCTCGACACTGCGCGGTATCACTGGCTCTCGGCGGGTGGACGGGATTCATCGAAGCCGATGGGTTAGGTCGTGGGGAATTGTTTTCTGTACACATCCGCTCGCGTCCATGTCGGCGGCGGCGACTCGCGCGGAACGAAGAGCACTTGAAACAGCTGCATGAAGCCGGTGGCGAACGCCGCCTGGGCGCCGGCAAGGTACAGCTCCCACGCGCGGCGGAACGCCTCGCCGTAGGTGGCGCGGACCTGGTCCGTTGCTGATGCGAAGCGATCGCTCCAGTGGGCGAGCGTCTGGCGATAATGCAGCCGGAGGTTCTCGACGTCGATGACCGACATGCCCGATGGCGCGAGGATACGTTTGGTCACTTCGGCCAGCGTCGGAGGATAGGCGCCGGGAAAGATCCGGCGGCTGATCCAGGCGTTCAACGGGCGAGGCATGTCACGGCCGATGAAGTGCAGCAGCCCGCGACCGCCATCACGTTTCAGGCAGCGGCTGAGGACTTCGGCGAAGCTCTGATAGTGGTGAAGCCCCACGTGCTCGAGCATTCCCACCGACACGAAGACGTCGAACGCACCCGAGACATTGCGATAGTCGTCGTCGATGAACGCGATCCGGTCGTTGAGTCCTTCACGTGAGGCCCGTTCTTGTGCGTAGCTCAGTTGTTCGCGTGAGACGTTGAAGGCCTTGACCTGGACGCCGTAGTGCCGGGCCATGTGCAGGGCAAGCGCGCCCCACCCGCAGCCGGCTTCCACCACGGTCTCGCCGGCCCGCAGCCGCAGCTTCCGGCACACCAGGTCGAGCTTGGCGCGCTGCGCGTCTTCGAGCGACATGTCAGGGTCCTCGAAGTAGGCGCACGTGTAGACCAGCTCGCGATCGAGCCAGAGCTGGTAGAACGGATTCCCGAGATCGTAGTGGTGATGGACGTTGTGTCGCGCGTGTCGGAGCGAGTTGCCGTGAGCGAGCGCGACCTTCAGACGCTCCAGCCAAGAGGTGTTCGTTGGTGTATTGGCCGTCAGGGCTTCGATGACCGGTTCGAGCTTCCCTCGGACCTCGAGCCTGCCAGACATGTAGGATTCGCCAAACCACAAGTCCGGATTGAAGGCCAAACCCAGGAGCGTTGGCCGGTCGCCGACGAGCAGATCGCCAATCGGATCGCGCGTGCCCGCGTAGCTGGAACTGCCGTCCCACAGCTCCAGGCGCACACCGGCGGGCTCGATCATCCGCTGCACGCGCGCAGCCACCCAGCGATCTGGCGGGTACACGGGAGCGTGCAGCCTGCCCTCGCGGTTACCGGTCGCCTGCGTCAACTCACCGCTGGCGCGCATGATCGATGCGAATCATAGTCGAGTTTCTAGTAACCTAGGCAGGGGCCCTCGACGCAGTCAGACGCGAGTCGCCAACACCCACGCCACATGGTCGTTCAGAAATTCGGCGGCACCTCCGTCGCCGACCCCGAAGCTATCAGACGCCTGATTGGAATTGTACGGGCGGCGCGGACGCGCGATGGACGCGGTCCAGCGGTCGTGGTGTCCGCCATGAGCGGTGTCACCGACGGGCTGCTGGCCGTGGCGGCCTCAGCCGGCGCTGCACAACTCGCGGAAGCGCTGGCGAGAATGCGCCAGATCCGCGACCGGCACATCGCTGCGGTGCATGAACTGGTGACGGGGCCGGCGCAGGAGCCGCTGCTCGCTGAGATCGAAGCGCGGATCGATGAGCTGACCGACGTGATCAAGGCGCTGGCCGTGCTGCGGGAAGTGTCTCCTCGGACGCTCGACGTGGTGGCCGCTTCGGGCGAATTGCTTTCCTCGCGTATCGTCGCGGCGGCGTTGATCTCTGCTGGCGTGGCCGCAGAGTGGGTCGATGCTCGACAGGCGATCGTGACCAATGACGAGCACACCCGTGCCACGCCGCTCGGCAAGGAGACGAACGCGAGGCTGCGCGCGACGGTGTGGCCGGCACTCGACGGCGGCCGCGTGCCCGTCCTTGGCGGATTCGTTGGTGCGACCCTCGCTGGTCACACGTCCACGCTCGGTCGCGGTGGCTCGGATTACTCCGGGGCGCTCGTCGGTGCCGGCATCGACACGTCAGAGATCCAGATCTGGACCGACGTCGACGGGATGTTGAGCGCCGATCCGCGCGTGATCAAGAACGCGCGCCTCGTCAGTCAGCTCTCGTTCGCCGAGGCCGCCGAGTTGGCCTACTTCGGTGCCAAGGTGCTGCATCCCAGCACGATTCTTCCCGCGGTCGAGCGGAACATCCCCGTCCGCATCCTGAACTCGTGGAAGCCCGACGCGCCTGGTACGCTGATTACCGGCGATGGTTCGCCCGATCGCAAAGGGCTCACCGGGCTTGCTTCGAAGCGCGATGTGACGGTGATCGACATCACGTCCACGCGAATGCTGATGGCCTACGGGTTCCTGCGACGGGTGTTCGAGGTCTTCGAGCGCTTCAAGACGGCCGTGGACATGGTGACGACCTCGGAAGTCAGCGTCTCGGTCACCGTGGACGATGCGCGGTACCTCGGGGAGATTGAGGAGGCGCTGAGTGAATTCGCGTCGGTGTCAGTCGAGCGGCACATGTCGTTGCTCTGTGCGGTTGGCGACGTGCTGCAGCGCGAGCCCGAGATGGCCGCCCGCGTCGTCGGCGTGCTCGAAGAGGTGCCGCTGCGGATGATCTCGCAGGCGGCGTCACGGCGGAACATCACGGTGGTGCTGCGACAATCGGACCTCCCGCACGCGATGGAGCGACTGCACGAGGAATTTTTCAGCCCCGAGCAAGGTCGAGGGACGAGCGAGGTCGAGGGATGAAGCTGCTGATCGTCGGCTACGGCAAGATGGGACGGATGGTCGAAGAGCTCGCCGTCAGCGAAGGTGTCGAGATCGTCGGTCGCGTTGACCAGGGACGGGATGAGTGGACGAGCGCCGACGTCGCGATCGACTTCTCCACGGCTGACGCGCTGCTGTCCAACTTCGCGCAATACGTCAAGCGACGGCTGCCGGCGGTAATCGGCACCACCGGGTGGAATACACATGTCGATCGCCTGCGTGCTGAGGCGAACCTTGCAGGCATCGGCGTGGTAGCGTCGGCAAACTTCTCGATCGGTGTGAACATTTTTGAACGTGTCGTGTCTGAGGCCGCACGGATGATGAGCGCACAGCCGCAGTTCGGCAGCTGGATCCACGAGATTCATCATTCGGCCAAGCGCGACGCGCCGTCAGGAACCGCGTTGCTCCTGCGCGATGCCATGATCGCCGCCGGATTCAATCGAGCCATCGACATGTCGTCGGCGAGAGCAGGTATGATCCCTGGCACGCACACCGTTGGATTCGACAGCGCATCGGATACGATCGAGTTGATTCACCGTGCGCGCGACCGTCGCGGGTTTGCGGCTGGAGCATTGCTCGCCGCGCGGTGGGTCCAGGGCCGGACCGGCTGGCATTCGATGCAGGATGTCTTGAGGGGTTAGGAGACCACGATATGCGCACCCCATTTACTGGCGTAGGCACCGCACTCATCACGCCGTTCACAAGTGACGGCTCTCTCGATGAGGCAGCCGTCAAGCGCCTGGCTCGCCGACAGATCGAAGCGGGCGTCCACTTCCTGTCCCCGTGCGGGACGACGGGAGAGGCGCCCACGCTGACGCATCGCGAGAAGCTCCGCGTGGTGGAGTTGGTCCTTGGGGAGGCCAAGGGCAAGGTACCCGTGCTGGCGGGCGCCGGTGGCTACGACACGCGCGAAGCGATCGAGCTGGCGCGCGACATGGAACGCGTAGGCGCCGATGGCCTGCTGTCGGTGACGCCGTATTACAACAAGCCGACGCAGGAGGGACTCTATCAGCACTTCCGCGCGATCTCCGAGGCGACACCGCTGCCGATCGTGCTCTACAACGTTCCCGGGCGGACCAGCGTGAACATGTCCCCCGAGACGACGCTCCGGTTGTCAGAACTCCGCAACATCGTCGGCATCAAGGAATATGCCGACCTCCCGCAGATGTCGCAGATCATCTCGGGCGCGCGCGAGGACTTCGTCGTGCTGAGCGGTGATGACCCGGTAACGGTGGCAGTCATGGCGATCGGGGGCCGCGGTGTCGTATCGGTTGCGTCGAACGAAGCACCGGCCGAGATGGCGCAGATCGTCGAGCTGTGCGAGAAGGGCGACTTTGCCGCGGCTCGCAAACTGCATCACTGGCTGTTGCCGCTGATTCAAGGGAACTTCATCGAGACCAATCCCATCCCATGCAAGGCGGCGATGGCCGCGATGGGGCTGATCGAAGAGAGCTATCGTCTGCCGCTGGTCGCGCCGACTGCCGCGACGCGTGCCAGGATCTTGCAGGTTCTGCAGAACCTCAAGATGCTCGGCGCCGCGGCACGCGTGTAGATGAGTCTCGCGGATTCAATCGCAGAGACCTTCTCGCAGGGAAGCGCCGCGTCGAAGGATGCGGCGCGCGATCTGTTCGCGCAACTCCGGACCGAGCTCGCCGCCGGCCGGATCCGCGTCGCCGAGCCCGATTCAACGTCACCAACGGGATGGCGCGTCAACGTCTGGGTCAAGCAGGGTATCCTGCTGGGCTTTCGCGTCGGCGACGTCATCGACATGGGCATCGGCAAGGGACGCTGGCCCTTCTTCGACAAGGACACCCTTCCGCTCAAGCCGTTCGGCATGGCCAACGGCGTGCGCCTCGTTCCTGGCGGCTCGTCGGTGCGCGACGGCGCCTACCTGGGTCACGGCATCATCTGCATGCCGCCGATGTACATCAACATCGGCGCCTACGTGGATGACGGCACGCTCGTCGATTCTCATGCGCTCGTCGGCTCGTGCGCGCAGATCGGAAAGCGCGTGCACCTGAGTGCGGCCGCTCAGATTGGTGGCGTTATCGAGCCAGTCGGCGCGATGCCGGTCATCGTCGAAGACGACGTGCTCGTCGGCGGGAACTGCGGTGTGTACGAGGGTGCGATCATCAAGCGTCGCGCGGTCCTGGCGTCGGGCACCATCATCACGGCATCGACGCCCATCTACGACCTGCCCAATGAGCGCATCATCAAGCCGGAGCCGGGGCAGCCGCTCGTCGTGCCTGAAGGCGCGGTCGTGGTGCCTGGCTCGCGGCAGGTGACGGTCGGCGCCGGACGCGAGTGGGGACTGTCGCTGGCCACGCCGGTAATCGTGAAGTATCGCGACGAGAAAACCGACGCTCGTACGGAACTCGAGCGATGGATTCGTTGAGGCGATGAGCGTCGATCCGGTTTCGTTCGCCCGCAGGCTCATCGACATCGATTCCACGACCGGCCGTGAGGCCGAGGTCGCAACCGTCCTGTCCGGCTTTCTTCGACAACTCGGTTATCAGGTCACCGAGCAGCCGGTCTCGGACGGGCGCTTCAACGTGTACGCACGCCTCGAAACGCCGCCGGCCGTGGTGTTTTCAACGCACTTCGACTGCGTGCCGCCCTTCTATGCGAGCCACGAGGAGCGAGGGCTGCTGTTCGGGCGCGGCGCGTGCGACGCGAAAGGAATCCTGGCCGCGCAGGTTGCGGCAGCCGAGTCGTTGCGTGCGGCCGGCGAGACTCGCATTGCACTGTTGTTCGTCGCGGGCGAAGAGCGCGGGAGCGACGGGGCACGCGCGGCGAATGAGCACGCGCCAGAGAGCGTCCGTTATCTCATCAACGGCGAACCGACGGACAACCGCCTCGGTGCCGCGACGCGTGGCATCCTTCGCGTGCGGCTGCACGCCGAGGGACGCGCCGCGCACTCATCCTTTCCCGAACTTGGCGAGTCGGCCATCGACAAGTTGCTCGATGCGCTGATGGTGCTGCGAGGTGCGAGCCTGCCTGATGACCCGCTGCTCGGGCGGACGCATTACACAGTGGGGCTGATTGAGGGCGGTGTGGCGCCGAATGTGGTGTCGCCGCACGCATCGGCGGAGCTGGTGTTCAGAACGGTGGGCAATGGCACCGCCGTCCGTGAGGCGATGCATGTCATCGAAAGCCTGATCAAAATCGAGCATGTGCTCGACGTTCCGGCCGTACGCATGCACACGCTGCCTGGTTTCGAGACCGCCGTGTTTCCGTACACCACGGACGTTCCGCTGCTCACACGGTGGGGCACGCCGCTCCTGGTTGGTCCCGGGTCGATTCACGTGGCGCATACCGACGAGGAACACCTGGCCATCGACGAATTGACGGCCGCCATCCACCTCTACGAATCGCTTGTCCGGCAGTTGATTTGAAGTCGGCTCAAGCCGGACCAACTCACAGTACGCTAAACTGATAATTTGCTGGGCGAACCGATGTGCCCGGCAGTGGGTGCGCCGCATCGCGGCCCGGACCCTGTGCAACTTCAGCCTGCGAACCGCGTCAGGGCCGGAAGGCAGCAGCGCTAAGTAGACCCTG
>JALDXQ010000038.1:0-45669 GCA_032156805.1 Acidobacteriota bacterium
ACGGCGCCGTGGCCTGGCTGGATTTGCCACTCGCGCAGGTGATCGAGCGGGTACCAGCCGACGGCCGGCGGCCCCTGGCGGCGGATCGCGCGCAAATGGAACAGCTGTTCACGCGGCGGCAGCTCGCTTACGCACATGCGCACGTGCGCATCGATGCGACCCGTCCGGTGGCCGAAGTCGTCGGGCACCTGCTGGAGTGGATCGACTTCTGATCGCATGAAGTACCTCGTTCTCAGCGACGTGCACGCCAATCTCGAGGCGCTCGAGGCGACGCTGGCCAAGGCCGGCCCGCACGACGGTGTCCTCGTGCTGGGCGATCTGGTCGGTTACGGGGCCGATCCGAATGCGGTCATCGAGCGTATCCGCCAACTGCCGGCGGCGACGATCATCCGCGGCAACCACGACAAGGTCGGCGCGGGCATCGAGAACGTCGAGGCGTTCAACCACCTCGCCAAGCACGCGATCACCTGGACGGCGGCCGCGCTCACGCCCGCCAACCGCACCTGGCTCGCGGAGCTGCCGGCCGGTCCGGTCAAGATCGATTCGTGGGTCGAGATTTGTCACGGCGCGCCATTCGACGAGGACGTCTACATCTTCGACGACCTCGATGCCCGTCGGGCGCTGCTGATGTCGGAGCGGGCGCTCTGCCTGTTCGGCCACACGCACGTGCCGGCGGTGTACAAGTTCGACACTGACTTTCACCCCATCGGTCCGCCGCGGGGTGAAACATTCCGTTTGCTCCTGAATGATTCCGCCAAGTACCTGGTCAACTGCGGTGCCGTGGGCCAGCCGCGCGACGGAGACTCGCGCGCTGCCTTTGGAATGCTCGATACCACGAGCCAGACGTTGACCGTGATCCGCGTGAAATATGACGTGGCCGCCGCGCAGGCCAAGATCATCGCGGCAGGTTTGCCTGAAGTCCTCGCGCAGCGGTTGGCGATCGGTCGATAGCAGCAATTTGCGGTCCGAGGGGGCGACTGTGCGAAGGTTCGACGGTCCAGTCTGAGGACCCAGAGTCCGGTCCGAGTTTCGCGAAGGTACGCGCGCCGACCACCGGACCAGACCCCCGGACCATCGTACCGGACCATCGCACTATCGCACCTTCGTCCCGCCGGACCGCTGATCTACTGATTCCGCTTCTGCTCCTGCCGGCGCAGCTTTGCCGCGTAGGCATCGGCCGCGGCGCGCGATCCGAGAATCCATCCGATCACGATACCCAGCAGCAGGATCCCCGGGATGTAGATGAAGTGGGCAGCGGTTGGCATCAGCTCCTGCTGGCTCGCTTGAGGTCGCTGTCGAGGCGATCCACTTCGCGCTGAATGACGGTCAGACGCCGAGACGTGATGACCATGTATCCGAACAACATCAAGAGCACGAACGCATATGCGCCGATGAGCAGCGGCGCCGCGGGCAGCTGATCCTGTGGCGGAAGCTGATCGATCGGGATGAACTCTTCCTGCTGCTGCGGCGGCGGCTGCTGCCGCGCGTCCGCCACCTGCTGCGATACACCAACCACGAGAACAACGAAGAGTAGCAAGGCGAGGAAACGAATCTGCGTGATCATCAACGTTGCTCGTCGAGGGAAAGGTACAGAGAGTCGAGACGCGATTGCTGCTCGGCCACCCGTACGCGCAGCTTCATCAGCAGCACCAGTAGCAAGGTGAAGGCCGCGAGGCAGAACACCAGGGGAAATCCCATCGAGAACGGCAACTTCGGAACGACCGTCGTCGAGGGATGAATCGTCCGCCAGTAGTTGACGGAAACATAAATGAAGGGCACGTTGGCCATGCCGAACAGCGCGAGACCCGCTGCCAGCTTTTCAGACCCGGGCCCGCCGTACTGCCGGAGGATCAAGTAGGCCCACGCGATCATCCAGCCCACCAAGCTCGACGTGATTCTCGCATCCCAGACCCACCAGGTGCCCCACGCTTTCCGCGCCCAGAGTGGCCCTGTCACGAGGGTCAGGAGCCCGAACAGCACGGCCATCTCCGCCGCCGCCAACGCGGTGCGGTCGTGCCGGGCGTCGCCGCTGACGAGGAATCGAACGCTGGCGATACCGCAAATGATGCTGGCCCCCAGGAACATCCAGGCCGACGGCATGTGGTAGTAGAACACCTTCTGCACCAGGCCCATCGTCGACTCGTAGGGCGCGCTGGCGATGACAAACGGCGTTGCGGCGAACATCAGGCCGCAGACAATGGTCGCAGGCTGAAACCACTTGGGCATGGCTATTAGTCTGTCATGACCGGTTCGAACGTCCATAGCGCGAGCGTGAGGAACACCACATCGAACGCGACCAGCAGGGTGAACCAGAACCGCACGACTTCCGCATCGAAATCGGGCTGGGCTATCGCGACCGTTGCCCGCACGCCGGCAATGAGCACCGGCACGGTGATCGGATAGAGCAACACCGGAAGCAGCACGTCGCGGCTGCGGGCACGCACGAGCATGGCGGCAAAGAGCGTCCCCACCGCAGCAAATCCCAAGGTGCCGGCCACAACGACGGCAATCAGCCAAAAGGGGTGGGCGAGGAGCTCTGCCTGAAACAGGAGCGCCACCAGCGGCACCAGCACGACCTCGGTAAGCGTCAGCAGAACGACGATGGCGGCCAGCTTCCCCAGATAGACCGCCGGGCGTGGTGCGGGAACCAGCATTAGCGCACGCAGCGTCTCAGACTGTCGCTCGCGCTCGAACGTGCGGCCGAGCGCGAGGTTGCCCGCAAACATGATTGCCATCCAGAGCACACCCGGTCCGACGCCCTGCGCGGCCCTCCCCTCCTGGACCAGCGAGAAGGCAAAGACGAGCACGCAGGAGATCGCGAAGAACACCGTCGTGTACGCGAGCTCTCGACTCCGCACCTCGACGGTAACGTCCTTGCGCACGATCAGCCAGATGGCACGAAGCATCAGCGTCCGATGACGTTGCGGTAGGTCGAACGCAACCCGCCTGGCGTCACGACCGCCTCGACGATGCGGCCTTCGCGCAGAAACAGCGCCTGATCGAGCAGTCCTTCGGCGAGATCGAGATCGTGCGTGGCGAGGATCACAATCGTCCCGCTCTCACGCAGGGCGCGCAGGCGGCCAAGCAGCGCCTCGGTCGACGCGTCGTCCAGGCCCGTGAATGGCTCATCGAGCAGGGCCAGTCGTGGATCGTGGATCAGCGCCCGCTCGAGCGCGACACGCTGGCGCATGCCACGCGAGAAGCTCGCGACAGGATCGTCGCGCCGTGCATCGAGACCTGCCTGCTCGAGCGCACGACGAGCACGCCCGTCGCTATCGGAAATGCCGTACAGCCCGGCAAAGAACGCGAGGTTCTCGCGTGCGGTCAGTTCGGGATAGAGGAACAGATCGTGCCCGAGCACGCCAATCCGCGCGCGCAGCGCGGCCCCTGCTGACAAGCCCAGCGTGCCATATCGGATTGAGCCGGACGACGGGCGGAGCACGGTGGCAAGCATGGCCAGAAGCGTGGACTTCCCTGCCCCGTTGGGTCCCAGCAACCCGAGGATCATTCCGCGCGTCGCCCGGAACGTCATGCGCGATACCGCGCGCCGACGACCGAAATGGCGGGAGACGTCCTCGGCGGAAACTTCCTCGAAGTCGACGCTCGTCACGCAGCGACGCCCTCGCCGCCTCCTTGCGGTCCGGGGTAAGCGTCATCGAGCTCGCCGTAGATTTGTTCGAGCTCGCTGACAATGCGGGCACGTCGTCTTGCCTGGCCGTCCGCCTCGGGCGTGCCGGTACGACGTTTCGATTCCATTTGCGCCAGCTGTCCAAGCAGCGTGTCGCGGCGAGCGACGAGCGTCTGTCTTGTGTCCTCGTTGCGTGACTGACCGCGAATCGCCAGCCACACGCCAAACGCGATCAACGCCCCCGCAAGCGACAGAGCAACGTAACGAGGTGTCGAGCTGTGGAAGGGCAAGCCAGAGAGAGTGATCGCGACGCTGCCGCCGGCCGGTAATGCCGGACCATTCCCGAGCACGAAGAGATCACCGTTGTCGGTGCGGACGTCACTCGTCTCGGTCAGCTGCGGTGACGACACGCGGAGCTCGCCAACCTTTTGCACGCCCACGATGACTTGCGACAGCGCCGCCGGCCACGTCTGCGTGAGCGTCAATTCCGAACTGTCGTACGGCATCCGGTAGGCCGCCTGCACCATCGTGGTCCCCGAAGCGAACGGCCCAGTGATCGTGATCTGAGTGGGAGAGATCACCGCCGCTGGCGACGAACCTTCCAGTGCGGTTGCACCAGTTGCACCAGGCGGCAGGTCGATGACCAGCGGCGCGCCGATGTCCACGCGCGTACGTGCGCTGTTGAGGACCTCCAGAATGTAGTAGACATCCAGGCCATCGTCATTGAACTGCATCAGCACCCGGGTGTTGCCACCAAAGACGACGATGCCCTTGGTTGGAGGCTCGGCCGCGGCTGCGGCTTCCTCCTGTTTTTTGCGCTCGGCCGCCTTGGCAATGCCCGCGACCAGAATCACGCGCAGACCGCCGGACGCCGGCACCGCGAAGGGCTGCGACACGAGCTTCTCGCCGTCGACCGTCACTTCAGCCACCGCATTGGCGCCGCTCCTGGGCAGGTCGGTGAACTCGGCGCGTCCCTGTGCGTCAGTTGTCGCAGTCCGCGTGGTGCCGCCCGCGCTGACCTGGACCTGTTGCCCTGGAACGTTGTTCCCGATCGCCTCTCGCACGACGCGCACGGTCACAGTGCCATCCGCCAGTTCCTGCGCCGGAATCGCGCGACCATGAATCAGCGAAGGGTCGGGCATGTCCTGGGCCCACGCGCTGCCCGTCATGACAACTCCCAACACCCAAATCCCAATTCCCAAGCGCCACGCGGGTTGGGGGTTGGAAATTGGGAGTTGGGAGTTGATCCGGAGGCGCATTATCGCGCCTCCAGCGAATGCCCGCAGTGCTTACAGAAGCGCGCGTCGGCGTCGTTAGTGGTAGTGCACGATGCGCACGTGACGGCGGGGCTAGGCAAGACCGGCTCTACGTTGTCAGCGGAAGCTGGGTCCTGCTTTGGGGACCCGGCAGAGGCCGTGCCAATTCTTTTCGCGATCTCGCGCTCGATCTCCGTGCGGTAGCCGGTACCCGCATCGAGTTGTCGAATCAATCGCGCAGCGCGGACGCGCAGGCGTCCACTCATCTCGCCGAAGTCCTTCTCGGACACCTTACCCATCGCGCGATCGAACTCGAGCTCCTTGATCGATCGCAGCACGAGGCTCTTTTCACGTTCGAGCGCGGCGCGCGTGCGTCCGCCGAGGATTCGCGCGCCGTCGCTCCACGACTTCTGCGTCAACGGCAGAAACGTGCGCAGCGCCGCGATTCCGACTACTGCGGCCGCAAAGATGGTGAGGCTGATCATGATCACGGCGGCGGGCGATTCGCCGCGCGCCATGAACACCGCGATCGTGGCGCCGATCAGGCCGGCCAGCGTGAAGAGCTGCCAGGGTTCGAACGTGGACTGCGACTCAGTCGAGGTCTCGGAGCTCATCGTCCAGGCGGGCATCGATCGCCGAATCGACGGTCATGTTTGCGCCGCCCGCACCGGCTGCGGCCGGACGCGCCGACCAGCGTCGCGCGGTGATGATGATGACGAGAAGACCAAAGCCGGCGAGTGCATACGGCAGGACCCAGGCTAGCGAATTGAAGCCCGTGTTCTCAGGCACTGCGAGCACGGCGGCGCCGTACTTCTCGACGAACGCGGTGAGGATCTCTTCCCGGCCCTTCCCCTCGTTGATGTACTGCTGCAGGATCGCCAACTGCTCGGTGTGGCCGTGGCAGGCAGGCCGCATGGGACAGTTCTCGAGCGTGGAACGCACGCAGCCCGCCGACCCACACATGCAGATGATCTGGCCCTCGACATCACGCTGCAACGCCGTCTTGTTCACGCGGCCCGACGTGCCATCCTGCGCCTGTACAGCCGCAGGCAACACGATCGACAGGAGAAGCAGCGATGCGGTCGCGGTCTTGGCTCCCTCGGGAACCCTCGCCGCCGCGAATGCAAAAGCCGTCTCTGGCAACAACGCGATCAGTGTGCCGAGCGCCATCACACCAAAACCAAGCCACAGCCAATTGACGAGAGGTGTGACCGTGATCTCGACGTTGGCGGACTGCTCGCCCGCATCGAACTGCGGCATCACGATGTAGAGGTCTTCGGCAAACGTGCGCCGGATGGCGACCTCGGTTGTCGGCTGATCCTCGTGTTTGCGGAAGAACCACCGGGCCGGGTACATCTTCGTGATCTCGGCGCCGTCCCGCAGCACGGTCATATCCGCCGTCACCATCTGCTTACGGCCGTCGTCGGTCACCGCGATGCTGTTGTGACGGATGACGTAGTCGCCTACCTGGATCTCTTCGCCCGGCTTCATCAGCGCCGTCTCGTGCTGCTTGAAGCCGGCACCTGCGAACCCGAGGAACATCAGGACGATCGCGACGTGAATGATGTAGCCACCGTAGCGGCGCTTGTTTCGTCCAACCAGGCCGATGAGCGCCGTGGCCAGGTCGGTGCCGCTCGTCTGCTGACGGACACGCGCGCCGCGCCAGAATTCCTGCCCGATTGTCCCGAGCACGAACCCGCTGAACGCGAAGCAGATCCCTGAACTCCAGATGCGTACACCCAGCGCGACGACAATGCCGCCGACCAGCAGCCCAGACAGGACCGGGAACAGGAACTGCTCCTTCATGTTGACGATCGTCGACTTGCGCCAGGCCAGCAGCGGACCGACGCCGGTCAGGGCGAGCATTGTCAGACCAATGGGGATCATCCACTGGTTGAAGAATGGCGGCCCGACCGTGATCCGCTCCCCCGTGACCGCTTCGCTGAGCGTCGGGAACATCGTCGCAAACAGCACGAAGAACGCGGAGAACAGCAGGATCCAGTTGTTCAAGAGGAACGCCGCCTCGCGCGACATCCACGAGTCGAGCTCGTTGCGGGCCCGCAGCAGCGGCATGCGGTAGATCACGAACCCGAAGCTGAAGACCAGCGTCGAGACCATGAAAATCGTGAAGAGCTGCGACAGCACCGGATCCTGACCGAACGAGTGCACCGACTGGACGATGCCCGAGCGGGTCATGAAGGTGCCGAAGAGCGTGAGGAAGAACGTCATGATCACGAGCGAGACGTTCCACATGCGCAGCATGCCGCGGCGCTCCTGCACCATCACCGAGTGGAGGAACGCCGTCGCCGTGAACCAGGGCAACAGGCCGGCGTTCTCGACCGGATCCCACATCCAGTAGCCGCCCCATCCCAGCTCTTCGTACGCCCAGATCATGCCGAGGCCGAGGCCGATCGACAGGAACAGCCAGGCAAACATGGTCCAGCGGCGCACCGCGCGCAGCCACGAGTCATCCAGGTGGCCGGTGATCAGCGCCGCCATTCCGAAGGCGTACGGAATCGTCAGTCCGACGAACCCGAGGTACATGGTCGGCGGGTGAATGACCATGTAGAAGTTCTGCAACAGCGGGTTCAGTCCTGCCCCGTCGGCCGGGTTCTGCGTGAGGTACGTCTCGAACGGGTTGTTGTGAACGATCATCAGGTAGAGGAAGAACATCTCCACGACCGAGATGACCGCGACCACATATGGGATCAGTTCCCGATGGCGCTCACGATTGATGTAGATAGCCGCGCTGCCAAAGAGCGACAGCAGAAACACCCAGAACATGATCGAGCCGTCGAGACCGCCCCAATACGACGTGATCTTGTAGAACAGCGGCAGCGCCGAGTCCGAATAGCGCTGCACATATCTGATCGAGTAGTCGCCGGTCAGGAAGCTGTAGATGATGACCGCCGAGGCGGCAGTCATGATGGCGGCCAGCATGTAGAAGGCGCCAACCCCGCTCTCCATCATCGGCCGCGATCGACGGCGCGCGCCGGCGACCGAGATCGCGGCGGCATACGCACCGACGACGAAGGCGGCGAGGAGTAGGTAGTAACCCAGGGAGGACATGGCCGTTACGGGGTGACTGAGGGGCCCTTCGCCTCCTCGTACTTCGAGGGGCACTTCGCCGTCATGTCCGTTGCCA
This sequence comes from Acidobacteriota bacterium, assembly GCA_032156805.1. GTDB lineage: Bacteria > Acidobacteriota > Vicinamibacteria > Vicinamibacterales > UBA2999 > Gp6-AA40. The sequence continues at coordinate 8,030 of JALDXQ010000038.1, forward strand.
CGAAACCGTTCGGCGTCAACTCGCCGGTCAGCACCACTTCCGAATCGGCCTTGAATGTATCAGGCACGATGCCGTTGTAGTACGCGCGGAGGGTCTTGCCGTTCCGCTGGATGTCGAACTGGTACTCCAGGCGATCGCGCTTCTTGCCAATCGAGCCGGGAACCACGTACCCGTGAACCTGAAGCTTCTTCCCCGTCCATTCCTGCTGGCTGCCCACGACCTCGTCCACGTATTTGTAGTACTGCATGCTCTCGCCGAGCGTCGTGTACATGAGGACCCCGAAGACGGTGGCGAGCACCAGCGTCGTGGCTCCGATTTTCGCGGCTTTGTGGCTCATAGATAAGGACTTTCCAATATGGAATCTGCCGTCAGGATAGCAGTATTCCGGCCCGGCTGCACATCGCGTAAACGAGGGGCACAGGAAGCCCTACCACGTTTGAGTACGACCCCTCGATCCGGGTGACGAAACGAGACGCCAGACCCTGGATCGCGTAAGCACCGGCCTTATCCGAAGGCTCGCCCGTTGCCACGTACCAGTCAATCTCGGCCTTTTGCAGCGTCGCGAACTCGACCGTGGTGACCTCAGTGCCACTCTGAAGTGACACCTGGTCTGATTTCCCCGCGTCGTGTGACATGAGCACAACGGCGGTCAGCACCTTATGCGCCCGTCCCGACAGCATCCGAAGCATCCGCTTCGCATCGTCGGCATCCGCCGGCTTGCCCAGAATCCGTCCGTCCACGACGACCACCGTGTCGGCGGCCAGAACCGGCCGCCCCTCAGAGCTCGCGTGAACGACCCTCGCCTTTTCCGCGGCCACGCGGCCCACGTATGAGTCCGCGTCTTCTCCTTCGTGGATCCGTTCGTCGATGTGCGCCGGACAGACCTCGAACGGGATTCCGCCCGCGGTCAGGAGTTCGGCGCGGCGGGGAGACGCCGACGCCAGTATGAGGACGCTGCCCGGCAATCACCGGCGATTCTGCCACCAATTACCTTGCAGCGGTAAGGGTTCCGGGATAGGTTCGCGACCAGATGGAATCGTTGGCGAACCGGGTCATCGCCCGCTTGACGAACACCCGCAGCGGCGAACGGACCGTTGCCCTGCTGATGTTCGCCTACTCGTTCCTCGTGATGACCTCGCACAACATCCTGAAGCCGGTTACCAAGTCGAAGTTCATCGATCAACTCGGATCCGACAACCTCCCGTACGTGCTGATGGCTTCGTCGGTCCTCGTCGCTGTGGTGATGCATGGGTACAGTGGCGGGATTCGGCGACTCCCCCGCCAGTACGTGATCCCGATCGCGCAGTCAGCGCTTGCGGTACTGCTCGTCGTGCTGTGGGCGCTGCTGCGCACCGGCGCAGTGTGGGTCACCGTCGCGCTCTACTTCTTCGGTCAGATCCTCGGCGTGCTGCTGATCAGTCAGTTCTGGATGCTCGCCAATGAGGTCTACGACGCACGCCAGGCCAAGCGGCTCTTTGGTCTCATCGGCGGCGGGGCGTGCCTTGGTGGCGCTCTCGGCGCCTCGATCACCGCGGTCACGGTTCAGGAGTTCGGCTCCAACAACCTCCTGCTCGTGAGCGCAGCCACACTCGGCGTATGCGTGGGAATCGTGCTGCGCATCGTCAGGATTCCGCACGCCGGGCATCACGTGGAGCCGATGGACGAACGGGGCGTCGGTGGACGTGAAGCCATTCGCCTGCTGGCGCAGTCCCGCCACCTGAGGGTGCTGGCCGCGGTCGTCGGCTTCGCCGCGATCGGAGCCGCCGTTGTCGATCAGCAGTTGAGCATGGCCGCCGAGGCAACCGGCATCGATGGCGACGCGATCGCGGCATTGCTCGCGCGAGTGACCGTCTACCTCTCGCTGGCAGGGTTTGTCGTGGGAGTCGCTTTCACCAGCCGCATCCACCGTTCGTTCGGTATCGCGGCGGCCCTGTTGCTGCTCCCGATCGGCCTGGGAGCGAGCGCAACGCTCATTCTGTTGACCGGGGCGCTGTGGGCGGTCGCCGGCGCACGCGTCCTCGACACCACCCTCAGGTACTCGGTGGACAAAACCACTCGGGAAGTGCTCTTCCTCCCGGTCCCAGACGACCTGCGCTTTCGCGCGAAGCCGTTCATCGACGTCACGATGGATCGGTTCGCCAAAGCTGCCGCGGCCGTCCTGATCCTGGTGCTCATTCATCCGAGAGGGCTCGGTCTCGATTGGCAGCAACTGAGCTACGCCAGCCTGTTCGTCATGGCGGCGTGGGTTGCGATGTCGCTCATCGCCTGGCGTGAATATCGCCGCGCATTCCGCGCCAGCATCGTGTCGCGCGACATTGCGCCAGCGGCCATTCGCACCAACGTCGCCGACGCGGCCACGATCGAGGCCCTCGTCGAGGAGTTGTCCAGTCCCGACGAGCATGCAGTCCTCTATGCGATCGATCTGCTCGAGGCACTTGACCGCAGAAACCTGGTGACCCCGCTGCTCCTGCAGCATGAATCGGCGCGCGTGCGCGCCAGCACGCTGCGCGTCATCACCGCGATGGGCTCGCCGATCGCCGGCCGATGGATCCCGACGATCGAGCGCATGGTCCAGGACGAAGATGTTGACGTCCGCGCTGCGGCACTGCGCGCGCTGGCCGCTTTCTCTCACGAAGATGCCGCGCTGCTCCTGCGGCGGCACCTGGACGACGTCGAGCCTCGGGTCGTCGTCACTGCGGCGATTGCGTTGGCCAACAGCGGCACGCCCGCCGACGTCGACGCTGCCGAAGCGGCACTGCTCGGGCTTCTCGGCGACATTCGCGATGTAGCTGCCAGGGCCCGCGAAGAGGTCGCGACAGCGCTTGGCCGTATCGAGCAGCGGCGCTTCCGCCCGATGCTCGTATCGCTGCTCAATGACACCGACCTGGAAGTCGTGCGAAAGGCGATCAAGAGTGCACGTTCGCTGGGTGCGTCCGACGGCCTCTTCGTGCCTGCGCTTCTGACTCTGCTCGGCCATCGTTCGCTCAAGGCGCAGGCACGCGAGGCGCTCGTCGGATACGGCGAGGAGATCGTTCCGCTGCTCGCCTACGCGCTCGCCGACAAGCACGAGCAACTCTGGATCAGAAGGCATATCCCGGTCACGCTCGCGCTGATCGGCACGCCTGCCTCGATGGAAGCGCTCATCGCCGCACTCGACGATCAGGATGGTTTTCTGCGCTACAAGGCGATCATCGCAATCGAGAAGTTGCGCCGCGAGAATCCGTCGCTCGAATGTCCGCAGGCGACACTCGAGAAGGCGGTCATCAGGGAAACGTCGCGCTACTACAACGGCCTCACGCTGCAGCACAACCTTCTGCGGCATTCTCTCGACGGCGCCGACTCACTCCTCGGTCGTGCCCTCGAGGACAAGCTGCGTCGATCGGTCGATCGGGTCTACCGGCTACTGGGGCTGCTCTACCACGTCGAGGATGTTGCCGCGGCGCGCTACACCATCGAGCAGGGCGAGCGACGTCGACGGGCGGACGCGGTCGAGTATCTGGACAATCTGCTCGGCGGCGTGGTTCGTCGACGCGTGATGCCAATCCTCGACGACACGCCGCTGGCCGAAAAAGTGCGTTACGCGAATGGCGTGCTCAGGAGCCGTCCGCGCGACCTCGAAGATACGATGGCACAGCTCATACACGATGACGATCCGGTCATCGCCGCGTCCGCCATTCATTTCGCAGCAGGACAACACCTTCCCTCTCTCGTGTCCGACATCGAGTACGTCACCAGCCATCGATCAGCCAATGACACGTTCGTGCTCGAGGCCGCCGCATGGGCAACCAGAGTCAGTGGTTCGTCTGGCGATGGATTGCCTGTCGTGGCCCTGGTCGATCGCATCAGGGTGACGCCGGTGTTCGCGGCGCTCTCGATCGACGAGCTCTTTCGCGTCGCCGAAGTCGGCCAGGAGATCCGCTACCAGGCGGGCCGTGAAGTCACCCGCGCCGGGCAAGAGGCAAATGATGTGTTTTTCCTGCTCGACGGCGCTCTCGAGGCGCTCGATGACAGCGGAACGAGCAAGGAACTGACCGCGCCAGCGGTCGTCAACGTCGAGGAGGTGCTGGAGGGCATCCCGTTGAGGGGCACCGTTCGGGCCATCGAGCACACCATCGGCTTCCGAGTGCCCGCTGGTGTGTTCCTGACGATGGTGTCGGACAACATCCTGATGGCGCAGGGGCTGTTCCGACTGCTGCTTCATTCGTCCTCCGAGCAGGCACGACGGGCGATGACGTCACCGGTGGCAGACCTCCCCTCAGGCGGGCGCCGGTTCCGTCAGGACCCGCTGCTGGCCGGGGCGTCCGCCGCCCAGTTGGTCGCATTGCGGGCCTTCGCATCCGAGGTACCGCTCACATCCGGAAAAGTCCTCTTCGACTTTGGTTCACCTCCCGCAACCTACCAGGTGATGGAGGGCGAAGTCCGGCTCGAAGCCCCTCATCAGCCGCCGATCCTGGTACCGCCGCGGGCGACGTTCGGCGTAGCCAACACACTTGCCGGTGGCCCCTCGGAGTGGCGGGCAGTCGCCACGGCGAACGGACAGGCGCTCCGCCTGGATCGCGATGACCTGTTCGCTGTGATGGCCGACCACGTTGACTTAATGCAGAACCTGTTCAGGGTGGCGCTGCGCCTGCGCGACCAGGCGGCGGTTGGTCATCCGGAGCATCCGTTTCTCGCGTAGAATCCCGGCCATCCGCACGACAGGAGGGGCGTACTATGGATCGAGTCCGTCGCACGCCAATAGTTGTCCTGGGCCTCACGCTCTGTACCACGGCTCTCGCCTTCGGTCAGGGCAAGGCGGTCACCAATCCCCTGACGGTAAGCGAGATGGAGGCCTTCCTGTTGAAGGCCACGATTCTCGACGTTCGCGATGCCGGCGGCGGTGTCACCGGTTCGCAGCGTGCCAGGCTGACCGACGGGACGCTGACGCACGACGTGCACATCCAGTCGGTCGACATTGCCAAGCCGGTGTTCCAGGCGGGCCAGCATACCGAGGTCAATTTCAAGGACACCTATCGCTACAACATCGCCGGCTACCGGTTGGCGCAACTGGTTGGCATCACCACGGTACCGATGTCTGTCGAGCGAAGAGTCAACGGCAAGACAGCGGCCGTCACCTGGTGGGTCGATGACGTGCAGATGGACGAACGCGAGCGGCTGAAGCGCAAGACGATGGGGCCCAACCCGCTGCGCACTTCGAACCAGATTCAGCTCATGCGCATCTGGGACGAGTTGATTCAGAACCGCGATCGAAACCAGGGCAACATCCTCTGGACCAATGACTGGACGATGTGGCTGATCGATCACACACGTGCATTCCGCCTGGGCAAGGAGCTCCAGAAGCCGGAGGACCTCACACGCATCGATCGTGATCTGTTGAACCGGCTGAAAGCGCTCTCGAAGGATGCCATCAAGAAGGCCGTCGGCGACGCGCTGTTCGAAGGCGAGCGGGAAGCCATCCTGGAGCGGCGCGATCGCATCGTCAAGCTGTACGAGGAGCGTGCCGCACGCGTCGGCGACGCGGCGGTCTTCTTCCAAATCGAGTGACGCGCGAATGATGCTAACGAGTCGCCGAGGGCGCCGCAGACTGCAGCGCAGGTGCCGATAACGGCTCGCGGCGATCCAGGTAGATTGCCGTGAGCGTCCCGCCGCTCCATTCGAGCGCAGACGGTACGCCTCCCTGGTAGAACTCCCCACCGACCATGCCCGTGTCGATCAGGATGATCCGTCCGTCCAGGCGCGCCACGATTCGCCCGGGCAAGACCGTCGAGTGGCCAACGACGATCGCTCGCGCCTTCATCTGCTCGAGAATCGTCGGAAGGATCGGCGCGACCTCTTCTTCCTTTTGCAGCGCCAGTCCGCGATACCACAGAGGTCCGGTCTCGCTTGCTGACATGAGCGAGGCAGCCTGCTCCGGCGGTGGCAGCGCCGCAAGTTCCTTGGCAACAGCCGCATTGATGCCCTCGCAGCCGAGTGGCGCAGTTTCCGGGCTGATGCCGCCATGCAGGAAGAGCACGCCGTTGACCCGCGCAACTGTCGGCCGTTCACGAACCCACTTCCCGTATTCTCCCTGCGGCCCGAAGGCCTGGCGCAGTTCGATCATGCCGAGGGGGACTTCCTTCAGGAACTGCTCCCGGTAGGTCGCGGCGTCATGCTCACGTCCTTCCGTCTTCGCCCGCTGTGCTGCCTGCTCGTTGAGCGTCGCCAGGACCTGGTCACGGAACTGTGCGGAATCTCCGTTCCTGAACGCGTCGATCTCGCCAGCGCTGACGTAGCGCCAGTCGGAGATGAGGCGCATCAACTCGTGGTTGCCGAGCAGCGACACCACTCGCCCGCCGGCTCGCTGTGCGTCACGCTCCATGCGGCGCAGCAGGTCGATCGCCTTTCTCGAGTCGGGTCCTCGATCGAGGATGTCACCGGTCTGCACCAGGACCGCGCGCCGTCCGCTCCACCGGTTGCGATTGTCGATGATTTGCGCGGCGCGCAGGATCGCAACGAAGTTGTCGAAGGCCCCATGGATGTCGCCGACGGCGACCACTCGCTCCGTGGTTTGAATGTCACATACCGATGCACCGGGCTTCGCTTGCGCGCGAACCGGCCGTTCGACACCGGCCAGCCCCACCAGCATCAGCGCGACTGCCACCACAACGGCGACCCGCATCGAGAGCGTTGCGACCATCAAGGGCATTGGAGCATTGAACTCAGTCAGATCTCAACTCCCAACTTCCAACTCCCAGGGCTGGACTGTGGGACTTGAACGTGAAAATCGGGATTTGGGAGTTGGGAATTGGAAGTTGACCCGCGTAAGATCCTCCCGTGATTCCCGTACGACACGTGATACCAGACGCCGTTGCGGCCATCGTCCGCAAAGCACCGCTCTCGCCGGAGAAGGTGGCGTTTGCGTGGCGGAGTGTCGTCGGCCCAGCCATCGACCACGCGACGACTGTCGAGTGGCACGATGGGGTGCTCCATGTGCGAGCCAGAGACGCGGCGTGGCAGCGGGAGGTTGAGCGCTCGGCCGCGCTCATCCGCTCGCGGCTCGACGTCCTCCTTGGCGATCGTGTCGTGCGTTATATCGAAGTGAAGAGCACCTGAAGCAACGAGGGGAAAGACCAGACGAATAGGACGGCCGCAGCGGCAAGCCCCACCGCGATCTGCACCGGCTCCATGACATCGAGAGGCGCCTGAGCTTTCCGCTCCGCATCCCAGCGGCGCAGCAACTGCGCTTTGACCCACAACACGGTCGCATCCGGTACCCGCGACGTCCTGTGCGGCACAGTGTTGGCCAGCTTCTTCATGTAATCGCCGACGGCCTGCTCGTCATCGTGCGTGCGGTCGCGATCGAACCAGTCCCGCATCATGCCCTCACCGTCGTTCCCCGGGTGATCAAGAGTTTCCGCAAGCGCGCCCGCGCACGGGACAGCAGGACTTTCACGCTCCCACGAGCGAGCCCGAGTGCGCTGGCGATCTCCTGATGATTGTGCTCCTCGACATAGGCCAGCCACAAGAGCGCGCGATCGCGCGGCGTCAACTCGGCGAACTCACGGCTCACCGAATCGTCCGGCGTGGAGGAGGCGACCTCCGGCGGCGTGTGGCGCAGCCGATCGAGCCACGACCTCTCTCGTTCCGCACGTCGCCAGCGATCGGTCATGAGGTTCCCCGCAATCCGGAACACGTAGCGGCGCAGGTCTTCGTCGCCAAGCTGCCCGATATCGGCGCGCAGCAGGCGGCAGAACGCGTCCTGGACGATGTCGTCCGCGTCGCCGGCGTGCCGGGTCACTCGATAGACGTACGCCCAGAGCGGACGCGCCGTGCGCTCGTAGAACCGCGCAAACTCGACCTCGTTCAGCGCTGCACCTAGACCGAGCGAGCGATCTCGTTCGTCGCCGGCGGGTGTGACTGCCCGTTGATGAGCCCCATCCGGCGTGAGAGCCTCAACGCAACATATCCGGAGACGAGCATCCCCACTCCAACCGCAGCGGAAACCGTCCCGACAAAGCCAAGGCTCTCGTAGGTGTCCGAGTCAACGCGTGCACCGCTGAGATACATGAAGATGCCGACTCCGAGACACAGCATGACGATGCCTGACTGGAACGCGCGCAGGACACGCTGATGTGCAAAGCCGCCCGACTCGCTCCCGATTGAACTCAGGAGTTGGCGGCCGCCGTCCGTGTTCAGAAACTGACTGAACTCCCCCAGGCTGCCCATGCGATCGAGGAGCCTCGACTGGAATTCCGTCGTCGACCTGAACTGCTGTCGTCGCGTGAACGCGTTGGCGACCACGTAAAAGACGTACGCAACCAACAGGAACGCCGACGGAACGATGATGACCTCTGAACCCATTCTCTGCCTCCTGCGACGTCTGCGGTCGCTGACGATACAACAGCGGAGCGGGCACGGCGGTTAACACGCGGGTTACCATCTCTTCATGGATGCCGTCATCCTCTCGGCGGCTCGCACCGCCACTGGCCGATTTCTGGGCGCATTGCGGTCGTTCACGGCTCCCCAGCTCGGCGCCATCGTGGTGCGCGAAGCCGTCTCCCGTGCGGGCATCGACCCGGCGATCGTCCAGGAATGCATCATGGGCAACGTCGTGTCCGCCGGTTTGGGCCAGGCGCCCGCCCGTCAGGCCGCGCTCCGTGGAGGCCTGTCCGACGGCGTGGCCGCGTTGACCATCAACAAGGTGTGCGGGTCCGGCCTGAAGGCGGTGATGCTTGCCTCGCAGGCGATCGCCGCCGGCGATGCCGACGTGATCGTTGCCGGTGGCATGGAGTCGATGAGCAATTGTCCGTACCTGCTGGCGGGTGCTCGCGAGGGGCTTCGACTCGGCCACGGACAGATGATCGACTCGATGATCAACGACGGCCTCTGGTGCACGTTCGAGGACTGGCACATGGGGAATGCCGGTGAGGTCGTGGCCGTGGACTTCGGCATCACACGCGCCGCGCAGGACGAGTTCGCGGTCAACAGCCACCGCAAGGCAGCCGATGCCACTACCGCGGGACGTTTTCGCGCCGAGATCGTGCCGATCAGCATTCCTCAGAAGAAAGGCGATGCGCAGGTCTTCGAACGTGACGAGTCGATCCGCGCCGAGACATCGATCGACGCGATGGCGGCGCTGAAGCCGGCGTTCAAGGCCGATGGCACCGTGACCGCGGGCAACGCACCGCCGGTGAACGACGGCGCGTCAGCACTCGTCGTGATGTCAGCGAGACGCGCACGCGAGTTGAACGTGCGGCCAATGGCAAGAATCGCGGGTCAGAGTGCCAGCGGTCTGGCGCCGAAGTACGTCCTCATGACGCCGGTCGAGGCGATCAAGCGACTCGTCGCCAAGGTTGGTTGGTCGTTGGACGATGTCGATCTCTTCGAGATCAATGAGGCCTTCTCGGTGCAGATGGTGGCGATTCTCGGCGCGCTCGGTATCGACGCGACGCGGGTGAACGTCAACGGTGGCGCCGTGGCGCTGGGACATCCGATCGGCGCAAGCGGTGCCCGCATCCTCACCACGCTCCTCTACGCACTCGAGAGCCGCGGGCTCCGTCGCGGCATCGCGGCACTGTGTCTTGGAGGAGGAAACGGGGTCGCGCTGGCGGTTGAACGAGGCTGACGACCCCGTGTGAAAACCCTCATCGATCGGCCGTTTCAGGGACGGCAAATCCTGCCGAACCGGGACCTCGAGGCGAAAGTCCTGAGATCCTGTAACTAATTGAAACTGTTGGGCTGATGCCCATGCCCTGCATGGATTTTCGGGTAATTCGGTCTTTCACAAACCCATGCCCTGTCTTAAAGAGAACAGCGCGCTGGTGGTGCTCGGTTGTACGCTGCAGCGATGCAGCACCGACCGCTTGTCTACATGATTTGCCCTAGATGCCAAAACAATAGGGCTGTTGTGGCCTTCACGCGTGAGCCTCACGACAAGTGTTTCTGTGCTGCGTGCGGCTACGCATGGGACTCGCCATCTACCCTCTCGCATGAGGAGCGCGCGGTGCCTCTGGCGGGTTCTGGACCCGTCGGATCCGTCTAGCATCGTCACCGTTTCTTCCCAGCCTTCCGCTTCGTCTTCACCGGAGCCATCTCGTACGCGTAGCTGCCCGTAGCCGCGCGCCGCGCTGGCGGGATGATGCGCGCTTCGCCGCCTTGCGCTTCTTCGGCTTCACTGGCCATCGCGCGGACCTCCTCACCTGCGACGGGGAAGGCACTCCTCAAAGCAGCACGGCAGAGGCTACGCGATCTTGGTTACCCACGAGGCCGGGAAGATTGAGAACTAGATACCCACTTTCGCCCTTGGGTGCGTCAAGGCATATCTGTAAGCCCATCCGACAACCTCCCTATTTCCCATCACTTAAGGTGGGTTTGTGAAAGGCCGAATTACCGATTTTCGCTTGACTTTCGCGCGGCACGAACCTAGGATCAACCCCGGCCGTGACCTTCCCTGTCACACCACCAAGCCACACTACTTTTTGACACGGCCAACGCCAAGGAGATCGCATGCCGCTCGACGACCTGAAAGAACGCACCAAAGCCATCGACATCGCCGTCGGACAGATAGAAAAGCAATTCGGTAAGGGCTCGATCATGCGCCTCGGACAGCGCAACGCGATTGCCCCGATCGAAGCCATCTCGACCGGCGCCATCAGCATCGACTATGCGCTCGGCATCGGGGGCCTTCCCCGCGGCCGCGTGATCGAGATTTTTGGACCGGAGTCCTCGGGCAAGACCACGCTTGCGCTGCAGGTCATTGCAGAGGCACAGCGACCCGGAGGCATGGCCGCGTTCGTCGATGCCGAACATGCGCTCGACGCGCAGTACGCCCAGAAGCTCGGCGTCGATCTGGAGAATCTCCTCGTCTCACAACCCGACCACGGTGAGCAAGCGCTCGAGATCGTCGAAGTGCTGATCCGCTCGAACAGCGTCGACGTTGTCGTCGTCGACTCGGTCGCGGCGCTGGTGCCGAAGGCCGAGATCGAGGGCGAGATGGGTGAGGCGCAGATGGGCCTGCAGGCGCGGCTCATGTCGCAGGCGCTTCGCAAGCTGACAGGTGTCGTCTCGAAATCGAAGACGACTCTCATCTTCATCAACCAGCTGCGCGAGAAGATCGGCGTGATGTTCGGCAACCCCGAGACGACAACCGGTGGACGCGCGTTGAAGTTCTACGCGTCGGTTCGCATCGACATTCGCCGCATCGCGAGCATCAAGGATGGCGATCAGGTCGTTGGCGGCCGCACGCGCGTGAAAGTCGTGAAGAACAAGGTCGCACCTCCCTTCCGCGAAGCAGAGTTCGACGTCATGTACGGCGAGGGCATCTCGCGCGAAGGCGATCTCCTCGACCTGGCCGTCGAGAAACGCATCGTCGAGAAGAGCGGCGCGTGGTTCGCGTACGGCGGCGATCGCCTGGGTCAGGGACGGGAGAACGCGAAGCAGTTCCTGAAAGAAAACCCGGAGATCCGTCAGACGATCGAAGATCGCGTCCGCCGGGAATTGGGCCTGGTGCGTGAGGCCGAAGTCGCAACTGTCTAGCAGCGTCTGTCGAAGATATCGAAGGTTGCCCACCGTGCATGACCTCGCGGTCATGCACGGCTGCATGGTGATGGACTCTTACTTCGCAGCGACCTCGATCGAGGTGGCGATGCGATCCGCGCCCTTCATGTTGTACTGAATGGTGACCTGTCGGCCGGACATCGTTGCGAGTCCCTCAACGCCGCCCTGCGCGCCCGTCACTCTCGTCGTATCGGTGTACTGGAACGTCTGCGACGCACCACCTTGATCCAGAGTCAGTGTCTTCTTCGCGGCGTCCACCGACTTCAGTTCTCCCTTTGCCGTCTCGGACTTCTGCCCACCCGCCTGAGCAGGGGCTGGTGTCGCCGGAGCCTGAGCTGCTGGAGCTGAAGGGGCTGGAGCCTGAGCTGACACGACCTGCAGGCTCACGAAAGATACAAAGGCAAACGCACCGACCATCGCGACAATTCCACGAGTCGTCGTAACCATGGTGGACTACCTCCGCGCGCGCTATCGGCGAAGAGTGTGCCAACGATGATCGTTTTGCTTCTTGCGAAGAATCGCGCGTACGCGCGTTAACTCGAGCGCGCAGCGTCGCGTAATTTCTGCACGACCAGGTAGGTGCTACCGCGAGTTACTCTCTGTTACCTGCAGGGCTGCAGGAGCAGGCCCAAGGAAGCGCACGAGGTCACCCTTCGTTCCGCCACGCTCCCATACCTTGCCGTACACGCGCTCGAGGCTCTCTCGACTCACGGCGCGCATCGCGATCTGATTGGCGAGCTCTTCAGTCTGAAGAAACGGATGATGCGTGAAGACCCAGACATGCCCGAGCTCGTGCGCAATCGCTGCCTCGACCTCGTCGTCAGTCAACGTCTCCAGGAAGGCCGCGTCGATCGACAGCAGGAATGAACCTTTCTCTTCGGAGGGCGCCTCAACGGACATCATCAGCTTGTTGCTCGGCACCACCGAGACAACGACAGGAGCAGGGAGATCGAGTCGTTCTTTGAGATCCGTCACGAGCAATTGCAGCCTCTCCACTATCGCCGCCGGCGAGCCTGCGCGCTCGGCTGCCGATGAGCCAGGCGTCGCAGATACAACCATCAAGAGAATGAGAAGAGTGAAGCTGGAACGCCGCAAAGGGCCGAGTTCAGAACGCAGAGAACGCATACAGATCGACCGCTCCTTCTGACTTCCGTCCGTAACCAAAATGCTCGGGGGAGCCTGTTTGGCGGGAACGTCGGTGTCTGCACCGACTATCGGCAGAAAAACGGTAACACAAGAGAGGAAAAATGTCTTGATTTACTACTAACCTAAATATTTTTAATGGTAATTTTTTTACACCGCCCAATTGGCGGGACTTCTCACCCGAATTACTTACGCTGAACAGAGCTCTACTGCCAGGCTCGCTGTCGAGCTTCAACAGGAGCGATTCCGAAACCGTGACGGGAAGAACTGCAGAGGAATCGGCGAGGGGATGTTGGAAGGTCAGGCCAAACTGGTGGCCAGGGCCGGAATCGAACCAGCGACACCGTGATTTTCAGTCACGTGCTCTACCAACTGAGCTACCTGGCCCCATGACGAGCACTTCGCGGGGCGTACGAACCTCCACTATAACATGCTGCGTTGACCCGCCGGGAAGGGCGTCGTACGCTGTACTGATACCTCCCGCGCCTCCTCACAAACCATTTGCTCCATTTGCCGAAAGAGATCCTTGATGCGAGTCCTTACTTTGATCGTCGCGTTGGTCGTTTGCGGCTGCTCGAAGACATCCACTGAAGCCGCAACTCCGGCCGCCGCTGCCGCGGGCGCAACTGCTGGTTCGCAGGCCGCCGCGACGGCACCGCCGAAGCCGGTACCTGCGCAGATTCCCGACGTGGTGGCACGCGTCAACGGTGAAGACATCACCAAAGCGGATTTCGATCGCGCGGTGCAGAACCTCGAGGCGCGCGCCGGCGGAGCGATTCCTGCGGAACAACGCGATCAGGTTCTTCGTGGAGTGCTCGATCAGATCGTCGGCTACACCGTGCTGGTTCAGGAAGGTCGGGCGCGAAACCTGACCGTTCCCGATACCGAGGTGGACGCGCGAATCACGCAGGTCCGCAGCCAATTCCCCTCGGAAGAAGAGTTCACCAAGATGTTGGCCGAACGCAAGCTGACGCTCGATCAGGTGAAGTCGGATGTGCGGCGCGACCTGACGATCACGAAGCTGATCGATGCGGAGATCGCCTCGAAGGTTGCCGTGACACCCGAGCAGGTGAACGACTTCTACGCCAAGAACCCTGACCAGTTCAAACAGGGAGAGAGCGTTCGCGCGAGCCACATTCTGATCGGCGTACCGAAAGGCGCCGATGCCGCGGCCAAGGCGACGGCACGGGCGAAGGCCGAACAGGTCCTCAACGACGTGAAGGCCGGCAAGGACTTCGCGGCGCTCGCCAAGGAACACTCGGCCGATCCCGGCAGCGCGGCCAACGGCGGCGACCTTGGGTTCTTCCAGCAAGGACAAATGGTTGGTCCGTTCAACGACGCCGCGTTCACGCTGGCCCCGGGCGCGACGAGCGACCTGGTCGAAACCGAATTCGGTTTCCACATCATCAGGGTGATCGAGAAGAAAGAGGGTCGCACGATTCCGCTCGAAGAAGTCAAGCCGCAGGTCGAGCAGTACCTCGAACGGCTCAATCGTCAGCAGCAGACCGACGCATTCGTCAACGGGCTCAAGGCCAAAGGCAAGATCGAGATCCTGATCTGAACCTCGCGTCGGAGAAGAGAGCCGGGTGAGCGACAGAGCTCCAGACAGTGTTCGCCTCGACGTCTGGCTCGACGTCGCGTGCCTGTTCAAGACACGCTCCGAGGCCAAACGAGCGTGCGAGGGCGGCAAAGTCGAGGTCAATGGCGATGGCGCCAAGCCTCACCGCTCGATCAAGGAAGGCGATCGGATTCGGATCGGCCGCGGCTTCGGACGCTATCAGGATGTGATCGTGCGCATCGCGATCGATCAGCACGTCAAGAAGACCGAGGCGCGCGCGCTCTACGACGACGTGACGCCCAAACCGACTGCTGAGGAGATCGAGATCCGACGCATCGAGCGGGTGCACCGCGCTGCCGCGCAGGCGGCCGGCACGCCCGACCGCCGCCGGCGCCGCGAGATTCGCCGGTTCAAAGAGGGCAGCTAGGCGATAGGATCCGTCCGTGCCTCGCAATCAGGAAGTCATCCGGCAGTGGAAGCTGCTCCACGCGCTCGAATCATCGCGTCATGGAGCAGCCATCGACGCGCTGTCCAAAGAGCTCGAGGTCACCACCCGCACGATACGACGGGACCTCGCCGCGCTCCAGGAAGCCGGCTTCGCACTCTACGACGAGCGTGACGACAACGGCCACGTGAAGTGGCGTCTTGATGGACACGTTCTCAGGGGAATCGATACCGGCTTCACGCTGTCGGAGCTCTGCGCGCTGTATCTCAGTCGCAACATACTGGAAGCGGTCGCCGGTACTCCCTTCCAGCGCGATCTCACGAATGCTTTCGAGCGTCTCGCCAAGATGCTGTCACCGCGCATGCGTCAGTTCCTCGACCGCCTGCCGAGCGTGCTCGTCGCCAAGCCCGGTCCCAGCGCGCGCGGCGGCGCCGCCTCGGCGAACATCGTTGCCCGGCTGCTCGAAGGGACATTGCACTTCCGCGTGACCACGATGCGGTACCACTCGGTCTCGAGTGGGCGAATCAAGGACTACCTCGTCCACCCCTATCGGCTGGCATTCGCGCAAGGCGGACTGTATCTGCTGGCCTACGTCCCGGAATACAAGGCGATTCGGACGTTCGCGGTGGACCGCATTGCCTCGGCTTCGCTGGAGAAACAGACCTTCACGGTCACGCAGCCGGTCGGAGACGATGTCTTTGCCAACTCACTGGGTGTAAACACCGGACCGCCTGAGCGAGTAGAAATTGAATTCGATGCTCGCGTCGCTCCCTACGTGCGAGCACGAGTCTGGCACCCGTCGCAGCAGATCGAGGATGCGCGGGATGGCGGGATCTCGGTGACATTGAACGTATGCCACGATTGGGGGCTGCGAAGCTGGATTCTCAGCTGGGGCCCGTTCGCCCGCGTGGTGTCGCCAGCCCGGCTGGCCAGGGAGATCCATGCCGACCTGGAGGCAGCCGGCACACGATACGTGACGCCGCCCTCGTGAGCCGCGATTGCGCACACATATGAGATCACCTCTTCGTTTCGCCCTCCTGATCCCTGCCGTCCTGCTCTTCCTGGCCGGGCCGTCACTCGTCCGCTTTTACACGGACTGGCTCTGGTTTGGCGAGGTCGGCTACCAACGCGTCTTCTTGACGATGTTGCAGAGTCAAGGGACGCTCTTCACGATCACCTTCGTGCTCGCGACGGCGTGGCTTGCGATGAATCTGAACATCGCGCTGAAGGCCATCGGCAATGTGCGCCCGGTCTTCACGACTCGCGAAGGTATTCAGGTGACGCTGCCGGGTGGACGGCAGCTTCGCTCGCTGGCTTTGGGCGCGGCCCTGCTCCTCGCCGCGCTCATCGGGCTGTTTCTTGCCGGACGCTGGCAGGAGTGGCTCATGTGGCGGTACGGTGAGTCGTTCGGTGCCCAGGATCCAATCCTGGGACGGGACGTGTCCTTCTACGTCTTCTCACTGCCCTTCCTGCGCCTGATTCATCGCCTGGCCCAGACGCTGGTCGTCCTCGCGGCGCTCAGCACCGCCGCGATCTATCTCGTCTCTGGAAATCTCAGCTCGGGCTTCCCGGCGAGGCTCTCGATGTCGTCCTCGGCACGCCGGCACCTCGTGTTGCTGGGTGCAGCCTTCTTCGCGCTGCTCGCGTGGGGTGCCTGGCTGCAGCGAACCGAGCACCTCGTCGAGTCGTCCGGCCTCATTCATGGCGCCAGCTACGCCGACGTGTACGGTCGCATGCCGGCGGCCCTGCTGCTGATGGCTGTCGCGCTCATCGGCGCCGCGCTGGCGGCGTGGCAGGCCTTCGACACAAAGAACTGGCCGATTCCTCTCGCCATCGGCCTCTATCTGGTGGTCTCGATCGGTGGCGAAGTCTATAGCTCGGTCCTGCAACGCTTCATCGTGACGCCGAACGAGCAGGTGCGGGAGAGCCCGTTCATCGAGCACAACATCGCCGCAACCCGGCAAGCCTTCGGCCTCGAGAACGTCGAGGTGCGGCCGCTGTCGGGCGACGCACTGCTGACCCGCGCCGACATCATGAACAACGGCGCGACGCTCGAGAACGTCCGGCTCTGGGATCACCAGCCGTTGCTCGAAACCTTTGGCCAGATTCAGGAGATTCGCACCTATTACGACTTCACGTCGGTCGATAACGATCGCTATCGCATCAACGGCGCGCTCCGGCAGGTCATGTTGTCGGCGCGCGAGCTGAACTCGGCCAGCCTGCCCAATCGAACCTGGGTCAACGAGCGGTTGACGTTCACGCATGGCTATGGATTGACGCTCGGACCGGTGAACCAGGTGACGAGCGAGGGCCTTCCGGTATTGTTCGTCCGGGATTTGCCCCCGCAGACCACGGTTGATCTGAAGATCGATGAACCGAGCATCTACTTCGGCGAGCTGACCAACGACTACGTGATCGTCCGAACACAGACGCGCGAGTTCCACTATCCTCGCGGAGACGACAACGTCTTTACTCGATACGAGGGCACTGGCGGGATCTCTCTCGGATCGTTCTGGCGAAAGCTGCTCTTTGCTCTCCGCTTCGGCTCCTATCAGATCGTGCTCAGCGACGACATCGGCCCGGAGAGCCGCATCCTCTTCAACCGTAACATCCGCGAGCGCATCTCGACGCTGGCGCCGTTCCTACGCTTCCTCGATCAGGATCCCTATCTGGTGGTCGCCGACGGGCGCTTGTTCTGGCTGTACGACGCGTACACGTCCAGCACGTTCTACCCGTACTCGACGCCCGCCGGACCTGTGAACTACATCCGCAACTCGGTGAAGTTCGTCATCGACGCCTACAACGGGACGACCACGGCGTATCTTGCGGATGCCTCTGACCCGATCGCCGCAACCTACGCGCGCATCTTCCCCGATACGTTCAAGCCGCTCGATCAGATGCCGGACAGCCTTCGTGAACACGTCCGCTATCCGGAGGACATCTTCGCGCTGCAGGCGCAGGTCTATGCCACGTATCACATGACTCAGCCCGCCGTGTACTACAACCGCGAGGATCAGTGGGAGATTCCTGCCGTCGACGATGGCGGCGAGAGCCGTGCGATGCAGCCGTACTACACGATCATGCGGCTGCCGGGCGAGCCACAAGCCGAGTTCATCCAGATGCTGCCGTTCACGCCACGGGGACGTGACAACCTCGCCGCCTGGCTGGTCGCTCGCAGCGACGGCGAGCACTACGGCAAGATGCGGGTGTTCGAGTTCCCGAAACAGAAGCTCGTGTTCGGTCCGCGCCAGGTCGTCGCCCGCATCTCGCAGGACCAGGTCATCGCGCCGCAGATCACGCTGTGGAATCAGCAGGGCTCGCAGGTCATCTGGGGCACGCTGATGGTGATCCCGATTGAGGAGTCGCTGATCTACGTGCGCCCGCTCTACCTCCGCGCATCGGGCGGACGGATTCCCGAACTGACCCGCGTCATCGTGGCCTACGAGAACCGCATCGTCATGCAGGAGACCCTCGAGGCCGGACTCGCGGAACTGTTCGGCGGCAAGGCGCCACCGCCCCCAACGAGCGAGCTGGACACCGCCGCTCCAGCGCCGGCCGCACCGGTTGAACGCGCTCCAGCGCCGCCAGGCGCCGACCCCGCACTGAATGCGCTGGCAGCCCAGGCGCGAACGCACTACGACCGCGCCGTCGCCGCGCAGAAGAGCGGCGACTGGGCGACCTACGGTGAGGAATTACGACAGCTTGGGCAGGTTCTCCAGAAAATGGGAGGCCGCTGATCGCTCTCGACTCTCAACTCCCAACGCCAACTCGTGCGGTTCAAGCTGACGATTGAGTACGCCGGCACCCGCTACAGCGGCTGGCAGGTGCAAAAGAACGCGCGGACGATCCAGGGAGAGCTCGAGCGCGCAATCAGGGCCGCCAGCGGCGCGCGCGAGTTCGAGCTGTATGCCTCCGGCCGTACTGACGCAGGTGTGCACGCACTCGCGCAAGTCGCGCACCTCGATCTGACGACGCAGGTCCCGCCCGACGCGCTGATGCGGCGCATCAACGACGAACTGCCGGCCGACATCAACATCCTTCACATCCGGAAGGTCAGGCACACCTTCCACGCGCGGCACAGCGCACGAAGCAGGAGCTACATCTACCAGGTTGCCAGGAGGCGCACAGCATTCGCCAAGCCGTTTGTCTGGTGGGTGAAAGACGAGCTCGATCTGACGCGCATGCGAGTCGTCGCGTCGCGGCTTGTCGGCTTTCACGACTTTCGTTCGTTCTCCGATGACGACCCGAATGAGAAGTCGACGAAGGTCAGCCTGAGCGCACTCGAGATCCACGAGGCAGGCGCGCTCCTCCTCTTTCGTGTCGAGGGATCCCATTTCATCTGGAAGATGGTGCGCCGGCTCGTCGGCGTGATCGTCGAAGTTGGGCGAGGAGGGTTGACGGTCGACGAGGCGGTAGCGATGCTGTCGAGCGATTCCGAGGTCCCTGCTCGATTGACGGCGCCGGCCTCGGGCCTCTTCCTCGAGCAGGTGCGTTATGAGGGTGATCCAGTCACAGTCACGTCAGCGCCGATCGCCCTGCCATCCTGGCGGTAAGTCGCGTCGCAGCGCCGGCGACGCCAGGCCGGTAGGCATGCGCGGCGAGGGTGGGGCGAACGAGGCGGGTCTGGGAGACCCGCCTTTGACTCTCACGACGGAGCTGAGAACTACGGTCTGTTGCTCGCTGGCGGGGTGATGCCGCTGAGGCGCAGATAGACAACGAGCTGACCGTAGATGTCCTGGCTGTGCGACATCGCGAAGTAGATCACGCGCAGCCGGCTGGCGGTTGGACCCAGGAACGGCAGCGACGCGACGCGCTCCGCCAGTTGCGTGTCGTTGAACTCCTTGAGCACGGCAGCACCGTAGTCGTTGACCTGTCGCAGCGCCGCGACGATTTCGGCCTTGGTGGATGCCTTCGGATTGACCATTGGCGCCGGCGTCTTGCCGCCAAGCGTGCTCACCAGCTTCAGGTCGATCATGGCCACATGCATCAGCCGTTCACCGAAGCTTTGCTGCGCCGGTGTGGGCTTGAAGCTGTACTTGTCGTCTGGCATGGCCTCGGCCTCGCCGATGAGCAGCCCGTAGCCCCTGCCCCAGTCACCTAGTACGTCGCACGCTACTGTCGTGCACGCGGGCGCGCCTCCCCTTCCCTGCGCCTGTGCATTCGCTGCCACCGTCATCACGGCGATCGTGCTCATTACCAGAACCAGTCCGCGTTTCATGAAGCCTCCTGAGAGAAATTTACAGCGTCTCCTTCAACAGATCCAACAGGCGCCGCCAGTGCAGTGCAGCAGCCTCAGCGTCGTACGCGATGTGGCCCGTGACAGCAAAGCCATGCTTCGCCTTCGGGTAGATCTCCATGGTGTGCCGAACGCCTGCGTCGGTCAGCGCACCGTCCAGCCGAACCTGCTGCTCGGGTGGAAAGCTCGCATCGATCTCGGCCGCACCGATATAGACGCGCGCCCGCATCTTCGGAGCCAGCCGATGAGGGCTGTCCGGCTTGTCAGTGGCCAGCGACCCTCCGTGGAACGATGCCGCAACAACGACTCGATCCGGAAACGTACCCGCGGCGGTGAGGGCATAACCACCACCCATGCAGTAGCCCAGCACGCCGAGACTTCCTCGCCCCACTGACGCATGCCGATCGAGCCGCTCGATCACCACTCGCGTGTCCTGCATGATCATGTTCTGATTGATCGACGCAATCATGCCCTTGAAACGTTCCCGCTCGGGGCCTTCGGTTGCCACGACGTTCGGCGCAAACGGCGCAAAGGGCGTCCGGTAGTAGAGGTTGGGGAGCGCTACCGTATACCGGTTCGATGCCAGTCGCTGAGCCATCTCCGCGAGCGCCGGGCGAATGCCGAACGCGTCCATGTAGAGTACGATGCCCGGCCAGGGACCGCTTCCCGTTTCAGGAGTGAAGACGTGCACATCCAGCACGCCATCGTTGGTCTTCAGATCGATCCGCTCGCCGCTCATCCCACCGCCTCTCGGCCTGCCCGGCCGCCGAGGCATTCTAGCTGACGTCTGACTTGCCCCGCTGTCGAACTTCCAGAGTCACGGGTAACCCGCAGTCATGAATCCACTCGATCCACTGAACCTGGCGGCAACGGCCATCTTTTTTTTCGCCATCGTTCACACCTTCTTGACGGCTCGCGTCATGACGTTCGCGCATCAAGTGCAGCATCGACATGACGCTCGGCTCCGCGCCGCCGGCGCGCCGGCCACCCCGTCGATTCTTGCCAACGGCCTTCACTTCGTCGGTGAAGTCGAGCTGGTCTTTGGTCTCTGGGTCATTCCGCTGATCGCGGCGTTCGTGTTCTACAGAGGTTGGGAAGAGGCGAAGGTCTACGTCAACGACACGGTCAACTACACCGAGGCCATCTTCGTGGTCGTCATCATGGTGCTGGCATCGACACGTCCCATCATGGCGCTTGCGGAGGCGGGCCTCGAGCGGATTGCGACGCTCGGCGGCCGCACGCCGGCGGCATGGTGGGTCACGATCCTCACCGTCGGCCCCCTGCTCGGTTCCTTCATCACGGAACCGGCGGCGATGACGATCTGCGCGCTGCTACTCTCGAAGCACTTCTTCGAGCTTGGCCCGACGATCCGCCTGAAGTACGCGACGCTGGGTCTGCTCTTCGTCAATGTCTCGATCGGGGGGACGCTGACGCACTTCGCCGCGCCACCGGTGCTGATGGTTGCGAGGCCGTGGGGCTGGGATACCTCGTTCATGCTGGGGCACTTCGGTTGGCGCGCGGCGCTCGCGGTCGTGCTCTCCACGCTGATCGGTTACCTCCTGTTCCGCCGGCAGCTCGGCGACCTCCCGCGGGGCGCACAGACATCCGCAACCGAGCCGTCGTCAGCCGAGCTTTCGTCAGCCGAACCGTCATCAGCCGAGTTTTCATCCAACGGCTCCATGCCGTCGATACCGATCTGGGTCACGGCTGTCCACCTCGCGTTCATGGCGTGGGCCATCTTGAACTCCCACTACCCGACGCTGCTGATCGGAGGGTTCCTCTTCTTCCTGGGATTCAGCACAGTCACCACGGCGTATCAGGGACGTCTCGACCTGCGGCCGCCGATGCTGGTCGGCTTCTTCCTCGCAGGGCTGGTGATTCACGGCGGGCTTCAGGCCTGGTGGATCGCACCACTCCTCTCGCGACTGACGGAGGTACCGCTCTTCTTCGGGTCGGCAGTGCTGACCGCGTTCAACGACAACGCACTCATCACCTACCTCGGTACTCTCGTGCCGAACCTCGACGACAGATTGAAGATCGCCCTCGTCGAGGGCGCTGTCACCGGGGGCGGGCTGACGGTCATTGCCAACGCGCCGAACCCTGCCGGTCAGGCACTGCTCGCCCGGCACTTCGATGGCGCGGTCCAACCGCTGCGACTCCTCCTCGGCGCCCTTGGCCCAACGTTGATTGCCGCCGCGGCCTTTCGACTGATCTGAACACCAGCGCGGCGCTGCCTCACACGCTTCGCTGGTCAAGCCGGCGAGCGAGTTATGCGTGGGCCTGCATCGCAAGCCCTTGCGAAGGGATGTGCTGAAACTCGTCGCAACAGGGAACGTGGCGCGGCTCGCTCCGGAGGTCGCGCAGCATCTGGCGAATCGGGACCTGCGCCCCGTTGATCAGGACCGCGCGCACGGTCGGCCGCAAGGTCCGGATGGTCTCCAGGAGGTTGGCTCCTGACGCCCCGTCGCGCCCGGCGTTAATCATCACCAGGTCGAGATATTCGAGCCGGCACTGCCGTATCGCCCCCGTCGCATCGGAAGCCGTACGCAGATCGATCCCTTCCTCATCCGCGAGGTCCGCCATGGCAGTCAGGTGCCGGGCGTCGAGATCGACGACGAGCAGGCGAACGGGCGTATCCACCGGGGCTCGTTGGTAGCAATTCGCCCTCCATGCAGAACGGTTGCGCACTGCTGCACCTGAAACGGTTTTGCTCAGCGCGGCCGCAGGCATTCGAGGCACTGCTCGCGGAGGGATTTCTGCGGCAGATCGGAGACGCTTACCTGTGGAGCGATGCACCATCGCCACAGTTTCGGGTGAGCCGGCCGACGCGCGACTGCCACTGACCGGCGGTGGCTGAACCTCGGTTCACCGCCAGTTTTCCGCGTCGAGTCGCTGACCGCGCCGGCCAACGCATTACCCTTACCCGACAGGTCCTTACAGATTCGGTGACCAACATTCAATTTTGGTTGGCACCAAATTGAACGCTCCGGAGCCCCTTACGCGTCCCTTGTTCTGGGCCGCAGTCTCTGGCACAGTAGAGTTCTGCCCCTGGATGTGGAGCGTCATATGAAGGCCCGTCAACACTGGCTCGCCGTCATCGGACTCGTTCTGTTGGCTGCGCCGGCGTTTGCTCAACAGCCGTCTCCCGCGGGACGTGTCAAGGTGGTGTCCGGGTCCGCCTTCATCGTCCGAGCGGGTGGAACTCTGCGAGCCGAGGTCGGTCAGTCGGTGTTCGAGTCCGACAGCCTGAGAACCGGCGAGGACGGCCGGATCGGGATCACGCTCGATGACGACACGAGAGTGTCGCTTGGTCCGAGCAGCGAGGTTCGGCTGGACACGTTCCGGTACGCGCCAGCGGAAGGCTCAGTCGGGCTCGCGATGCAGTTCCTTCGGGGTATCGCTGTGTACGTGTCCGGTCAGATTGCGAAGCTCGCACCCGACTCCACCCGTCTCGAAACGCCCTCGGCAATCGTCGGCGTTCGGGGAACGACTCTAGCGGTCCGCGTCGCATCCGAATGACCGTCGCGCGCAGAGTCGTGATACTGGTAGTCATTGCCGCAGGCCTGCAAGTGGCCTGCGGCCTCCGGTCACGGACTCAGCAGCGCAAGGGAGAAACTACAGTCGTCCTGCTGGCAGAACCCGACGGCACCGTCGGGCGCGCCACCGTTTCCAACCCTTCCGGTTCAGTCGAACTCGCAACCGAACGCGCGATGACGCGCGTCACCGTGGGCGGTGCCCCGGCGCCAGTCACGGAGATGAGCGCCACCGACGTCCAGCGGATCTTCGGCGACGCGCTGGCGGCGCAGCCACCGGCGCCGGCCCATTTCACGTTGTACTTTCAGTTCGACTCCGACGAGTTCACAGACGAAAGCCGCAAGCTCGTGAGTCAGGTTCAGGCCGCGGTCAAAACCTATCCGGCGCCGGAGGTCACAGTCGTTGGCCACACCGACACGGTCGGCGCGGCAACCGCCAACATCGGACTCGGGCTCAGACGCGCCAATGTCGCGCGTACCCGTCTCGTCGAGGCCGGACTGGATGGATCCGCAATCACGGTGACCTCACATGGAGAGGCGACGCCGCTCGTGCCAACGGCAGATGAAGTGTCCGAGCCAAGGAATCGGCGCGTCGAAATCACGGTTCGATGAGCCCTCGCTATCGCAGGATCCTGCTGCTCTGTGGCCTCCTTCCCACGCTGGCCGCAGCCGTCCTGTCGCTGACGCGACCGGCCGCCCTCGTTAGCCTCGAATACTCGGTCTACGACAGGCTCGTCCGCTGGACCCCGACTCGCCTGCCGAGTGGCAAAGTCGTCATCGTTGACGTCGACGAAAAGAGCCTGGCAGCGGTCGGACAGTGGCCATGGCGGCGCGACATCATCAGTCGGCTGATCGATGCCCTGCGTGAACGCGGTGCAGCAACGGTCGCACTCGACATCATGTTCGCGGAGAACGACCGCTACGAGGGGTCCGGTCGATCGCCGGATGCGGTGCTCTCCGAGAGCATTCGCCGAGGTGGCGTCATCCTCGGCTACGGCCTGCTGTTCGAGCCGACACACGAAGCGCCAAGGCCCTGCGTGCAGCATGCGCTCGGCCTGCCGATCGTGCGCAGCCCGACGGTCCACACCGACGACCCCTTCTTCAGGGCGACCAGCGCCGTCTGCAATATCCCGACATTGACGGCGGCGGCAACGGCATCCGGATTCCTGAACGCGGCGCCTGATCCCGATGGCATTCTCCGGCGCGCACCATTACTCATGGAGTACGGCGATCGCGTCTATCCTGCGCTCTCGCTCGCCGCGGTCCGCTCGGTCACCGACGCAACCAGCCTCGTGCTGCGAATTGCCAACATCAACACGTCGTCGCTCGGCGTCGATGGCCAGGACATCCCTCTCGACGGCAAGAGCAACCTGCTGCTGCGATATCGCGGCGGAAGACGCACGTTTCCCTACATCTCCGCGGTTGACGTCCTGAACGGCGACGTCCCACCGGAGCAGTTCACCGACCGCATCGTCTTCGTCGGCACGACCGCGCTCGGCACACGCGAGGTGGTGGCGACACCACTCGATACGCTCTTCGTCGGCGTCGAAGTCCAGGCGACCGTGGCAGACAACCTGCTGCAACGCGACTTCATGTACCGGCCCGAACACGGCGTGACACTCGAAACGCAGGCAGTGATTGGTCTCGGTACCATCACCGCGCTGGTCGTCGCACGCTTCGGTCTCGTGTGGGGCGCCATTGCCGCGATCTCATTCCTTGTGGCCACATGGACCGGCACGCGGTCACTGCTGGCCACTGACGGCGCATATTTCTCGCCGCTTTATCCCTCGATAGGACTGCTTGGCGGCCTCGCGGCCATGACCGTTGCGGCCTTCGCCGTCGAACGGCGCCGCGCGGAGCGCGCCGGCGAAGAGACGGCCAAGTCGCACCGTCTCATGGTGCAGACGCTGTTGTCGCTGACAGGGATACGGGACCTGGAGACGGGCCGTCATTCGAAGCGCACGCAGAAGTACACGCGCGTCATCGCTGAGGAATTGGCGAAGCACCCGGTGTACCGCGTCTACCTCACACCGGAACGCATCGAGTTGCTGGCCAGCCTGGCGCCCCTTCACGACATCGGCAAGGTAGGCGTGCCCGACCGCGTCCTGAACAAACCCGGACACCTGACGCCCGAAGAGCTCGCCGAGATGCGACGCCACCCACGGTACGGACGAGACGTCATCGAGAACGCCGAACGTGCGGCCGGCGTTAAGGACGATGTGGCGTTGTCGATCGCGAAGGACATCGTCTACACGCACCACGAATGGTGGGACGGCTCGGGGTATCCGGAGGGTTTGAGCGGAACCGCAATCCCGATCCCGGGCAGGGTCATGGCGGTCGTCGACGTCTACGACGCGATCATCACCCGCCGTCTCTACCAGACACCGATGTCCAACGACGAAGCGATCGCTCACATCGTGCAGTCCAGGGGCACTCACTTCGATCCCGCCGTGGTTGACGCCTTTGTCAATGTCGCGCCCAGGCTGCATCTCCTCTCGCAGGAGCCCGAAGGCTAGCTAGCGCGCGTTTCACGTGGTAAGGCTGTCAGTCCTTGGTCCTTCGTTCTGGGTACTCAGTCGGTTCATGGTCCTGTGTCCGTCCATGGTCCCCGCGTCCATGGCCCCGACCCACGCCTGCGCAGATCGGACAACGGACAAAGGACGGACCAAGGACACCAGGACCCACAAAGAACCAAGGACCAAGAACTGAGGACCTGCATACACGGTGTAAACTCCCGCCATGTCCAGTTCCCTTGTGCGGATCGGTCTTGGGGTCCTGACATCAGCGGCGCTGGTGTTCCCGCTCATCGCGCAACGCGGCTCGGCGCCGGAGACGTCCTCGCCAGCGTTCCGGGATTATCGTCCCGTGACTGCCGAACGGCTCCTCAAGCCCGAGGAGCAGAACTGGCTCATGATCCGGCGGACCTACGACGGCTGGGGCTTCAGTCCCCTGTCGGAGATCACTCGCGAAAACGTGACCCGGCTTCGGCAGGTCTGGCGCGTGCCAACCGACGAACTCAAAGTCCACGAGGCCGCGCCCATCGTCAACGGCGGCGTCATGTTCGTCTCCACACCCAACAACCAGGTGATGGCACTGAACGCCGTCACCGGTGAGCTGCTGTGGAGATACCGGCGCCCACGTCCGAAGGACGTGTTCGTGCTGCACGACACCAATCGCGGCATCGCCCTGTACGGCGACAAGGTGTACTACGCGGCTGCGGAGGCTGTGCTCGTAGCGCTCGATGCGCGGACCGGCCGCGAGGTCTGGACGACGACCGTAGCCGATAACCAGTCGGCCTACTACATCACGCTCGCACCGCTGGTGGCCGGCGGCAAGGTCATGGTTGGCGCCTCGGGCGGCGAGTTCGGTGTGCGCGGGTTCGTCGCGGCTTTCGATCCTGAGAGCGGCAAGGAACAGTGGCGCACGTTCATGGTGCCTGCGCCGGGCGAGCCTGGCAGCGAGACGTGGCCCAAGGGCGAGCAATGGAGAACGGGAGGTGCGCCGGTATGGGTGACCGGCAACTACGATCCCGAGACCAACATCGCCTACTGGGGCACCGGTAACGGCGGCCCGTGGATGGGCGATCAGCGGCCCGGCGACAACCTCTACGTCGCATCGACCGTTGCGCTCGATGTCGCAACCGGGCGCATCAGGGGACACTTTCAGTACAACCCGAACGAGTCGTGGGATTGGGACGAGGTCTCGCCGCCTCTCCTCATCGACTACCAGCGCAACGGCCGCACGATCAAAGGCCTGGTCAACGTCGCCCGCAACGGCTACCTGTGGTTTCTCGAGCGAAGCAACGGTCCGATTCGTTTCGTCGAGGGCAAGCCGTTCGTGACGCAGAATGTCTTCCGTGGGTTGGATCCCATGACCGGCCGGCCGGACATCGATCCCGCCCGCAAGCCGGGCACAGGCAAGCGGGCTGAGTTCTGCCCTGGTCCACACGGCGGCAAGAACTGGCCGCCCATCGCATTCAGCCCGCAGACACGGATGATCTACATTCCCGCCAATTCGGGGCTGTGCGGCATCCTGACCGGCGTGCCGATCAAGTACCAGAAGGGTCGATCGTTTGCTGGGTCACAATCCGGCGGGCAATTCACCGCTCCCGGCACCAACCACATCGGCGAGGTCCAGGCGTGGAACGTCGATACCGGGCAGAAAGTGTGGACGCATCCCTACCCCACCAGCCCGACCTGGGGCTCGATGCTGGCAACCGCTGGCGACCTCGTCTTCACGGGCGGGACAAACGATCGAAAGGTTCGCGCCTTCGATGCGGCGAGTGGAAAGCCGCTATGGGAGTTCGTCACCACATCCGGCATCGTGGCGCCACCGACGACGTTCTCTGTCAACGGGAAGCAATACCTCGCCGTGCACAGCGGGTGGGGCGGCGATCCGCGCGGAATGAACAACGGACTGAATCGACTCTTCCCCGGACAGTACCCCGAGGTGCCCGAGGGAGGCGCGATCTACGTCTTTGCTCTCCCGTAACTCTCGCATATCTCTCTCGTAGTGTCCGGCTTCAGCCCGACCTCCGTGGCCTCTCGTACCGAAACACCTGCTCGAGCGGCACCTTCGTTCGTGTGTGGATGATGGGCAGACGCGCCGAGATCGAGCAGCATCAACTCGCCATCGTGATCGAACTCAGCGTCCCAGCTCCTGCATCAACGCATCGAGCTGCTGGTACTGAAGGCAGCCCGCCGTCGGAGGACTCGGTGGGCATCCGGTCGATCGCCACCCGTAGTCGTCCTCCAGGATCTTTGCGAGCTCCGCTTTCGTGCTGCCACCCTTGATGAGCCCGGTCAGCCGCGTTCGCATCGTCTCGAGGTCAGCCCTGAACTTCGCCAGGTCGGCCTTGGTTGACACCGGGCCATGGCCCGGAATCACCGTGTCGAAATCGAGCTCGAGCATCTCGTCCATCGTCTTCGACCAGTCGAGGAAGCTCCCGCCCTGGACGTAGTCGACATAGATCGGGACGCCGGGCGGCCGCTCGCGTGCGGGTGTGCCTCCCCTGCCGCCGCCCCGGAAATTGAGGAACAGATCGCCGGTGTGAATGACCCTCTCCCCCGGAAAGAAGATCACGGCGTCGCCGTTGGTGTGGCCGCGACCGAAGTAGTGCGCCACCACTTCCTTGCCCCCCAGATTGACCGCCAGTTCGGTCGTAAACGTGACGCGCGGCAAGCCGATCGGTGTTCCGGGCGTGTCCTCGTAGTACGGCTGCTTGATGTTGGCCAGATTGGCGCGGACGTTCTTGTGCGCGATGACTTCGGCAATCGGCAGCATCTTGAGATCGCCACCGGCGTGATCGTCGTGCTGGTGGGTGTTGAGGACGTAGCGCAGGGGCTGGTTCGTCACCGACTTGATCTGCGCGAGGATGTCGGCATGGTTGCGGTCGAACATGTCGTCGACCAGGACCACCCCTTCCGACGTCACGTAGAGCGCGACATTGCCTCCCTCACCCGAGACCATGTACAGATCGCCCTTGACCCGCTCGGTGCGGAGGGGCCCGGGAGGCTTGGCCGTTTGCGTGTAAACAGCCCACGACGCCTGCAGGGCGAACACAGCCGCACAGGCACTCAGAACAACGATACGTTTCATGGCGATTCCCCGAATTGTTGTGAATCTACACGATCCGGCGTACCTGGCGAACCAGTTGTCGAATTCGACAGGGGCCGAGCGACTACGTAATGAAAGGGCGGAATAAACCCCCATTCAGGAGGACACGAATGAAGTATCTGTGCCTGATTTACGATGAAGAATCAAAGATGGCGACGATGTCCGAGGCCGACGCCAACGCCTTCATGGGCGAGTACTTTGCCTTCACCAACGACATCAAGAAAACTGGCCACTACGTCGCGGGCGAAGCGCTCAAACCAGTCAATACCGCAACCACTGTCCGGATGCGGAACGGCAAGATGTCAACGACCGACGGTCCATTCGCCGAAACGAAGGAACAGCTGGGCGGCTACTACCTGATCGAGGCGCGGGACTTGAACGACGCGCTCCAGGTCGCGTCGCGAATTCCCTCGGCACGCACCGGTTCGGTGGAGGTGCGGCCGATCGAGGTGTTCAGCTGAGCGAGATCCCGGTCACCAGCCAGATCGAGACGTTCTACCGTTCGGACTCGCGCCGTGTTCTGGCAACGCTCATCCGCCTCGTCGGGGATTTCGATCTCGCCGAGGAAGCGCTGCACGAGGCCTTTGCGGCCGCGGTCGAGAAATGGCCACACGACGGGTTGCCTGGCAACCCGTTCGCGTGGCTGGTTTCCACCGGTCGCTTCAAGGCGATCGATGTCCTGCGGCGACGGGCTCGCTTCGATGCCTCGGTCGCGCAGCTGGCGAAGCAACTCGAAACATCAGTCGACCCTGTTCCACTCGAGGGGCAGCTGCTCGAAGACGACCGGCTGCGGCTCGTTTTCACCTGCTGTCACCCGGCACTTCCGCCGGATGCCCAGATTGCGCTCACGCTTCGCGAAGTGTGCGGCCTGACGACGGAAGAGATCGCACACGCCTATCTCACCGCTCCACGCACCGTCGCCCAGCGCATCGTCCGGGCAAAAGCCAAGATCCGTGACGCCGGCATTCCCTATCAGGTGCCCGATCGCGCCGAGCTCCCCAGGAGGCTCGACGCGGTGCTTCACGTCATCTATCTCGTGTTCAACGAGGGGTACTCGGCGTCCTCGGGCAGTTCGCTCACGCGTCATGACCTCTCGGCCGAAGCGATTCGACTGGGACGGTTGCTCGCGGAGCTTCTTCCCGAGGCCGAGGTGATCGGGCTGCTGGCACTCATGCTTCTGCAGGAATCGCGACGAGCCGCTCGCACGTCGGCGGACGGTG
This sequence comes from Acidobacteriota bacterium, assembly GCA_032156805.1. Lineage (GTDB taxonomy): Bacteria > Acidobacteriota > Vicinamibacteria > Vicinamibacterales > UBA2999 > Gp6-AA40. The sequence goes on from JALDXQ010000038.1 coordinate 38,316, forward strand.
AACTCGTGCTGCTGTCGGACCAGGACCGGTCGCTGTGGAATCGGGGGCTGATTACCGAGGGCCTCGCACTCGTCGAACGAGCGCTGTCGTCACACCGGTTTGGGCCCTACTCACTGCAGGCGGCAATCGCGGCGGTCCATGCGGAGGCGGTAACGGCAGACGCCACCGACTGGCCTCAGATTGTCGGCATCTACGACGTTTTCGTGCGTGCCGATCCATCGCCTGTCGTGGAACTGAATCGCGCCGTTGCGCTAGCGATGCGCGACGGTCCTGCTGCAGGTCTCGAGATCATCGATGCGATCCTTGCGCGCGGTGATCTGGCCGAGTACCAGTTCGCCCACTCCGCGCGTGCTGAGTTGCTTCGAAGGCTGGGGCGAACAGAACAAGCCAGGGCCGCTTATCAGCGGGCCCTGGCACTTACACGTCAGGAAATCGAAAGACGGTTTTTCGAGCGCCGGCTCTCCGAAAACCTCTGATGAGAGGAAGGGAGTGCCGGTTCCGAGTTTAGAAGCGAAACGTAATGACCCCCGCCTGCACGAATTCCACGCCGTCCTCAGGAGTCCCAGGCACTTCGAAGTCGTCTGCTGTAAATCGTCTTGGATAGATTCGAAGGGTATAGGACAAGTCCAAGGCACCCCTTCCGACCGGGATGATGAAGCCGGCCGGGCGAAGTTTGAATCCGACGTTCCCAAAGCGACGGAAACGATTTCCGAAGAGGAAATTCGTCGTCATACCGGCGCCGTGATACACACCCCTTCCGGCATCCCCTATGCTGACGCGCTCGATCATCGGATCGAACGTCAACATCCACACATCACCCGTTTCATACAGATCAGAATTCGTGCCCGCTCCCGTCGAAAAGTAGGGGCCTCCTTCGAGCGTGAGCCAGGTCTTAGTTTCGCGGTTGGGGCCGGTCCCTGCAAACGTCCAAAACCAGTGACAGAACTCGAGGGAGGTGCCTTGTCTCGAGACGCCCAGTCGACACTCAAGCGGAAACCCAATCATCTGCGGTCCGCTCATTTCCGCAATGATTTCGACGATCCCTGCCGTGGCGGCTCTAGGCGCACCGAAGAAGAGGGCAAGCGCACACACGGCTATCCAACGGCGACGCTGTAACATCCGAGCCTCCATCTAACGGGAAAGTCCCGTCTCTCGAGCGGTTCCCTGGAAGAGCGAACGCGGGCTGAGAAACTTGAGCCCTGGCGCGCTTCGGCGAACTCTGACACCGGGCGTCGCAGGCTCCTCAGGGGTGTACAGAAAAAGTTCGTCGTCCGGCTCTTCCCCCGTACTGGCTATAACGGACCGGGTTCGACCTTCGAACTCGACGACGGGATGTGTCTCCCAGAGAATCCGGCGGGGCATGACGTCCCACGCGATGACGACGAAGGCAACTATCAGGGTCCCCCACTTCATCATGCGCACGGTGGATGACGCGTTCTGTGTCTCCAGCCTTGGAAACCGCCACACCGCGAGACCGAGAAGCATGCTGAGATAGACGGACAGCAGGAGGTGACTAACGCGAACGGCATTGCGGTCTGGTCCGAGGATGGCTAAGTCGACTGAGCTAACCGACCCACCCGCCGGCAAGTCTCTCAGGGCATAGAGCGCGGCAAAAAGCTCCCGGTAGGCGACCAGGTTGAGCATCACGCACGAAACGACACCTGCAAGCAAGATACTGGTCGCCAGTCGCGTGGGATCAGCTGCGACCAACCACGCGTTCATCCTGGTTAGCGGACGCGCGAGCACCTTTGGAAGCAGAGTCCACAGGGCGGCGAGCAAGGCAAGCACCGCCCCGCCGAAGAGCCAAAAGACAATGTAGGGGAACAAACCGCTCATCCCGATCGCAAAGGAATCCACGAAGCCCAGCCAGAAGTCGCGATCGATCTGGAGAACCACTTCGAAGAAGCGGGATGCGACAAAACCGAGAAACGCGATCGACACGACTGCGCCGGCGAGCGCCGCACCTGCCCGCCTCGGCAGACTCAGCGAGGGCCGCCCTGAGTGGAGACGCGGCGATGCTGCTCCCTGCGGTCCGGTGATGGGCTCCCCTGCGAGTTTGGCCTCCATCTCGCCGGCCGACCCGTAGCGGCGAAGCGGGTCTGGGTCGATGGCGCGTTCCACGATGGCGATGAACGACTCCGGCAGGTCGGGTCGCTCATCTCGCAGACGACGCCGCAGACCTCGCTGGTGCGCCTCGACCAACGCTGCCGGCGACGCGGCTTCGACGGGAAAGCTCCCTGTTACCAGGTGATAGAGCAACACACCAGCGGCGTAGATATCAGTTCGAATATTCGCGCTCTCGCCCCGCAACAACTCCGGCGCGAGATACAGCGGCGTGCCCTGGGCGCGGGAGCCGACGGCATCTCCAACGAACTCGCCCGCGCCGAAGTCCATCAGGATGATCCGTCCGCCGTCATGCGCCCGCATCACGTTCTGCGCCTTCACGTCACGATGAATGAGCCTGGCCTGATGAACCGCTGCCAGAGCGCGACAAACTTCCTGACCAATGCTGACCGCCTCGCCGGCGCTCATCCGGCCCTTCGCGACCCTTGCCGCCAGCGTCTCACCGTCGACGAAGTCCATCCAGAAGCCGACACGACCGTCGTGACGGTCCGCTCCGTGAACGGTGACGACGTTGACGTGACGAACGCGGGCGAGCTTGCGTGCTTCGTGCAGGAGGTCGGAGGGCTGGACGCGGCTCTCGGCTTCGGGCTTCAGCAGCTTGAGAGCAACGGGATGATCCAGCCACGTGTCGTGCGCGTGATAGACCTCGCCGTAGGACCCCTCGCCGATCTTGCGGACCAGCAGAAGGTGACCCCACGAGCCACCTTCGCCGGGCGCTGGCGCAGTCGCAACGTGTGGCAGTCGCGGAGGCGGCCACCCCCCGCCCGATCCTCGAGAGCCAACTGGAACGGGAGCTGTGGACTCGGGATCCGGCGTCTCATCGACCTGCGAGCGATGGACCTGGGCGACCTCCGCAATCAGCCGAAGTTGCCGGAGTATCGCCCGCGATTCTTCGTCAGGCGCCTCGCGTTCGAGCTTGTCCCAGTCGACCGACTCACCGTCGGCGACCGACTCGAACAGCTTGTCGAGATCGTCTGAATCTCCGGCCATGCGCCCCGGCTCCAGTCACGCACGGCCGGTCTCGACGAGTCGTCGAACGGATCAGGAGCCTTGTCCTCCGATTCCGGTATCGGCTTGGCTGTCGCCGTGGTGGCGACGCTTACGATACTACGCGGCGATGGTCAGCGGGCGTCGGACTCGCCCGGAAGATTGGGCGTGGTGGACATGGCCTTGAGAAGGTTTCTCAGGGCCCTGACGACGGCCATTCGGGCTGCGTCGGCGCTCGGCTTCCCCAACGCAATGGCGATTTCGTCGTAACTCTGCTGCAGTTCGACCCGCGCGATGATGGCTTCGCGGTCAACCTCACGCAGCGTCTTGAGTGCCGCCTCATACCGTTCGAGCGACTCCTGCCCGATCGCGCGCTCGAGCGGAGATGGTCCCTCGTCTGGCTGATCGTCCGATAGTTCACTTGCTGTGGGGCGTACTTTCACTTTCCGAATCTCGTCACGAATGTGGTTGTTCACGGCCTGCCGCAGGTAGGCCTGGAGAGCCCCGGGGTGCTTGGCCTCGAATGTCTTCAAATGTGGGAGGGCTCGAAGAACAGCGTTCTGGACGAGATCCTGGGTTTCGGCGAGGCTGCGCGCCCATTGCGGGAGCCGTCCCCGTGCCCAGCGCTTCAGCGGAGGGATCGACCGTTCGACCAGCAGGCTGACCGCTTCCTCATCGCCTTTTTTGAAGCGCTCGAGCAGGTCGATCGTGCTCTGCATCCCGACCGGACGGTCAGGCAACCCTGTCTCCTGCATGGTCGCGGTGCCCATGGTATCCCCCTCCGGCTGGCTGCACCAGTCTGGCCGCGACACCTGATTCCGCGGCTAGCTCGTCGGCCTGTCCTTCCACACTAGGGAAACGGGCGCCCACCAGAAACCGAACTCAGCCGTTGGGCGGCTCGCTGTCAACTATCGTGTGTGCCAGTGCCTGAGGAGCGCCTCTGGATCGTCGAAGATCGCGATCGCTCTGCGAAGGCTGTCGTCTGCCCAATAGCCGCCGCACCGCAATGCAATCACGTCAATTCCTGCTCGCTCGCCGGCCTCGATGTCGTAGGGCGTGTCACCAACGAGCGCCGTGTGCTTTGGCCGTGCGCCGACCCTGGTCATCGCGGCGCGCACGATGTCCGGGTCGGGCTTCGACGTCGACACGTCATCCTTCGACGTTCGGTCCGGAATCAGATCATCGACTCCCGCCCGTCGAAGCAACGCACTCATCTCGCCATCCTCAGCGGAGGTGGCAATGACGATTCCGACCTGCCGTTCAGTGAGGAACTGAATGAGCTCTCGCGCGCCACGCGTCGGTGCCAGCTCGGGCAGGCGCGCGTTGAACAGCTCCCTCTTCCGGCGTGTTATCGCCCGCCCTTTGTCGGAGTCTTCGCTCACATGCGCGAAGACCGGCAGGATCTTGTCCCCACCCATTCCGATCAAGCGCCGAACCTCGAGGAGTTGCGCATCGATACCGTGCTCGCGCAGTGCCTGTCTCCAGGCTTCGGCATGGGCCTCGTTACTGTTGATGAGCGTCCCATCGACGTCGAACATCAGGGTCGTATAGCGCAGCCGAAGCGTAGTCATCGCGCCGCTTGACTATCGGTGTCGACCACGTTTCACGGGAACGTCCGTGCTTGCGAGCACCTGCTTCACTCCCGATTCTGACCCGGCCGCATCACCACCTTGATGCACGCATCCTCCTTCTCGCGAAACGTGCGATACATCTCGGGAGCGTCGTCGAGCCCCACCCGATGCGTGATGATGAACGAGGGGTCGATCTCTCCGCGCTCGATCCGTTCGAGCAACGCGGGCATGTACTTGTGCATATGGGTCTGGCCCATCTTCAGCGTCAGTCCCTTGGCGAACGCCGCGCCCAGCGGGAACTTGTCGAGCCAGCCGCCGTACACACCCGGAATCGAGACGACGCCGCCCTTGCGGCAGGCGCCAATGGCCTGACGCAACGCGTGTGGTCGATCGGTCGCGAGGTACATACTGGTCTTCGCCCGGTCGTACCACGCATCGAGCGTCGTGCCGTGTGACTCGAGCCCGACTGCATCGATGCACGCGTCCGGTCCCTGCCCTCCCGTCAGTTCACGCAGTGCGCCGGGAACGTCGACCTCGTCGTAGTTCAGGACCTGGGCCTTGCCATGCGATGCGGCGAGCGCGAGGCGATCGGGAAATCGATCGATGGCGATCACCTTCTCCGCGCCGAGCAGGTAGGCGCTCCGAATGGCGAACTGCCCCACCGGTCCACAACCCCACACGGCGATCGTGTCCCCTGGTTTGATCTGGCAATTCTCGGCCGCCATGTAACCGGTCGGAAAGATGTCCGACAGGAAGAGCACCTGTTCGTCGGTCAGCGACGACTCCACCTTGAGCCGTCCAACGTCGGCAAACGGCACACGGGCGAACTCGGCCTGTCCGCCGGCGTACCCGCCGTACATGTGCGAGTAGCCGAAGAGGCCCGATCCTGAATAGCCATAGAGCTTTTCCGCCAGCCAGGCATTCGGGTTCGAGTTGTCGCACAACGACCACAGCTGCTCCTTGCAGAAGAAACATTGCCCACAGGCGATCGTGAACGGGACGACGACGCGATCGCCCACCTCGAGGCGCCGATTGTCTCGACCGACCTCGACGACCTCGCCCATGAACTCATGCCCGAGTACATCCCCTTTCTCCATCGTGGGGATGTACCCGCCGTAGATATGGAGGTCCGACCCGCAGATCGCCGTCGCCGTTATTCGAACGATGGCGTCGCGTGGATTGAGGATGGCCGGGTCGGGCACGGATTCGACGCGAACGTCTTCTTTGCCGTGGAAGCAGACTGCTTTCATCGCTCTTCCCCTACGTATTCGCCTTCGCGCGCGGGATCTCGCCCGCCTCGAGCAGTTGCTTCAGGTGGCGGAGGTCCTCCCGAATCATGCTCGCGGGATTGCGGCCGAAGACAGTCGCGAGCAGTACACCGGCTCGACCGGCCGGCGGGCTGTATTGCAGATGAACGGACACCTGCGTGCTTCGCCCGCCGCGCACCGTCGAGAAGTTCACCGAGCCTGCCGTGACCACATCGGATCCGGGCAGCGATTTCCAGCCGATGACCGAGTTCCCCACGTCGTTGATGATCTCGGCGTCCCACTCGACCTTGACGTGGGCCGGCCCGTTGGCTTCCCAGTGCGATCGGCCGTTGCCGAGATCGGTGACGCTCCTGAGATGCGTCATGAAGCGAGGCAGGTTCTCGAGCGAGCGCCAGAAGCGATAGACCTCCGCAATCGGCTTCTCGAGTCGAATCGCTTCACGAACGTGGATGCCGCGATCGGCCGACAGCGCGACGCGCGTGTCGTCACTGGTGAGGGCGCTGTTCAGGCCAGGCCACACCCCGGCCACGCCCTTGAAAGCGAGCGGTGCGGCGGCGACGGCGAGACACATGCCGGGAAACGTGCGCCGGCTGAACCCATACGCCATCAACGCGCCTGCAGTGGCGAGCGTTACCCACCGTTCAACCTCGGAGTAACGAACCTGATCCTCGAACGATTCGAGTGCGAATGTGTCCATACGCATACCTCGCGTGAGTGGCCGTGCGCAGTATTGGGAAGCACGTCACGTACCACGACCCACACTGAGCTCGACGTAGCTCAATGGGGGTTCACCCGGTTGGGTACGTAAGAAAGAAAACTGCGGGAGGGCGGCGCGATATTCTTGGAACGCCAGCTCGAGGGCGGGCCGGTATGCACCGGCCGGCCCTTGGGCAGTCACGTCGTGTCCTCGGCGCCGTTTGGCTCACAGGAACGCCGTCCGACGCCCTCAGTAACGTGCCAGCTGAGTGAGCTGAATGAGGTTGCCGCAGGTGTCGTTCAGCGTCGCAATGGTCGAGGCCGTTACGTCGGTGGGCGCCATCGTGAACTCAGCGCCGCGGGCCTTGATCCGGTCGTAGTCGCCTCTGACATCGTCGGTGCAGAACATGGCCGCGGGCAGACTCTGTTGGAATATCCCCTGCTGATACGCCTTGGCTGTGGGGTTGTCGTTCAATGCCAACTGCAGCTCAGTGCCGTCCGGCTCCTCGGGAGAGGCTACGGTCAGCCACCGAAATGGGCCATTACGGAAGTCCGCCTTCTTGGCAAGGCCCAGGACCTCTGTATAGAAGCGCAGGGCCTTGTCCTGGTCGTCCACGTAAATGCGGCGCTACACACTGAGGGATGGAAGAACGGTTTTGGAAGAAGTGGTCGGGGCGACTGGATTCGAACCAGCGACCTCTCGGTCCC